>JAIOSQ010000179.1 GCA_021107535.1 Bacteroidales bacterium | reverse complement strand
TTGTCTTTGCTAAAACTCCTGTAAATGAACTGTTTACCAAACAACAAATCAATCAAAATGTCAAAGAACAACTTAACTTATTTAGTTACAATCAATTATTAACGCATCAGTAATAATCACTAATCATTAATAATTCATATCACTTCGGTATAAATTTTTCACGCTGTCTGTGTATATTTGCATAATAAATTTGTATTGGCCCGTATCCCCTTATCAGGAAAACCGGAATATATGGAAGTGAATAAAAATTATTATTGTGTGATCATGGCCGGTGGGATTGGTGCCCGTTTCTGGCCAATGAGCCGGAGCTCTCACCCCAAACAGTTTATCGACATCCTTGGTACCGGAGAAACGCTGATACAGCAAACCTTTCATCGCCTGTGCCGGCTTTGTCCTCCGGAGAATATCCTGATCGTTACCAATAGCATCTATAAAGAATTGGTAATGAGCCAGCTTCCGGAAATATCCGGGGAACAGGTGCTCTGCGAACCCATGAGAAGGAATACGGCCCCATGCATTGCGTATGCCAATTATAAAATATTAAAGAAAAACCCTGATGCAAGTGTGGTGGTGGCCCCGTCGGATCATATCATACTGAATGAAGTTGAATTTGTTAACACACTCAGGTCCGCTTTGAAAGCCGCATCAGAGAATGAATGGCTGCTGACCCTGGGCATTAAACCATCGAGGCCGGATACCGGATATGGTTATATACAGTTCAATGAAGAAAATGTATATCCCGGAGATGAACTGATCAGGAAAGTGAAAACATTTACTGAAAAACCAAACCTTGAGCTGGCGGAAACATTTCTTGAAAGCGGTGACTTCCTGTGGAATTCAGGAATTTTTATCTGGTCATTAAAGAGTATTATGAAGTCATTTCAGGAAAATCTACCGGAAGTAGATAAGCTTTTCAGTAAAGGGATTGAAGTTTATAATACCCCCGGAGAAGAAACCTTTATTAACGAGACTTATCCGGTTTGTAAAAATATTTCCATCGACTATGGGGTGATGGAAAAAGCAAAAAATGTATTTGTAAGGATCTCTGATTTCGGATGGTCGGATTTGGGCACTTGGGGATCCCTGCATGATATAAGAAAGAAAGATGACAATAATAACGCGATAAGCGGAAAAAATGTGATGGTTTATGATACGGAAGGATGTATCATTAACGTGCCACAAAACAAGCTTGTTGTGCTCAACGGCCTGAAGGATTTTATCGTGGTGGAAGAAGGAGGTACTTTACTGATCTGCTCCAAATCAGACGAACAGCAGATCCGCCAGATTGTGAATGATGTGAAAATCGAAAAAGGGGAGAAATACATATAAGTGTTGAGTTTTGGGCCCTTCGACAAGCTCAGGACAAGTTGTTGAGTTTTGAGTGGATGGCCGAAATAACAATTTAACAATTTAACAGTTTAACAATTTAGCAATGAAAAAATTACTTTACTTTTTGACTGGCTTTATCATGCTTTTGTCGACCAACACAAAAGCTGATGAGGGAATGTGGATCCCCATGCTTATTGACCGCCTGAACTATGTTGATATGCAGGAGATGGGCCTGAACCTGACGGCGGAAGAGATTTACAGTATTAATAACTCCAGCTTGAAAGATGCCATCGTGATCTTTGGGCGCGGATGTACCGCAGAGATCATCTCCAAAGACGGATTGCTGATCACCAATCACCACTGCGGATATGGTACCATACAGTCACACAGCACTATTGAGCATGATTACCTGAGTGATGGCTTCTGGGCCATGAGTTTTGAGGAGGAATTAAAAAACCCCGGACTCTCAGTGCGTTTCCTGGTACGCATTGAAGATGTGACCGGCAGGGTTCTTGAAGGCCTGAATGATGATATGACCGAAACCGAACGCAATGAAAAGATAAACAAGATCGGGGATGAAATTGAGGCGGAAGCTACGGAAGACACACATTATACTGCAAGCGTAAGGAGCTTTTTCAAGGGGAATGAATTCTATCTTTTTGTTTATGAGGTTTTCAGGGATGTCAGGCTGGTTGGAGCACCTCCATCTTCTGTTGGGAAGTACGGAGCTGATACTGATAACTGGATGTGGCCCCGACATACCGGAGATTTCTCCATATTTCGTGTTTATACAGCACCGGATGGCCTCCCTGCCGATTATGCAGATGAAAATATCCCACTGAAAGCGAAACACTTCCTGCCTGTTTCTGTGAAGGGTGTCAAAAAGGGTGATTTTTCCATGATCCTGGGATATCCTGGCCGCACGGACAGGTATCTTACATCTTATGGAGTAAAGCTTGCCGTGGACGAATCAAATATGACCATCGTTAAGATCAGGGCAGAGAAACTGGCCATCATGCGCGAAGGCATGGATGCCGACAATGAAGTGAGAATACAATATGCTTCTAAATATGCAGGCACTGCCAATTATTGGAAATATTATATCGGTCAGACCAAAGGCCTGAAACGCCTGAAGGTTTATGATAAGAAGCTTGAACTTGAAGTGCGTTTCTCAGCGTGGGTAAACGCTAATCCTGCCAGGGAAGCCAAATACGGACAAGCACTGCCTGATATTGAAAAAGGCTATGACATTCTGAAACAATATAACCTATCGAGACGGTATTACAGGGAAGCCATATCCCGGGGCAGTGAGATTCTCGGCTTTGCAGGCCGCTTCGGTTCCCTCAGGAAACTGCTTGATGAAAAAGCTGAACAGGAAAAAATAGATCGTGCAGTGAAAGGCCTCAAGGCTTACACTGAGCGGTATTTTAAAAACTATAATGCCGGCATCGACCGGAATTTGCTGGCTGCCATGATGAAAATGTATTATTTGAATGTGCCGGAAGAACAGCAACCTGAAATGCTGAAAAAACTGGCGGAAAAATACAATGGTGATTTTACGGATTGGGCTGCAATTATTTTTGAAAAAAGTATATTCTCAAGTCCTGAAAAAGTCTATGCTTTGCTGGATAATCCAAAGGCAAAGACAATAGCCAAAGACCCTGCTTACGAAACCATCAAAGCTTTCAGCGATAACTATGAAGTAATCAGTGATAAAATGGCTGAGGCCGATGAGTACCTCACAAGGGGCAACAGGTTGTTTATGGCCGGATTACGTGAAATGGACAAGGATAAGGTATTTTATCCAGATGCCAACTTTACCATGCGTTTAAGCTATGGCACTGTTCAGGATTATTATCCGGGTGATGCGGTTCGTTATGAATATTTTACCACCCTTGACGGGGTGATGGAAAAAGAAGACCCGGACAACTGGGAATTTGTGGTTCCTGCTAAACTGAAGAATCTGTGGAAGGATAAAGACTATGGTATTTATGGTGATGGTGATGTGATGCCTGTTTGCTTCCTCACTGATCATGATATTACAGGAGGTAATTCAGGAAGCCCTGTCATCAATGGCGACGGAGAACTGATCGGACTAGCCTTCGATGGCAATTGGGAAGCCATGAGCGGTGATATTGCCTTTGAGCCTGCCCTGCAAAGAACCATCAATGTGGATATCCGCTATGTGCTTTTCATTATTGATAAATATGCCGGCGCACAAAATATTATCGACGAACTAACGATCGTTAAATAACTTATGGATGGCATCCATTTTTTAGAATGCTATCCTTAAAAATATGAACTGGTTTGTCTTCTGGATCCTTATCTATCTGCTGGTGATCGCATGGTTTGCCTTCCGGCATGTTAAGATGGGTGATATCGATAATTACCTGGTCAATAACCGGAATACAGCTACGCTTCCGCTGGTCTTCACTACTCTTGCCACCTTTGTTGGAGGCGGGACTTCCATCGGCCTGATCGCCATGGGCTATGAATCCGGTTTTGCTGCCGTGGGCATTGGTATCGCCTATGTGATCGGATTTTTTATTGTTGCACGTTTTGCAGCACGCATACACGCCAGGGGAAGAACAATGAAGCTATATTCCTTCCCCGAATTCCTGATCAGGCACTTCAGCCTGGCAGAGGATAAAAATTTCACCAGGGCCTTTTCTGCCGTGGTCAGTGGAGTAAATATTTTTATTTTCTTTTTCCTGCTTGCTGCACAATTTGTAGGCATGGCCACACTTTTAAAGCTGGCATTCAACATTGGATATCTCGAGGCAGCCATCATTTCCTGTATGGTGGTGATCGCATATACGGCCATAGCCGGCCTGTCGGGGGTCATTATCACCGATACAATACAATTTATTGTGATCGTCATAATGATCATCCTCATCTTTATCCCGGGAATTTATAATGATACTGCGGCTTTTACCCGCATCACCGAACTTCCGGAAACATTTCTGAGCGGAACCCATTATGGGTGGATATTTATTATTGGCCTGCCTCTTTTTCTTGCTCCATCAGTCATGGTAAGAATGGACATCTGGCAGCGCCTGCTTGCGGCAAAAAGTGAAAAGGTAGCCAGAAGAGTTACCATCCTTTCCGGACTGGGAATGCTGCCTTTTTATATCATCTTTCCCCTGGTAGGGATGGCAGTATACATTAACGGTGGTAGCGCACATGACCCCAAAGATACAGTATGGATATTCCTCGAAAGCCATGCAAGCCCGTTTGTACTTGGCTTTGCCGTGGTAGGTTTGCTGTCTGCTTTAATGTCTTCAGGAGATAGCTTCCTGAACCTTGTAGCTATTTCATCAGTCAGGGATTTCAGTGGCTGGAGAAAGAGAAAAGAACAAAGGAATATTAAACAGGAACGCCTGAAAATACTGATCACTACCTTCATCTTTGGGATCATTGCCATGGTGATGGCATTGGTTTTTCCGCGCATTGTTGATCTGATGTTGATCGGACTGGCTACTGTTGTGATCTTTGCACCCATTACATTTTTGGCTCTTATCCGGAAAAACGTCCGGGAATACAGAAAGCTGGCACTTGCAAGTATACTCTCAGGTTTCATTGTTAATATTGGGTTTTTTATTGCCGGTATCCTCGTCCCGGAAGAAATTGAAATTAAAGCTTCATTTATTCCCGCCTTTATCGTTGCTGCTGTTGTGTTGCTGGTAGGAGTGATTATTAAAAACAAACTAAATGACACAGGAAGAGATTAAGAAAAAATATCAAAACCTTCATTTAAGGTATTCCACAGAAAGGGATATCCTAACCCATAGGATTCGAAAATACGCGCTGTTTAGAATTACTTCATTCTTGCTCTTGCTGGTCGCCATATACCTTTCTACTTCATGGTCGTGGACTGCTTTTGGTGTTGTAATGATCACAGGATCCCTGATCTTTGGATACCTGGTATGGAAACACAACCTGCTATACCGACGAATGGCCATCGTGGAGCACTTACTCAGGATCAACAGGGAAGAAGAACTTGCTATGGAATGGAATTATGGCGATTTTGAGGATGGGAATGAATTTGTGAATAAAGGCCATCATTTTTCACACGACCTTGACCTGTTCGGAAAGGGTAGCCTCTTTCAATATGTTAATCGCACTTCCACCATTCCAGGGAAAGGCCGGCTGGCTGTATTGCTAAGCTATATCGAGAAGTCAAAATTGGAGATCGTAGGGAGGCAGGAAGCCATAGCTGAGCTTGCCCCCATGTTTGAATGGCGGCAGGATTTTCGTGTTCTTGGCTTGATGGCTGAAGAACATCCGGAGGATATTTCCGGCCTCAGGGAATGGGTGAACACTTCCCCGGATTTTAAATCTCCTTTTTTCAGGATGCTGATCATAGCCGTACCGATAATCACTCTGATAGTTTTTACTCTTTCTGTTCTGAGTGTCATTTCTTTCTGGCTTTTTCTGGCATACCTGTGCATTCCGCTCATGCTGGCAGGGATCAAACACAGGCGGGTTAATGTCAAACATAATCTCCTCAGCCGAAAATACACGGTATTGAAAAAATTCAGTGCTCTTTTCAGATTGATAGAGAAAGAGCGGTTTACTTCCGAAAGAATGCAAAGGATCAGGGAGGAGTTAATGCCTGATGGCCTCAATGCCAGCGAAGCGATCCGGAAGCTGGCCCGCATCTCCAATGCCTTCGACACCCGCTTGAACCTGCTGGCAGGTTTCCTGATGAACGTGCTTTTACTCTGGGATATTCGCCAGTCGGTCAGGCTTGAAGCATGGCAAAAGAAGTACAGGGAACGCTTACCTGAATGGTTCAGGGTAATGGGGGAAACAGATGCATATATTTCCCTGGCGGGATATAGCTACAACAATCCTGATTTTATCTTTCCTGAGATCAGCGAAGCTGATGAGCTACTACTTGAAGCCCAAATGATGGGTCATCCCCTGATACATAGTCGCAAAAGGGTATGCAATAATTATCATGTCACAGGATGGAAGAATTTCACCATTCTCACAGGAGCAAATATGGCAGGTAAAAGCACTTTTCTGAGAACTGTAGGGGTAAATATCCTGCTGGCATCATGCGGAGCCCCGGTGTGTGCGAAAAAGTTTGTTATCACCCCTGTTGAACTGCTCACAAGTATCCATACCATTGACTCACTTGCGAATAACGAATCGTATTTTTATGCGGAGCTGAAAAGGCTGAAGATGCTCATTGATATGCTGGAAGAAGGCAAGAAGATCTTTATCATACTCGATGAGATACTGAAAGGGACAAATTCCCGCGATAAACAAAGTGGTTCCAAGGCACTGGTAAAACAATTGATATTATTGGAAGCTGCGGGCATCATTGCTACACATGATCTTTCTCTCGGGGAATTGGAAGAGCACTTTCCCGAAAATATTCAGAACCGCTGCTTTGAGGTAAACATAAATAAAGACCAGCTTAGCTACGACTACACCCTTACAGAAGGCATCGCACAAAATATGAATGCTACGATCCTGATGGAACGGATGGGGATTACGGTTGAGTGAAATCAGATAGCAGAAATCAGATAGCAGAATTCAGAAATCTGGTACCTGATATCGTCTGCTTTGTTATAACTTTACTCAGTAATTATACACCCATGATAGTTTTCGATGACGAATATTATATGCGGGAGGCCCTGAAAGAAGCCGAAAAAGCATTTGAGCTTGATGAGGTACCAGTGGGGGCAGTGATCGTTTGCAAAGACAGGATCATCGCACGTGCGCATAACCTTACTGAAAAACTAAATGATGTTACGGCCCATGCAGAGATGCAGGCTTTTACTGCTGCATCAGAATACCTGGGAGGGAAATTCCTTGGGGATTGCACACTTTATGTTACGCTGGAACCATGTGTGATGTGTGCAGGGGCTGCTTTTTGGACTCGCATTGGCAGGATCGTTTACGGTGCCGCCGATAAAAAAAGAGGTTACACTTTATTGAATACATCCGTGCTGCATCCGCAGACAAAAGTAACCCATGGAGTATTGCAGAAGGAATGCTCGGATTTGCTGAGCTTATTTTTTGAAAGGAAAAGAACGAATCTTTAGTAAAACTCCAAATTCCGGAAATCAAACTCCAAAACCTGGAATCCGGAATCTTTTGAGACAGCTTTTTTTTAATTCACATTTCAGTCTTTA
>JAIOSQ010000005.1 GCA_021107535.1 Bacteroidales bacterium | reverse complement strand
TATTAATGAACAACAAGCTTCCTAACCTCCGTAACATTTCCCGCCTGCATCCTACAAAAATACATTCCTGCTTTCAGTCTTTCGATGCTATATTCAAATGAATAAGTGCCGGGAAGTAAATGTTGCTCCTGCAAGCTTCTTACTTTTTCACCAGCAACATCATAGAGGTCGATACTGACCTGCCTTTGATCATATAAGGTGAAGGCAACATTGAAGCTTGTTGATGCAGGGTTTGGTCTTACATTAAGGTAAAGCGGTTGGTCGACCTCATCAATGGATACCATGTGATAGGTGACTTCCCAGCCTTCATTACGTTCACTATTATTTGTCTTGAAACGTAGTCTTATCTTACCGCTACCAGATACAACAGGCGGGGGCGGAGTGGTATATTCCCCGCTGATCTCAGCCAGGAGTTCCATATTCTCCAGGTCATAGACATATAATATATCAGCACTATCTTCGGTTATGAAATAATTGAAAGAAAGCTCCAGTGACGGGCAGACGATCCCGGGATCAATATCCCAGATACAAACTCTATCATTATTGTAATAAAAATCTGTGCTGCCATCATCAAAGGTGCCGGATGCCTCAGTTATCTGTGTAGTGCCGGAGCACCAGATAGGCTGTTCAGAATAATACGACAGATAAAAACCGTCAGAAGTATTGGCCCCATCGGTGATAAATTCGACAAAGGCCTGATTCCCGCTTGAAGTTATTGCAGAATCACCTTCAAGGAAGCCACTGAACTCCGCTATTAAGGGTGCGGAATTATCCTTTCCGTCATAAATATATAACCTGTCTCCATCCTGATAAAGGTCAAGTCTTTTAAGCTCTATTCTAATATTGGTAACTGAATCCATTTCATTTTGTGGATCGATAAGCCAGGAAGCATAATGGTTGTTCAGGTAGTTTTGTATGGGACCGCTGCCATCTTCTATGCTTCCCTCCACATAGGTCAGCGTATCTGCACCTGAAGGATATAATGGATAGGAATAATTTAATGTATCAGGGTATACTTCTGTTGATATATACTGGAAGTAATTGAACCCCGAGACACTATCTATGGTATAGTACCCATTACTCTGACCTCCCCATCCCAGATTAAAATGAAAATAGGCAGAGTCCTGGTAACCATCACATACGAAGGCATGGCCTACTGTTCCGCCACTATAGAAACCTGCATAATATACGGGCAGCTTCCGGTCCATATTGTCTTTGAGGATATATATCCAATCCTCATAAGTAGTACTATCTCTATAATATGAATGGTCATGGTAATTCAGCAATTTAAAATAATAATAGGTTGAATCATCTTCATAGCTGCTGTAACCTACTCCAGAACCACTAGGACCATACTCCATACGATTAGCTACGCCTACATGATAAAGCAGCTCAGCAATAGCAAGATTTACTGTTTCCGGATGGTCAGACATTTCTTCATACCTGTACCATGTATTTTCAAAATCAGCGGACTGAACTCCATACTCAGGATGTTCTGTCGGGATGTAAGAAAGGCTGTCTCTTCCATGGTCTGGCCAGCGGTGATAGTATAGGATCTGTTCTATGGCAGTAGTCACGCATCCGGCAACGACATGCCCTCCGGAACCACCTGTTGGCGTTTCAGGGCAGTAATAATTATATGGCCAGTTCTGATTCCAGAGCGTGGTTAACAGTGGGCCAACACTTCCCCAATTCTTGTTTTGCACCAAGGAAGAGAGTTCGTCAGAAAGATACATACTCCATGCTTCTTTCACATCACCTCTTTGTGGTTGATCCTGCTGCCTGACAAAGCGTATCATGTCCTTGTAATAATTCATCAGCCCACGAGATGCCAACCCTTTCAGTTGTGTGTCAAATTCGTTTTTGAATGAATATGCGATGACAGGATGTAGCAGGTCTTCTGCAGAAACTACCACATATCCGCCCTTATTGATATGAAACACGTAATAATACGGGATATCGCTTTCTGATTCAGTATAAGTCGAAATGATCGATATCTCATCAATACTGATCATTCCTTCAAACTGGTTATGCTTTTGATAGTAAAAATTGAGTGCTGCTTTTTCAGCCTTTTCAAGTGGTACGATTCCGGCAAGAACAGAACCGGCGAGTAATATACTCATCAATGATAGTAAAATCCTTGTTTTCATAGCGCTATGTATTCGTGATTAATTCATATAAAGTTTGTCTTTTAAATTATACAATCTAAAGATACGTCATCAAAAAGGTGAAAATGAAGCAGATGAGTTAACGCAAGGCTTGAGTGAGGGAACGTTTTTGATTAGTAGACGATGGTAGGCAGCGTGAACTGTCCTGAATAATGTTGACGTTGTTAAAAGGCTGTTGCTGGTTACTGGAAACTGGTTACTGGTTACTGGTTGCTGGTTGCTAAAAACCAACACCTCTTCCCCTCTTCCCCTCTCCTCATACCAGGAAAATAGACGTTGCCATCTTCAGAATATCCGCATGGTCGAAAGCAAGTTGGGGTGTTTTTTCGATACTGAACCATTCCGCTTCTGAGGCATCATCGCCTGCTTTTGATTCGGCAGGTTCGGTAAGATAACCCACATACACAACGGATACGGTATGCCCTCTCGGGTCCCTTCCTGGATTCCCAAAAGTATGCATTTGGGTGAGTAAAATATTTTTTAGCCCGGTTTCCTCTTCAAGTTCTCTGGCTGCAGCTTTTTTCAGAGGTTCATCTTTATCGACAAAACCTCCCGGCAGAGCCCACTGATCTTTAAAGGGATCATTGCCCCTTTTGATCAGAAGAACTTCGGGGATCTTGTCAGTTAAACGAAATATGATGATATCGACAGTCACTGCCGGGCGTGGGAAATTGTAGGAATGAGTCATTTGATTTTTTTCGAAAGATACAAAAAAAAGAGCGCTCCGTCCCCGAAGCGCTCATGCACCTAATGTTTAACTAACATAAAATTAACACTACAGCCTTTTAAAGCTGAATTTGGTATAGTACAGCTTACCAACTGTTACACTACCATCTCTTAAACGTATCTTTTCAATATTTGAAACCACATGATTATTGAAATAGTCACTGCTTGAAGTGGTACATTTTACATGAATGTATCCTTCATCATCATAAGTAAAACAAACCATGACAATCTCTTTGTCCCGGGCATTTTCTGCACCCTTCGGATAAACGACCGCATCTTCGAATTGCTCGCGGATATCCTCCGGCAATCCAGGGCCTGCTACTTGTTCGCCAAGGTTGATTACAATTAAGTCTGCTGTTGGAACTACGGCTTCAATTTTTACGGTAGCTTCTTTATCAGCATTGGTTTTGCCTGATTTTAATTCTTCCCCTTCTGCGAATGAGGAAAAGGAGATCATGATCAGGAGCGACATTAAAGTTATTACTGTTGTTTTCATGATACACATTTTTGGGTTACACATTCCGGTTTGTATATAT
>JAIOSQ010000077.1 GCA_021107535.1 Bacteroidales bacterium | reverse complement strand
CTCAAGTGCTATAACACAAAACTCAGCGAGAAGAAAGTGAAGAAATTCGGTGAGGCCCATCCTGAATGCGAGATCGTCTTTTATTGATCCTGTTAAAATAATCACGGCAGGCAACCTCAGCACCTATATTGTTGTCATCTGAATGAAAGTATTTTTATAGCTTTGTACTCTAATATATTCTCCCGAATGAAAAAAAACTATTTCTTAAGCATAATTTTGCTGATGACAATTTCATTGGCAGCCCAGCAAAATAACAGGCTCACTATTGATCCTCAAGCACCTAATGAGCTCAAGCCACTGAGTCAGGAAGAAGAAATTCTACTCAAACAGCTCCCAAAATTGATTCCTCCCCCTGAATACAAGACCAGGAGTTTGCCCGCTATCGTGGATAATTCCACACAACCCTATTTGCGGCAAGCATTTCAGCAAACCGGTCTTTGTTGCGGGCAGGCTGCAGGGATCGGATACAACTTCACTTACGAAATGGACCGGGAGAGAAATGTTCCTGCCAATATTAATGATAACCTATACCCTACTCATTTTACCTGGAACTGGATGCATGGAGGAAATGGCTGGTACGGTGTCAGCTATCTGCATAGTTTCCAGATACTGAGGCATTGCGGCAACGTCAATGTCGCTGACTACGGTGGAACCCTGGCATATGGGGGATATGAGCGCTGGATGTCAGGCTATGACGACTATTACCTCGGTATGGGCAACAGGATCAATGGCGTTTATCAAATTCATGTAGGAACTCCTGAAGGACTTGAAATTTTCAAACACTGGATCAACGATCACCTTGAAGGTGCTGCCGTTGGCGGCGTAGGTAGTTTTTATTCGCAATACATGAGTGCCTCCAATACGCTTCCTGCGGGTACGCCCGAAGCAGGCAAATATGTCCTCACCTATTTTGGGGGCAGTGCAAACCATGCGCAAACCATTGTTGGTTACCATGATTCCATCAGGTGGGACTACAATTCGGATGGACAATACACCAATCATATTGACATCAACGGAGATGGGGTAGTGAATATGAAAGACTGGGAGATCGGTGGCTTTAAAATGGTGCAGAGCTACGGTGGAGTACCGGGCTGGGGCGACGAGGGTTTTGCGTATATGATGTACAAAACTGTGGCCGATGTGCTCGGGCAGGGAGGTGTTTGGAACAATTGCGTACATGTGCTGGATGCCAAGGAAACATGTGAGCCGCAAGCTACCATGAAGGTTACGCTCACCCACGACTCACGGAACCAGATAAAGGTTGTAGCAGGCCTGGCCAATAACATCTCGGCCACGGCACCCCAGTTCATTCTCGAATACCCGATCTTCAACTACCAGAGCGGAAATCAGTATATGCAGGGAGGAACAAGCAACCCTGCCAATAAAACCATTGAATTCGGGCTCGACATCTCTCCATTACTGGGAGAAATAGCACTTGACCAGAATGTGAAATTCTTTCTTCAGGTATATGAGTATGACCCTTCCGGGATCGGTACGGGAGTGATCGATAATTTTTCGGTTGTCGATTACACCAACGGGATGAACGAGATCGTATGCCCGCAAAGTAATGTGCCGATAAACAATCATGACCTGACGACTTTAAGCCTGATTGCCAGCCTGAATTTCAACAGGGTCCATATTACTACACAATCCTTGCCCCCTGCAAGTGTCGGGCAACCGTACAACTTTCAACTAATGGCCTCGGGCGGTAGCACGCCCTATACCTTCGGGCTCTCGAAAATATATGAAGAAGAAGTTTCAACGGAAGCATTTCCCATGATAAACCAGTACCAGCTGAACCCCAGTAATAACAGCAAAGGTTTTGTAACACAGGCCCTGGAGTTTGACTTCCCATATTATGATTCTCTCTATTCATCAGTCACAATCCATGTTGACGGATATCTGATGTTTGATGAGCAATTATTCCCTTATCCGTATTTCAAAGACGACATGGTTCTATTCAGGATCACCAGGCATATCTCCCCTTTTATGTGCCATGCCATTCGTTTATACCCCACTGATGGTGACGGCATATGGTATGAAGGAGACACCACACAGGCTACCTTCAGATGGGAAGCATCCATAGATGGCCAGCCCGGATCCACAGATATTAATGTCGCGGTCCGCTTATTCCCGTCAGGGAAAATTGAAATGCTTTACGGAAACATCACTGTTGGTGATGACATCCTCTGGGTTCCGGGACTCTGTGATGGCAATGAAGATGATATGCAATTCTCTGAATTCTATTTCAGCGGCCTTCCTGAAACCGACAGCAAATATGAATATTCGCGCTACAACTACCCTTTAGGCTTAAGCGTATCAAAAAGCGGACTGATCAGCGGGACAGTACAGCAATCAGTCAACGGAGAGGCGCTCACCTTAAAGGTTACCGATAATAATTTTGTTTATGACCATAAAACACTCATATTCTCCACTTCAGGCATTATGATCACAGATTCTGTTGCTGCCGGTGGAGATGAAGTCATTGAATACGGTGAAATAGTAAATCTTAGTGTCACCCTCACCAACCTGGAGAACAATCCGATTTCAAATGCAAGCATGAGCATTGAAATTAACGATCCATATATTACCGTGCTTGATGGCAATGAATATATTGGTTCAATAGCCGTAGGCCAGAGTATTGAACTGGTAAATGCATTTTCTTTCCAGGTTGCGTCAGATATTCCTAACGAACTTCCAATTGAGATATTGACAACAATTGATGGTGTACGGCAGGTCTGGGAAAGCACCCTTTTTCACCTGGCTTATGCCCCCGAAATTAACATACAGGAGCTGATCGTTGACGATGGAAATAATGGCAGACTGGATCCGGGCGAAACAACTGACATTCTGATACATATTAATAATGATGGCGGCAGTGCTGCTTCAACGCTTGATTGTATCCTGAGCTCCCAGGATCCTTTTATCATTATCAATCAGGGTTCCACAATTATTCCAATACTTGAACCGGATTCTTCCTTCATCCTCACTTATAATATCACGGTTGACGCAGATGCACCTATCGGGCATCTCGCAGATTTTAATATTGCTTTAAGCGGGGATATGGGATTTGAAACCAACCTGCCTTTCGAGCTCCGTATCGGGCTAACGGTAGAAGATTTTGAAACAGGCGATTTTCACCTGTTTACCTGGGGCTTCACAGGCGACCGCAACTGGGTGATCGATGAGCAATACCCTTTTGAGGGAAGCTTTTGCGCACGCAGTGGTGCCATCACACATCAACAGTACACCTCTATGATCCTGGATGTTGATGTGCTGAATACAGGAGATATCAGCTTTTTCAGAAAAGTGAGTTGCGAGGATGCTGCAAATGTCAATTACGACTTCCTTTCTTTCCTGGTGGATGATGTTGAGTTATCACGATGGGACAGCCTGCGCGACTGGGAAGAAGTAAGCTTTCCGGTAGAAGCCGGATATCACAGATTCGAATGGAGATACACCAAAGACTCCACGGTAAGTGAAGGGCTGGATGCTGCCTTTATAGACTATATCAGCCTTCCCTCTTGCCTGGATGTCTTTCCACACCTGACGGCCATTCCGGATGAGCTGGACAAAGCCATGCTGCCTGATGATCAGGATACGGATACGCTTCTAATTATTAATGCCGGAGAGGGTGAAATTGAATTTGAAATTCTGATCACCTCCGTCAAGGATAACAAGGCGGGAGGGGACAGGAGTATAGAAGGTTCCTACCTGGAATGTGAGCAGACTGAGTTTTTTGCCGGTGAGCCCTTTACCTGGTCATTAACTGTTTATAATGGCAGCGATGACAATGAATGGTTGCAGGAACTGACACTGCAAATGCCACAAGGCATTATCATTGAATCAACCACTAACTTCACCGGCGGAACCGGTGGTGATATGGTCTTTAATGGTAGTTTCGGTAACGGCCCACTGCTTAGCTGGTGGGGTGAAGATGGTTCAGGCTGGGGTGTTGTTCACGGTGGTGAATATGCTATTGGAGAAATAGGCGGGTATATAGAACCCGACTTTTCAGATGATGCCATACTGCCTTATGTCATCACCGGGGATATTTACGGCAATGAACCTCATGTGGTTTACGGCGATATCGTGCTAACAAACCTGGGGGGCAATGTTCCCTGGATAAGTTGTGATGTATACAGCGGAAACGTTCCGGGCCAGGATGAACACGAGCTGATGGTTACTTTCGACACCGATGGGCTGGACGATGGGCATTATTATTGCAATCTTGTTTTAAGGGACAACTTCCAGCATGAAACCATTATTCCTGTTCACCTGTTGGTCGACACCTATCTTGATGTTCAGGATGAAATTGAACAGATGGAAGTATTCGATGTATTTCCTAACCCCTTTACGGATGAGATCACATTCGTTCTGAATGCTGCAACAGATGAAGAGGTAAGCATCAGGATCGTTGATCTTGAAGGAAGGACAACAGCCCTGATCGTTGATCATAAAACCATAGCTGCAGGGACACATACCTTCAAATGGAGTGCCGGAGACGGCCATTCGATACAGAACGGAATGTACTTTGTTATCATCGAATACGAAAACACACGCCTGGTACGTAAGATCATCAGGCACGACTAATACCGACAAGTTGCATTGAAGCGGATTTGTTTTATACTCATTGGCTTCGGCATCATGCAGGGCATCATCGCCCAGCCTGCCGGACAGCAATTCTCCTTTCAGGAAGAATATCCGCTTACTTATTATGATTCTATCATGCTTGCCAGGCTTCCTGAATTTGATGCGCTGCCTGTTATAAAAAGCGCTAATCTTCCCTTCAGTGTAAACAATTCCGTATATCCATACTTCAGGGAAATTTACCAGCAGGTAAGCGGTGAATGTGGGCAGGTCAGTGGTATCGGATATAATTTTACCTATGAGATGGATCGCTTCAGGAACCTGTCTGCAAGTGAACCAGAGAACCAGTATCCTCCACACTTTACTTTTAATTTCATGAACGGTGGCTATGGCTGGCACGGGGTCAGTTATTTTCACAGCTTCGAGATACTCCGCAAACTGGGATGCCCGACTGTGGCGACCTATGGAGGAATGGCAGCAGGTGGCGTCAGCAGATGGATGAATGGATATGACAATTATTATCTTGCGATGAAAAACCGCATCAGGGAAGTATACCAGATCAAGGTGGGAACGCCTGAAGGCCTGATGACCTTAAAACACTGGCTACATAACCACCATGATGGCTCTGCCATTGGAGGTGTAGCCTCCTTTTATGCTAACGCACCATGGAACCTCAGAACCCTGCCGGAAGGAACACCGGATGCAGGCAAACATATCATCGTGAAATGGGAAGGACTACCGACGCATGCCATGACCATCGTGGGATACAACGACTCAATCAGATATGATTATAATTCGGATGGATTGTACACCAATCACCTCGACATTAATGAGGATGGTATAGTGGATATGAAAGACTGGGAGATCGGGGGCCTGCTGTTCGCAGATGGCTGGGGCTGGGGCATCAACTTTGCCGACAGCGGATTATGTTATATATTGTATAAAACCCTGGCAGACAAGGTCTATGAAGGGGGTATCTGGAACAATGCAGTCCATGTGCTGGATGTCAAAGACCTTGAGACACCCTTGCTTACAGCAAAGGTCACACTTAAGCATGACAAGCGTGGCATGCTCAGGGTACAATGTGGTGTTTCATCAAACCAGGATGATGATTTGCCTGAATATACAATCGGATTTCCCGTTTTTAATTTCCAGGGAGGAAGCCAGTATATGCAGGGTGGCATATCACCAGAAGCAAATAAAACCATAGAGTTTGGCCTCGACATCACCCCCCTGCTCAGCTATATAAATCAGGATGAGATCACTAAATTCTTCCTGATTGTAGAAGAACGCGACTCCAGCAGTATTGGAAGTGGACGGATCATGAAATTCTCCGTGATAGATTACTCGGAAGAACCTTTTGAAATACAATGCGGAAATACAGCCATTCCGATCATCAATAACGGCCTTACATATGCCTCACTTGCTTACTCGCCCGATTTCAATTCCGTGAAGATCAACACTTCCGGGCTACCGCCTGCTGTGGTCGGAGAACCTTATGCACATCAGATGGAATGTGAAGGCGGGACAGCACCTTTCCACTGGCATTTACTCAAGTACTGTGATGAAGAGGTGTTTCAGCAGGAGATCGGTACCCTGGGTACCTTCATGGAACCTGCCAATTGGAATTATGGGAACATTCTTTATCCATTGGCCTTTAGCTTTCCCTTTTACGATCGCATGTATGATACCATCTACATACATCCCAATGGTTTCATCATGTTCAGGGACACAGAATACCCCTGGCCATATTTGAAGGACTCACCACTGCTCATCAAAAATACAGCCTGTATTGCTCCTTTCATCTGTAAAGCCTTTGATATTGTACCTGCTTTCGGGCATGGCATCTGGGTTCATGAGGAGACAGGACAGTTCAGCATCCGATGGAAAGCAGAAATTATTAGTAATTCTTACTCCCCTGTAGTGGAATTTTCACTCCAACTGAAGGCAGATGGGGAAATCATTTTTACTTATGGAAGTGAGATCCAGGCACATCGTATTCGCTGGTCATGCGGTATCTCCGAGGGAAATGACATGAACTATCATTTGCCCCAGATTGGAGAGCAGTCGCTCATCATACCCGGGGATGCGGTAAAATTGCGCACGATATCCCTTCCCTCAGGCCTAAGCCTGAGCGAAGACGGCTTGCTTTCAGGCACACTACAAGACTATTACCAAAGAGTAGACCTGGGATTTTGTGTGGAAGACGATGATCTTATCAGGGCATACAAAACCCTGGAATTCTCCAGTACCGACCTGGGCATTGATAATCAAGAGCCCGAAGAAGAAAACATCCTGGCAGCAATATTTCCAAACCCCTTCCATTCAAATCTCACCATTATGGTCAATCCCGGCCTGGATGGCCCGCTGACATGCGAAATCTATTCAGCTTCAGGGAGCCTGGTCAGGGTACTGTCAGATCGGATAACAAACTCACAATCGCTAAGCTGGGACGGCCGGAATGCATCGGGCATGCCCTGTCCGCAAGGAATCTATTTTCTTCATTGCCACTCAGCAGGAAAAAACCAGATTAAGAAGGTCATTTACACCGGACAATAAAACTCAGCCCATAAACACAGGAAATAAGTTTAAATTTGCCGGATCAATAAAACAAGTATCATGAATGAGATCATTGAAATAGCCAATAAATGGAAAGAAGCGCTCAGTTCCGGTAATACCGATAATATTACCGGGCTTTATGATAAGGAAGCTGTTTTATGGGGCACCTTGTCTCCCATTATCCGGAATACGCCGGAACTGATCAGGGAATACTTTCTTAGGTTCGCCACCCTGGAAGGCATACAGGCAGAATTCCATGAGGCGCAGATTCGCCACTTCGGACAATTGGCCATCAATACCGGCTATTATACTTTCAGCTGGATTGAAAATGGCAAGAAGATAAGTGTTCCCGGACGTTATTCTTTTGTGTATAAGTTCGACAAGGATTGGAAGATCATCGATCATCATTCCTCAGTGATACCTGAACAGCCATTTGACCTGTCAAAGTATATGAATGAATAATCAGAATCATCCAGCGGGTGTGATATGAAAACATTCAAAAAATTCCTGTTCGGGCTGATCCTGTCGATCATGATCTTTTCACCATTGGTGAAAGGATTTCCTGACGTCTTCACTTTCAGTATCACCCCGCTAAAGGGATATATCAAACTGCAAAATCAACCTGATTTCACATGGAAAATCTGGTTTGACGCCACTTACCAGTCGAAATTCAACAAATATCTCGAAGACCATATCGGTTTGAGGAATGTGTTCGTAAGGTTTTATAACCAGATTGATTTTTCCCTTTTCAGGAAAGGCCATGCGGCCGGGGTAGTCATCGGTAAAGAAGATTACCTGTACGAAACAAATTACATACGGGCATATACCGGACAGGACTTCATCGGGAAGGATGTTGTCAAAGAGAAGTGCAGAAAGATAAAAGCCGTGCAGGAAGAGCTTGAAAAATTAGATACGGAATTGCTTATTGTTTTCGCCCCCGGCAAAGCCAGCTTCTTTCCCGAATATATTCCCGACAGGTACCTTAACGACTCAACAGGAGTGACCAACAACGAAGCTTACCTTGAATGCTTCCAGGAATCCGGTATCAAACACATTGATTTCAACTCCTTATTCATAAATATGCGCGACACTTCACGTTATGCACTGTATCCAAAGTGTGGCATTCACTGGAGTATTTACGGCGCCTGGTTCGCCTTCGACTCTATCATACACTATATTGAAAAAGTGAAAGATATCGACATGGTTGACATGAGCATACAGGGAATTGAAATCTCTGAAGACCTGAAGGTTACCGATTACGACATCGGTGATGCACTCAACCTGATGTGCCAAATCCCGACTTCGCCCATGCCCTATCCTTATGGCCTCAAATTTACAGAAGAAGGTAAAGGTAAAGTTAAACCCAATCTCATGGTAATTGCCGACAGTTATTACTGGACACTCTACAATCTTCACAACAGCAGACTTTTATGGGATGAGCAGGATTTCAGGTACTACAACCAGGAGTCGTTCACTCCCGGACAGCCAAAGGAGAGCCCTGCGGAACTTACCCTGGATGAACTGAAAAAGTTCGATGTGATCATGATCCTGTATACCGAAGCAAATATGTTCAAATTTGCCAATGACTTTTTTGAAGACGCTTACCCTACCCTTCTCTATGCTAAGAGGTTAGAGGATTTCCGACAAAGTATTTTGACTTCTCCCGAGTGGCTGAAACAGCTGAAAGAAAAAGCTGATAAAAGAGGGATTTCCCTTGATAAAATGATCACTCTGGATGCACAGTGGATGCTGGACAAGGAACTGGAAAGAGAAAATAACAAAACAAATAACGAATAAACGCAATGGTATTTAGCAGCAGCTTATTTTTATTATACTTCTTCCCGATCTTTCTGATCGTTTATTACCTGCTTCCCAGGGTGGCAAAAAACCCTTTTGCCTTACTGTCCAGCATCTTTTTCTATGCCTGGGGGGCTCCGGTATTTGTGTTTGTTGTACTGGCTTCCATCATACTGGATTTTTATGTCGTTCAAACGCTTGACCAGTCGGAAGGGAAAAAGAAAAGATGGCTTCTGGCTGCATCCATGGTTCTGAATATCGGACTTTTACTTTACTTCAAATATGCCAACTTCTTTGTGGACAATGCGAGCGAGGTACTGCAATATTTGGGCTTGGGGGCAGTGCATTGGGTGAAGGTGGCCCTGCCAATCGGGATATCTTTCTTCACTTTCCAGAAGATCACTTATTCGGTAGACGTTTACAGAAAAGTGCATGCCCCCCTGAAAAAGATCACCGATTATGCCCTGTACATCCTGATGTTCCCGCAGCTCATCGCAGGCCCTATTGTCAGATATAATGAGATTGCCGACCAGTTGGTAGACCGCAGGGCCAATGAAAATATTGATAATCGCTTAACAGGCTTTTTCCGCTTCGTGGTCGGCCTGTCCAAGAAAGTGCTGATCGCCAATGTGCTTGGAGAAGAGGTGGACCGGATCTTTGCCCTGGGCGGTGATGAAGTAAACAGCCTGACCGCATGGTACGGAATCGTTGCATACAGCTTCCAGATATACTTTGATTTCTCCGGTTATTCCGACATGGCGATCGGGATCGGGAGGATGATCGGTTTCCGCTTCCCCGAAAACTTCAACAATCCCTACATCTCGCAAAACATATCTGAGTTCTGGCGCAGATGGCACATGACACTCGGCCGTTTTATGAAAGACTACCTGTATATCCCCCTGGGCGGGAACAGGGTTTCTGCCGGACGTATGTATTTTAACCTCTGGGTGGTATTCCTTATATCAGGATTCTGGCATGGTGCGGCATGGAACTTTGTGATCTGGGGTGCTTTTCACGGAGTATTTCTTGTTGCCGACAAGATGTTCCTCCTGAAATTCTATAAGGCCATCGGGAAAGTTCCCAGCATCGTCATTACCTATATCATCGTGCTGATCAGTTGGGTATTCTTCAGGTCAGAAACCCTGCCTGAGGCCATCATATACCTGGAAAAAATGTTTTCTTTCACCACAAACGGTGAGAACGTCTTCTTTGACAGTAAATTTTATACCATGCTGGTTTTCGCTATATTCTTCTCTTTCTGGGGAGGGTTTAAAGCGATAGAAAGATGGCAGGAACGCCTTTTCGCTGAAAAGCAAAAAAACAGGAAAATTATCCTGATGAGTGTATTCAGCATTATCTTTTTTATCATTAGTCTCAGCGCCATCACCTCATCAGGCTTTAACCCCTTTATCTATTTCAGGTTCTGATATGGCCCTGCGAATTAAACATATCCTATTCATCCTAATCCTGGCACTCCTGACAGTACCGGCCATACAGGGCTATTTTCAAATTTTTCCTGACAGTCCCCTTCATGGAGACTTTGAAGTGGAGGAAAAGCCTACACTCTTCCGGGCAAACTGGCTTGATGGAAGCTACCAGGCCGGGATGGATCCCTGGCTGGAACAGCATATAGGGTTTCACAACGGATTGGTGCGCCTGCACAACCAACTGGATTATTCCCTCTTTCACAAGCCCAATGCGGAAGGTGCGGTGCGGGGAAAAAACGGCCAGCTTTATGAGTATGATTATATCAGGGCCTGGACGGGAGTTGATTTTGTGGGAGAAGAACTTCTTGATAGAAAGCTGCGGCAATTCAGGTTCCTGCAGCAACATCTGAAAGACAATTTCAATACCGACCTAGTGTTGGTGCTGGAGCCCGGTAAAGCCTCGCTCTATCCTGAGGATATCCCGGATAGATATAAAAAAGCTGAAGCAGGCAAAAGCAATTATGATTACATCAGGAGTAGAGCAAAAGAACTGGGTGTCAACCTCATGGATCTGAATGCATATTTCCTGAAAATCAAAGACACTTCTTCCTATCCCCTCTTCCCAAAGCATGGAACCCACTGGAGCGAATTTGCCATGTGGTATGCCGCAGATACACTCCTGAAATATATTGAAGATACCAGGGACATTGATCTGCCCGAAGTAATCCGTGATGGGGTGGAGATCAGCCAGGAGCTGCGTTCTACCGATTATGATGTCGGCATCACCCTGAACCTGATGTGCGAATTGTCACATAGGCCTATGCCTTACCCATCACATCATTTCCGGGTAGATTCCACACACCGGAAACCCAATGTGCTGGCCATTGCCGACAGCTATTACTGGAATTTCTTTAATACACGGATACCGGAAAATCTGTTCAACAACCAGGCCTTCTGGTATTTTTACAAAAAAGTATATCCCGACACCTATTATGGAGATAAGTTCGTAAAGGATCTTGACATCCAGCCGGAGATTGAAAAGCAGGATGTCATCTTCTTCATGTCGACAGAAAGGTTCCTGTTTAAATTTGACCGTGGCTTTGTGGATGATCTTTGGGGCATTTACGGTATCCGCAGCAACTGGGATGCGCTCACTCACAACAAGACCAGCATTACCAATCTTGATTCCTGGTTTGCAGATGTGATCACGAAGGCAGAAAATCAGGGCACCACCCTCGGAGAAATGCTGGAGCTCGATGCCCGTTTTTTACTCTGGCAAAACGATCCTGAAAAATTCTATGGCATGTTTGGGCCGGCCCCCATTGCAAACGACATAAGGAACAATCCCCAGTGGCTTGCCGATGTAAAACGCAGGGCCGAGGAAAACAATACCAGTTTAGAAGAGTGGTTGACGGAGGAAGCAACATACCTGTTGACCAACAAATATCCGGAAGCTCTGAAAAAATACAACAGGATCCGGCAAATATCCGAAAACATCCGTTCCGACAGCACCTGGCATGCCTATATCCTGAAAAAAGCTGTACGCTATTTCATGACTGAAGAAGAGATGGTGAGGGCGGATGCGGAGTTTGTTTATTGGCAGGAAACCCAGGAAAAGGATAAGTAAATTGAATGTTATGGCGCAGGGCACTCCTTGAGTTCCGAGTGTACCAGCTGCACTCCTACTCTTCTTCCGCAAGGATCTCTTCGATCATTATGTCGCGTTTGGCAGGATCCTTAGGAATTTCTTTTACATTTTGGTCCCTGATCACCATGATCATGGCCAGTGCATAATCGCACTTTCGGTATTTATATGCCTCCACTTCCAATTCTTCTTCATAACCCATGATCCTACAGGGAGATTCGTCACTGAGAAAGCTTTTCAGGGTTTTTTCGGCATCTTCGCCCAACTCTATCATCGACTTAGCGGGTGCTTGCCAGTATAGGTGGGGAATACCCCAGCGATTATACACGATCGTTTCCCTGAAGGCATCAGCCAGAGCATTAAGCCTGAGCTGTACATCTGTTTCTTCATAAGCCTCCTTATTAATCTTCCGTAAGGCCATTAAAGGTATGTAAGCCACTTTTTGTTGCTCTTTGATAATCTTAAGCAAAGCCTGGCTTTCAGATTTTCGATTGTTTACCACTTCCCGGTAGGCGGAAGAGTTAAAGTGTTCCTTGGTCCTGGAATCCTTGTTCATTTGTTCCACTAATGCAGGAAGTTCCATTTGTGATAATACGGCAAGCGTAGAGTCTCTTTTGATCTTGAGAGCCTCGAGATCGCTCAGATGCTGGGCTTTCGTAATGCCTGGTTTTACATCATCTTGAGCAAGGATCGTGCTGCTCGCGAGAAGTGCGATGCCAAGTGCAATTACAATCGGGATATTTGATTTATTTCTTTTCATCATAGTAGTTTTTATTCTGATAAACGGGTAAATGCCGGGAAATTATTATATCCGAGGCCGGCGGCATCGGCATTCCATTCTGCGACGGCGGCGTCAAAGTCATCCTTGAATCCTTTTGGTGCAATCCAGTGGAAAGTACCTACGTCACTTGCGTCTGAGGTAATCCATCCCCACTCATAAAAGCCTAATAAATAGTTATTACATGTGGAAGCAGCGTTGTCTATACATACAGGCACGGTTACAGCCATCCAGATATAGCCCAGGTAGGGTTCAGCATCCTGCCGTTTAGGCCGGTCATACAGGGAGGCAGTGGAAACATCACTGCCAGTGGTTACCGATCCCGCAAAAGTTCCATTATCGTTCCGGCCGTAATAACCCCATATTTTTCCCTGGAGTCGGTCTATATGCCAGCCTTCCGCAGTTGCCCTGTCTTCTTTTTGTTCGTTGAGATATAAATAGGTTCCGTCTGACTGGTCTATAGCACGCAGCATCTGTACCCAGGCTATTTTGTCACAAGTACAGTCCTCTCCGCAATCGGCAGGATTGAAATCAAACTCAACGGTCATTTCCCACCCGTTATAAATCCAACCATCTATATTCTCACTGTCGATAACATGTATATCCAGAAAGTTGAATTCCCCGCAGGGTCTTGTGCATTGATTTGTACACGAAGTGAAAAAAAGGACAAGCAGCAGCATTTGCCATAAGCTGCGTTTTTTCAATATTTTGATACTAGTCATAGAAGTAAGGGTTAATGAAATGTATTATATTGTCGTAAAGATAATGAATCACAGGAGCAAAATCAAGTTACAGGCATCACCGAGGATTGAGATAAGGTATAAAAGACTGTAGGGATAGGCCAATCAGGAGCCTCAGGATTTATATTTATTCTAATTTAATGGCGGATAGCCCAGCCTTAAGAGTGCCTGGTGGAGAATTGGAGTGATGAGTGCCAATTTAAGTGGGGAATGCCGAGTGATGAGTAATGAATTGTTTAATAAAATGATTTGTTTTTTGTTTATATTAATTTTTCATGTATTTTTGCAGTCCCAAATTTGGGAAATGTTCTTTAAGAATGTTGGACTGGTAGTTCAGTTTGGTTAGAATATCGGCCTGTCATCCCGAGTACTCGGGACGGGT
>JAIOSQ010000107.1 GCA_021107535.1 Bacteroidales bacterium | reverse complement strand
ATCATATATCATTGAAACGGTTGTGGACAACAACAACTTCTTTGAGATCCAATGCCAGTATGCACAGAATATTATCATCGGTTTTGCCCGTATGGCAGGTAGGCCGATAGGGATAGTAGCAAACCAACCGGCACATCTTGCCGGCGTTCTTGATATAAATTCATCCATCAAGGCAGCGCGTTTTGTGCGTTTTTGTGATGCGTTCAGCATTCCGTTGATCACCTTTGAAGATGTGCCTGGATTTCTTCCGGGAACAGCACAGGAATTCGGGGGGATCATTAAGCATGGGGCGAAACTTCTGTATGCATTTTCTGAAGCTACAGTTCCCAAGATTACCATCATTACAAGAAAAGCTTATGGCGGAGCCTATGATGTGATGTCAAGCAAGCATATCGGTGCCGATGTGAACTTTGCCTATCCAACGGCAGAGATTGCCGTGATGGGGGCTGACGGGGCTGTAAATATCATCTTCCGCGATAAATTGAACGATGAAGAAAAGAAAAAGACGGTTGAGGATTACCGGAAGACATTTGCAAGCCCATACAAGGCCGCGGAACTGGGATATATCGATGAGATCATCTATCCCAAACAAACCAGGTTTAAGATTATCCAGGCCCTGGAGATGACACAGACCAAGAGTAAAACCAACCCTCCTAAAAAACATGGAAATATTCCCTTGTAGGGTGTTGGGCCCTTCGACGGGGTTTATACTGAGCTTGCCGAAGTGCTCAGGACAGCTTGTTGGGTGTTGAGTGTTGGACATTAGGCACTAGGCACTCGGCCCTCCTCAGGTTTCTTTACTGATCTCCTGCATAACATTTTCCAGGGTGCCGGTTATATCTGATACATAACGGCCAATGGTCGGAATATCTTTCTGTTCCTGGGCCAGTGCTTCCAGTTTCCTGATGTCAAGTTGAAGGCCATTGATCTGAAACAGGTCGATGCTGGATTTCAATTTATGGGCATAGAACCTGACCTCATCATAGTTTTTATTGCTGAAGTTGTCGTTCATAGCCTTGAGCATAAGCGGTGTTTCATTCAGGAAAATATTTATCATATTCCCCAACTGTTGTTGGTCATCTCCCAGAAACAACTTGATCTGGCTTAGGTTATATAATTTGCCTTTCATGATAATATGGTTTTGCCGCTTTTGTTGGTTAAAGTTCATTTTCTTTGATCATACGATAAATAGTAGATTTACCGATGTCAAGCTTGCTTGCTACCTTCATTACATTGTTATCAAATTTTTCAAGATAATGCTTAAGAATTTTTTTTGTATACCCCGACAAAGTGTCTTCGTTGTTCAGCATATCTGTTAAAAGATTTGTTTTGGTAAATGAAATATTGTCTGCTTCAATTACCTTATTGTTTGACATTACTGCTGCTAACTCAATAATGGCTTTTAATTCCCTTACATTTCCAGGGTAAGCGTGATTCATCAGTTTTTCCTTGGCTTTGGGACTGATCGACTTCTTCTCAAGCTTGTTTTCATTGCAAAAATCATCGAGAAAATACCTGGCCAGAATGAGAATGTCATTGCCCCTGTACCTGAGCGGAGGTAGCACAATGGATAATCCCAGTAACCTGTAATAAAGGTCTTCCCTGAAATTTCCCTTCCTGACTTCCTCTGCAAGGTCTTTATTGGTGGCTACAATGATTCTGGCATCAAATTTAATGGTAGCATTACCTCCGACTCTTGTCAGTTCTTTCTCCTGGATCACCCTTAAAAGCTTAGATTGCATATTTTTATCCATCTCAGCGATTTCGTCCAGGAAGATGCTTCCCTTGTTGGCGAGTTCAAATTTTCCGATTTTTTGGGAATTGGCTCCGGTAAATGCCCCTTTTTCATATCCAAAAAACTCACTTTCAATAAGCTCATTGGGTATGGCGTTTACATTGATAGCAACAAAGGGATATGATTTACGGGATGAATTATAATGGATGGCCTTGGCCACCAGATCTTTTCCGGTTCCTGTTTCACCAATCAGAGAAACTGCAATGTTTGTCTGTGTGGCTTTTTCGATAAGTTTAAATAATTGATGAATAACCCGGCTGTTACCCCTTATTACGTTTTCAAATTCGTACTTTTTCCCTATTTCGTTTTTCAACTCATCGATTTCCTGTTTCAATTGCAGGTTCTCACGAATTTTTTTCAGGGTGTTCCATATCCTGTCTTTCGTATCTTCATCCTTAACAAAATAATCATATGCACCTTCTTTCAGAAGTGATACTGCAGTGGTAATATCCTCCTGGCCGGACACCATAACAACCGGAATCTCAGGATTGAACTCCTTGATCTTTTTAAGTACTTCAAGACCAAGCATGCCAGGTAAACTATAATCAAGGGAAATAAAATCAGGATTCTGGTAGAGGTTGTCAATACACTCTTTACCGGTGGCAAACAATAATACTTTATTATCAGGATTCAACGCTAAATGATAGCGTAACATATCCCCATAAAGCTTATTGTCTTCAACAATAAACACCCTTAAAGATTCCATCATGTTGGTTTTGCCGCAATAAAGATACGGCTTATTCATTTATTATACAAAAATTATACTACTGAACAGCAAGAAAATGTTTTCAAGCCACCAGATAAATTCAATTACATCATACGTATTTATATGGTTTCAAGTTACAGAAAACTAGTGTTAAGTTAAGTGTATTGTGTCGCATAAGTCGTAGAAATTTTTGTTGCTGACGATGCAAAAAATTTGAGCATAGCCATAGCTACGTAATGATTTTTTAAAGAAGTCAGCAGCAAAAAGAGCAAGACTTGGTGTGGCTAAAATACGCGTAACTTAACACTGGCTTTATATTTAAAGCCGGTGCCTGAACAAAAGACTTTTATGCTTGTTCTTTAACATGTGGCAAAAACATATTACTTTTGCCGACATTAATCTGTCAGATATGCTTAAAGGATTACAGGTCATTTGGAAGGTAACAGGGTTTCTGCTGAAATTCATCCTTTTTTTTATGATTGCGATATTTTTGCTAATTACAGTGGAATACCTGATCAGTCCTGTTTATATTTTTCCTGAGCCAAAACCTTTTTCAGGTGACGAATTGTTTAATCCATACGAAAATACTGATAGCAACTTCTGGCGTAAGGGGAACTTCCAGATCCAGTCGGAGTCCTGGTATGGGATCACAGATGGCAGAAAAAATACCAATGATGCCATTGACAGTATTTATGGTTTGCTGAATTATGACATCATAGCAACATCAGATTATCAGAAGATCAACAGGCATGGGTCTGAGCGGGAAACGTATATTCCTGTATATGAGCATGGATACGGCATACATAAAAACCACCATGTGATGATTGGTGCTGAAAAAGTAATTTGGACGGATTATCCCATCTTTCAAACCATTCACCATAAACAGCACATGGTAAACATTCTCCGCGGTAGCAGTGAACTTATATTTATCGCCCACCCGAAGCTCAGGCATGGCTGGGAGCCTGAAGACATGACATGGCTTGCAAATTACGATGGCATTGAAGTCCTGAATGGATACCGTGTTTCCATCGAGCATTGGGATGCAGCCCTGTCTGCCGGGAAAAATATGAGAATACTTGCTGACGACGATGCCCATGATATTTCAAATAGAAATGAAGTTGGCAGATATTGTACCTTCATTTATTCTCCCTCTATGCATGGAGACAGCATTGTTTCGGCCATGAAGGCCGGGCGTATGTTCGGTGCAGATATTTACCGGATCTGGGATGAACCCATGGATGAAAAAATCGCAAAAGCGCATAAGCTCCCCAAACTGACAGGAGTTAAATTAGATGGAGATACACTGTACGTTACGCTTAATAAGACTGCTGCAAAAATCAGGTTCATTGGCCAGGGAGGAACACCCCTTGATTCATTGATGAGTGCTAAAGAAGCCCGCTATGTAGTCAAAGACAGCGATACTTATGTCCGTACTGAAATATTTTTCCCCAACAGAACTACTTATTACCTCAACCCCGTGATCCGTTACGGAGGGGGAGATCCGTGGGCACATGAAATGGCACAAATCGATAAAACCCGGACATGGGTGCTGAGAATCGTTGGTTTTGCTACGCTTATCTTCATTTTAGTGAATATTTATTACCTTCGGAGACGAATTATTAACCGACGTCACCACTAATATGAACAAGCCCAGGCAGATTCACAGAGCCATGATCATACTGGTCCTGCTTTCATTGTTCATTCGTGCTTTTCTTGCTGTATTCCTGGAATTCGGGAATGATGAAGTCTATTACTGGACCTATGCCCTTTATCCCGACCTTAGCCATTTCGACCACCCGCCCATGGTGGGCTTCCTGATACAGATCACTACCCTGGACCTCTTAGTATCCTCAGAGTTTTTTATACGTCTGGGTGCTGTTTTGCTGGGAACACTCAATGTGTGGCTCGTTTATTTGATCGGAAAACACATCCGTGACAGCCTGACCGGATTTTATGCCGCCCTTCTTTACACCGCATCAATATATGCTTTTATCATTGCCGGCACCTTTATTCTTCCTGATACACCACAACTTAGCTTTTGGCTTCTCAGTATATACCTGATGATACGGTCAATTGGGGCCCCGGTATCAAAAGTTTCAAGGGGATATCTCTTATTTGCCGGTTTGAGTGTGGGCTTTGCCCTCCTCTCGAAATATACATCGGCATTTTTGTTGGCAGCTGCATTTTTTTATGTGCTTTTATATAATCGCCAGTGGCTGAAAACAAAAGAATTGTACCTGTCAGCCCTGATGGCACTGCTGATGTTTTCTCCGGTGATCGTATGGAATATGAACAACGATTTCATCAGCTTTACCTTTCAGAGCGACAGGGTTGGAATATTTGATGCGGGTTTCAGGAGCGATTTTTTCCTTACGGAACTGGGTGGACAGATGCTGTATAATAATCCTGTAAACTTTTTAATTGCTGTTATTGCGCTTGTCGCTTTTTTCAGGAAAAAGAAGTTCATTGACAAAAATACTGGCCGCCTATTGCTATTAACGTCACTGCCTCTTATATTCCTGTTCCTGTTCTTTTCATTGTTCAGGCATACGCTTCCACATTGGACCGGTGCGGCATGGACGACACTGATATTTCTGTCAGCTGCATTTTTAAGGGAAGCCGGCATCAGGAAGAACAAAGAAAAATTATTTCCGGTTTTTACTGTTGTTTCTCTGTCAGTACTTCTAATAGTATTAATCCTGGGATTACTACAGATAAGGGGCGGGATGCTTTATTCCGATAAGGGCGATCGCCCGGAAAATCTTGGCGAAAAAGACATCAGCCTTGACATGTACGGCTGGAGGCAGCTCTCCAAAGAGTTTGAATATATTGTAAGTGAAGAGGCGGAACTTGGCAATATTGATCCTAACAGCCCTGTGATCAGCCACAGGTGGTTTCCTGCCGCCAATATCGATTATTACCTGGCCTCTCCGCTGGGAATCAAAGTACTCGGCCTCGGCAGCCTCAATGCTTTACATAAATATGCAGGGATTACGGAAAGCAGGGGAGGATTTGAAAAAGGCATGGATGCCTGGTATGTGACCGTAAGCCGCGACTATAAAGACCCTGAAGTGATTTACGGCCCCTATTTTGATGAGATCAGCCTGGCATATACTATACCGGTATACCGCAATGGAAAACATGTGATGAATGGGTTTGTTTATTATTTGAAGGATATGAAGATTGTGCCTGAAAGCCTTGTTGTTAAATAACCCAACATGTTCTTATTCCTTGTTCCATGTTCGTTATTCTTTATTCATCGCTGCTTAACCATCTTCACAACCGCCACCCCCTTTGCACTCCTCAGCACACCATAATACAGCCCCTCAGGAAGCCGATCGGCTGTCCATATGAAGCTATGCTTTCCCTGTTGCATCATGCGATTCTCAGCCATGTGTACCACTTCTCCGATCGCATTGTATATGGTAAGCTGAACGTGGGAGGGTTCTATCAGTTCGTATTCGATCGTGGTGGAGGTGATGAAGGGGTTGGTGTGAGTTGTTAGTTGAGCAGTAGATCGCTGTTCAGGGATGCCGACAGTACATGCTTCCTCAACTTCTGCTTGGCTATTACATCCAAGGTAATTATTATGAATCTCCACTGAGCCGTTAGGCGATGCAAGATAATCGCAGACACTATTAACTTCACAGAAGGATAATTGATTGTTTGATGCAATTGTTAATTCTGTAATTGATTCAGATTCAATGTTGTCGATACCCGTGAGAGAATTCAACGAACTATTATCTCTTATCACTAATATGCTACCTATGGATGTAAGGCTATCTAATCCTGAAAAAGTGTTAAGGTTACTACAATTTTGAATTATCACCCCACCTCCTATAGACTGTAAGCTATGTAATCCGTGGACATTCTCAAGGTTTGAATTATGCAATAATTCAAATCCTCCACCAACCTTTTTTAAATTCCCTAATGCATCAATACTGCTTAGTTTTGATGTGTACAATAGCCTGAAATTTCCGCCTATAGAATCCAAGTTTTCAAAACCACTCAAATCCTCTAATGAATCTAAAATAGTTAAAAACAGATATCCATTAATATAATGCAATTGATTGAAATCGGTAAGGCTTTCAAGATTATTTCCACCTATATGTAAATCTCCATTAACTGTAGATAAATTCCCAATTCCTTCCAAGGTTGTTAATGAATCATTACCTGTTATGACTAAGCTGTTCACCATTGTTAACCCCTCAAGTCCTCCAACATCAAGTAAAGCGTCGTTATGAAATACAAAAAATGTTTCATTTGTTGAATCTAAATTGTTTAGTCCTTCCAAATTTGATAACATTGGATTATAAATAATTCTAATTTCTCCTCCAACATGGGTAAGATTGCTTAATCCTGCAATACTCACAAGACTATCCATATTAGTAATATAAAGCCATGCCCCCATCGATTTCAATTGATTCAGACCATCCAAATTGGTTATATTACTTCCGCTGATCTCAACACAACTGTCCATGTAAATACAATTTGGATAAAGAATTGGGAAACTATCAACTTGAGCCTGAGTTGTAAAGGTGATCCCATTAGGAGGGCATGGCTGTGATGATACCATTAAACTCCCACACAGCAACAGAATGTATGCTATAATCAGGCGTCTCATTTGTAAGCTTATTGACAGAATAATTTTCTACAGGCTAAGATACGATAAATCTGTTAAAACCACATTATCGCAATACGTATAGGCTAATTCATCTCCTGAAGGTAGCCATGAAACACTTCATCAAAAACCTTGGCATAGGATCTGAGGCAGTTTTTTCCTGTATTGGTGATCGTTCGACTTCGCTCACGATGACAATTCAATTTTACCTATTAATTACTGTTCTCGGCTCCGCTCGAACTTAAGTGTGACATTT
>JAIOSQ010000073.1 GCA_021107535.1 Bacteroidales bacterium | reverse complement strand
GGTAGTTGTATGGTCTGGGCAATGGCGGAAGTATAGGAAGGTGAGATAAGCGTATCGATATACACATTATTTCTTCTTTGTTCAGCTTTTTCAATCAACTTATTCAGCATTTCCTGTGCCTCATCATGGGTTTGTTTGGAGTAATAACCTTCGATCAGGTGAATATAAGTTCCAAAACCATATTTATGGGCTATCCATTCAAGCAGATAAAAAGCCTCTTCCCTTATAAAGCTTGCGCTTGAAATGCAGACTGCAGCAGGCCTCCACTCTTCACTTTTCTTGATCCTGGTCGACTTCTGAAGGTAGACCTGTAACTTCCTGTTAAGCTGAATGATTGCTCCCCTGAAGATGGATTGCAATCCCCTCCTTTCCTTATGGTATCTTGAAATGATCATGTAGATCAGGATCATGGATGCGATGGCAACAAGAGCATATATCCAGTTGATCTTGAACATCAGCCATACGCTCATTAGAAATCCAATAAGCGAAATGTACCATCTTGATCGGAACGTAGGTCTATAGCTCGGATCCGATCCCCAATGATTCAGGAAGGAGATCAGGCAAAGGGCTCCATAGGTAACCATGAAAAACATGGAAATGATCTCCGCCACAATGTTCAGGCTTCCTACAGAGACAACCGCAAATGCAATGATACATGTAATTAATGATGCGTTAAAAGGCTCATTGCTTTCCTTTTTACCTTTTGATAGGAAGCGGTTCAGGCGTGGCAGTGGAAACAGGCGGTCGTATGTAAGGGCCTGCAGGGTTCTGGGAGCTACCATCACCGACCCAATGGCAGATGAAATGGTTGATGCGGCAAGCCCTATCGGGATCACCCATATTCCCCATATCGCTATTTTGCTCATGACAAGTTGCTCAGCTGACAGATCTTCCGGGCTGGCTGAGACCGTTAACTTCCACGCAATGAACACATAGGTGATCATTCCAAGCAGTGTGGCTGCCAGGGTTCCCCGCGGGATGGACTTTCTTGGTGACTTAAGGTCACCTGAAAGCCCGACTCCTGCAGTCATTCCGGTGAAAGCAGGAAATACAATGGCAAAAACGATAAAAAACTGACCTGAATTCCTGAATGAATTACTGAATAAGCTGTAGCCGTGCTCAGTGGCATAATCGGTGGTACCTGCAAAGAATAACACCAATGTTCCTGCCAGGATAATGACGATCAGGACCAGGGCCCTGACTCCTATTTTTGCTCCCCTGATGAGGATCAGGGCCGTCAGTATTCCCATTGCGGGCAAGCTTATAGCCTGCCTGGGAAGGTCTATGCCATGAGCCGTTTTCATCCAGTCGAAGAAAGGCTCGAAAGCCTCGGTAAATGCAACTACATAAAAAGCAATGCTGATTGCCTGCGAGAAGTACAGGGCCAGGCCTATGGTGGCCCCAATATTTAGCCCGAATGACCTGGAAATGATAAAGTACTCCCCCCCTCCTTCCACCCGTTGGTTGGTGGCAATTTCGGAGATTGCCAGAGCCGTGGGTATGGAAACCATATGGCCGAGCAAAATGATCAGCAAGGCTCCGGTAAAACCCAGCGTACCCACTGCAAATCCGAAGCGAAGGAATAAAATAGCACCCAGTATAGTGGAAATGGCCGTAAAGAACACCGGTGCCGTACCAAACCCATGTGAGCGCTTATTCTCCATAAATCAAAATTATTACACCAAAGATAGGGTAAATGATTATGAATTATGAATTATGGATTATGAATGAAGTGTTGAGTTTTGAGTTTTGAGTTTTGAGTTTTAAATTGGGTGTTTTCTTGCAAATGTATTTTACATAATCCAAAATTCAACATTCAACACCATCTTCCCGTCTTCTAGTCATAAAGTCTCACAGTCTCGGAGCCACCTAACATTCATAATCCATAATCCATAATCCATAATCCATAATCCATAACCAACTCAAAACTCAAAACTCAACACTCAAAACTTTTTACGTAACTTTGAAATCAAATCCCGTCTTATATGAAAGCTACACTGCTAATCAATTCCCGGCTTCTGTTTTTGATCTTCCTTCTTGCGGGCCTGAATGCTTTAGGACAGAAAGGTATCCCGGACGACTTCTGTTTGAGTAATGATGAGTATCGTTTATATGAAATGATCAATGCACATCGTGTGTTGAATGGACTAAAAGAGATCCCTTTATCGGCCTCACTCTCCTATGTGGCCAGGACCCATGTCATTGATCTATACACCAACCACCCCGATACCAGCATCTGTAACCTGAACAGCTGGTCGGACAAGGGAAGCTGGACCCCATGCTGCCATAACAAGTATGTGCCACAGGAAGAATGCATAAGGAATAAGCCCAAAGAACTCACTGGCTATACCGGAGAAGGATATGAGCTTACCTATGCAGAAGTCTTCAACACCAGGGCAGATACTGTTTTCAAGTTCTGGAGCACCATTGATGAAGCGAATGAGTTCCTCCTGAATGAAGGACGGTGGGAGAAAAAAAACTGGCGTGCCATAGGAATAGGTATCTATAAAAGTTATGCGGTGGTATGGATGGGTCAAAAGACCGATGCGCTGCCGGCACCTGAACGATGCTCAGGAGTGAGCGCATCCAAAACTAAGAATGTCAGGAATGAAACTTCCGCAGCAATTGGCAGCATCCCTGTCATCAGCAGCAAGACTGGAAGGTTCTATCTTATCGTTGCCTCTCTTCAATCAGATGCAGATGCACAGAAAGAAGCAACGAAGTATAGCAAGCTTGAAGGCACAAACATCATGATACTAAAGAACATGCAGGGGCAATACCGGGTGAGCATTAATGATTATCCCACACTGGAAGAGGCCAAGCAGGGAAAGACGAAATTCGAGGAGAGCTTTAAGGGAGCGTGGATATTGAATTATTAGAAGGCAAAAGGAATATGGCAAATGGAAAGAGGAAAAAGTTAAAAGAAGAAGTCGTAATACCTAATACGTAATACCTTGTACCTAATACGTAATACCTTGTACCTGATACTATCCAAGTACTTCCTTCATTTTCGAACCTATCTCCGCCGGTGAATCCACCACATGGACACCACATTCGCGAAGGATGGCTTTTTTGGCTTCGGCAGTGTCTGATTTACCCCCGATAATGGCACCGGCATGGCCCATGGTACGTCCTTTTGGTGCGGTAGCTCCTGCAATGAAGCTCACCACCGGTTTTGTTCCATGATCCCTGATCCAGTATGCAGCGTCGGCTTCCATGTTACCGCCAATCTCGCCGATCATCACAATGCCTTTTGTTTCAGGGTCGTTCATGAAGAGTTCTACGGCATCACGGGTCTGGGTGCCAATGATGGGGTCGCCACCGATCCCCAGTGCGGTTGTTTGACCGAGTCCGATCTTTGTCAACTGTTCAACGGCTTCATAGGTGAGTGTCCCTGAGCGGGAAACAATCCCGATGCTGCCCTTTTTGTGGATGAATCCGGGCATGATGCCCACCTTGGCTTCATCAGGAGTGATCACGCCTGGACAGTTAGGCCCGACCAGCCTGCAATCCTTGTCGGTAAGATATTCTTTTACCTTGATCATATCGGATGTGGGTATTCCCTCGGTAATGCAAACTATCACCCCGATACCGGCATCTGCAGCTTCCATGATGGCATCTGATGCAAATGCAGGAGGCACAAAGATCACCGATACATTGGCACCTGTTTCCTTAACGGAATCAGCAACAGTGTTAAAAACCGGAAGTCCGAGATGACTTTGTCCACCTTTTCCCGGCGTAACCCCACCAATGATACGGGTACCATATTCAATCATCTGGCTGGCATGAAAAGTGCCTTCTTTTCCTGTAAATCCCTGAACGACGATTCTGCTGTCCTTATTCACTAAAACACTCATTGTTTTTTTATTTCAATTTGGTGCGCAAATATAATACTTTTTAGTTTTGGATGTTGGGTGTTGAGTGTTGGGTTGGTTTTAAGTTTTGAGTTTTAAATTAATTTGGATTTTGGAGTTTCCTTGAATTTTGAATTTTGTAGTTTGGATTTTGATTAATATCTGGATATTAGAATGTCGTATCTTTGTATTGTAAACCTGCCTGAAACTACAAACAATGGCCAAGCTCAATACTTCCGACACCATCTGCGCCCTGGCAACACCCCCGGGGAGTTCTGCCATTGCCGTGCTACGGGTTTCGGGAGAGGATTGCTTCAAAATCGCTGCAAAGGTCTTCGCTGCAAAGAAGAAGGGATTCGACATACAGAAAGCAGATACCCATACCCTTCATTATGGCACAATCTCAGGGAAGGAAAGCCTGGTAGATGATGTATTGCTATCGGTCTTCAAACAGCCCCACTCCTACACCGGTGAAGATGCCGTGGAGATCTCCTGCCATGGCTCTGCTTTTATCGTCCAGCAGATCCTCGCTTTATTGCTTGACACCGGATGCCGCATGGCACAGCCCGGTGAATTCACGCTGCGGGCATTCCTGAACGGGAAGCTGGACCTTTCCCAGGCAGAGGGTGTCGGGGACCTTATTGCAGCAAATTCAAAGGCATCGCATAAACTTGCGCTGGACCAGATGCGGGGCGGCTTCTCAAAAATGATCAGTGGGCTCAGGGAGCAACTCATGCAGTTCGCTTCACTCATTGAGCTGGAGCTTGATTTCAGCGAGGAAGATGTCGAATTTGCCGACAGAAATGCCTTGAAAAAGCTGCTTGAAGAAATTCGCTCAGAAGTTCAGCAACTTCACGATTCCTTTGCCGAAGGCAATGTGATGAAGAGCGGGGTCCCGGTGGCCATTATCGGCAAACCCAATGTGGGCAAGTCCACCCTTTTGAATGCCATCCTCAATGAAGAAAAGGCCATCGTCTCCGAGATACCCGGAACCACCAGGGATGCAATTGAAGATACCATCGTGATCAAAGGGCTTGCATTCCGCTTCATCGACACAGCAGGCCTGCGTGAAACAGGAGACCGCATAGAAACGCTGGGCATTGAACGCACCTATGAGAAGATCCGCCAGGCCAGGATCATCCTTTATCTGTTCGATATCACCTCAACAGACTGTATGGAGGTGAAAGAGAGCATGGAAGAGTTTAAAAGGCAACTTGGGGAGGAAGGCATGAAAGACAAGCATTTCATCCTTATCGCCAACAAGATCGACCGTTTAATGGAAACACCAAGGCATTTTAGGAACATGGTGGAGTTCGAGTGTATTTTTGTTTCCGCGAAGCGGAAGGAAAACATCAGCATGATTGCCGAAAGCCTGCTGAAAGCTATCTCGGCCGACCAGGCCGAAGAGGGCGTGATCGTGTCCAATGCCCGCCACCACGAAGCCCTGAGCGCTGTGCTGGAAGCCCTCCATGATATCGATGAAGGGTTCAAAAAGGATATCCCTTCCGACCTCATCGCCATCGACATTC
>JAIOSQ010000171.1 GCA_021107535.1 Bacteroidales bacterium | reverse complement strand
TCAGAATAGGCCATTATGGCCAAAGTTATCTTGCAAATCAAATCAAAAAATCAAAGAACGTCTTGTATATATTGTATTTACTATACTTTTAGAAGATTGAACATTTTTTAACGCATCACTACTGATAAAATATTATTTCCTGTTATGATTACTGACTCATTTAATGTAACTCAGAATACTAGCCATTATGTCATTTAGACCGAAAAGAAAAATCTATTCAACTGATTATTAGTTATATAGATTTACTCGCTTCGCTCATGAGAACGCTTCGCTTAGTTCTCGCTAAGGCTCGAAATGAATTGAGAAGAGCTTTATAAATAGTCTCAATTTATATCATTTTAAGTAAAACGGGACAATACTTCTCACCCTCAGATCGAATATAGGGTATCGCAGCTAAATAAAATAAAATTAATTTTGGAGAACTTAGCATCAAGCATTCATGGCCGGAATTTACCTGCATATTCCATTCTGTAAAAGCAAATGCCATTATTGTAACTTTTATTCCATGGCATCAGTGAAATACAAGACTGAATTTATCGGTACACTGCTGCATGAAATTAAGTTGCAACGGGATTATCTTGGTGATCAGCTTATTAATACCATTTATTTGGGCGGTGGAACACCCTCTCTGTTGAGTGTTAATGAACTTAAAGTAATATTTTCTTGTCTTAATAATAACTTTCATATATCGGATGATCCCGAGATCACACTTGAAGCAAATCCGGATGATATTTCAGAAAAATGGGTTAAGGCAATGAAAAACACTCCTGTGAACAGGATCAGTCTTGGAGTACAATCCTTTTTTGACGATGATTTAAAGTATTTAAACAGGATACATTCCGGCGATGATGCTGTAGCTGCCATTAAGCGTTTACAAGATCATGGGTTTATTGAGCTTTCTATTGATCTGATTTACGGGATACCAACGCTGACAAATCAAAAATGGAAACAAAATCTGATCAGTTTTATTGATTTTAAGCTGCCCCATCTTTCGGCCTATGCCCTGACTGTTGAAGATAAGACCTTATTATACGCCCTCATAAAAAAGAAGAAATTAAAAGCCCCGTCTGAAGATGCAATTATTGATCAGTTTAAGATCCTGATTAAACTAACAGAAGAACAGGATTATATTCACTATGAAATTTCCAATTTTGCCAAAAAGGATCATTATTCAAAGCATAACAGCTTATACTGGACAGGTGGGCATTATCTGGGCCTGGGGCCATCAGCACATTCTTATAACGGAAATTCCAGAAGATGGAATAAGGCTGGTATAAAAACCTGGCTTGCCCTGAAAGAATATTATAACGAATCTTTTGAAGAAGAGATTCTTAGCATGGATCAAAGGTATAATGAATATATTATGACATCATTGAGAACTATATGGGGCTGTGATCACGATCTTGTCAGAGATGAATTTGGGACCAGATACGCAAATCATCTGCTCAAAGAAGCCGCAGCTTTCATTCATGAGCAGAAAATTGAACAAAGGGGAAACAGGCTTTTCCTTACCAATAAAGGAAAACTGTTTGCTGACGGAATTGCCTCTGAACTATTTATGTAAAATCAGCCGGCAGCAGCGAAATCTTTGATTTTATCAACTCTTTAGGACCGGGCAGGCTATTATTTTAGTTCAAATCGAAAATAAACAGGCTGATGATCGGAATAAAGAAACCCGTCATAAAGCGTTCGTACTTCCATCGTTTTTACATTAGGAGAACAAACAAAAAAGTCTATAATAGTAGTAGGTGTGTATCCTTGCATATAGGGTGCAGATACATCCCTGTTGGTTGGATAATATGGGTCAAAGACAACAGTCCATGAAGTGTCAGGCGTTGGAGAATCAAAATCAAAAGGAATCTTAAATACGACATCCCCACTAACAAAAGCTGTGTTTTGGTAGAGAGGAGGGTTAATATTCCAGTCGCCTCCCGCAACTACATAATTCCCATCATGATAGAGTTTGGCCATATAATTTTTCAATAATGCAAGTTGCCCTACTCTGAGCTTCCCGTCGTCAAATGCAGAATTATGGGTATTGATGATGATAAGATCTTTTCCTGAACCCAGAGGAATTCTTATACTCAGGAAACAACGATCAGGCATAAACAAGCTTGTTGGCCATGAGAAATTACCCGGAAAAACAATTTGTTCGTAAATACGGGGGGGGAATGCCGAAAATATTGCCAGTCCGGAAACAACTCTTCCCATTGGTTTTAGTAGGGGGACAGGTACAAAGCTCACATCATAATTTTTGATATAAATGCCATTGTGTGAATTGAATATTTCTGAAATTACCCTGTATTGGTTTGTATAATATGATCGGGCGGAAAAAGTGTCAACTTCCTGCAGAAGAATAAGATCCAGGCTGTCATATGACTCAAGGGCATCGCTTATTCCTTCGAAATATTTCCTATATTCATTTTGAGGAGGGGCTACCATTTTCCCACCGTCATAAAAAAAATCTGCATATTTACCCAGGCCGCCATAACCGATATTCCAGCTTAACATTGAGAATACAGAATCAGAAATTTGAAAGGATTGAATGGATTCTGCTTCAAGTCTGAAGCTTATATCTTTAGGCCTGAAATCCCTAATCGAATTTATAATCAAAATACTGATGAAATATATCAGGATTGCGAGGGTCACTAATATGAATATTAACAATGCTTTAATGAATAGTTTTTTCATAACAGGAAGATGATTTGATAAAATTACCCAATATTTTTTTAATTTTATCGCGCTAAACAAATATCAGGCAATTTTATGGCCATTCTTGGTACGATTATAAAACGCGCTTACGAACTACGAAGTATTCCTATTGAGATCAGGAAGAAAAAGGATTGTAATAAAGCCCAGGAGAGAGTGTTAAAAAAACTCCTTACCAAAGCTCAAAATACTGCATTTGGTGAGCATTATAATTTTCAACATATACTGCGGAAGGAAAACATGATCAAAGCGTTTCAACAATCCGTACCAAGCTTTGACTATAATTCCATGTTCAGAAAATGGTGGTACAGGGCCTTGAACGGAGAAGGCTTTGTCAGCTGGCCTGGAAGAGTGAAGTACTTTGCGCTTACATCCGGCACCTCGGAATCTTCAAGCAAGCATATACCGGTTACCGGCGATATGATCCGTGCTATTCGCCGTACCAGCATACGGCAATTGGTTTCAACTGTACGCTACAAATTCCCGATAGAGTTCTATGAGAAAGGAATTCTCATGATTGGGGGTAGCACGCATCTTAATTATAATGGGACCTATTATGAAGGTGACCTGTCCGGTATTTCAGCCGGGAACATTCCTTTCTGGTTTCAGCATTTTTATAAACCAGGAAAACGAATTTCACGTGAGCGTGACTGGAATACAAAGCTTGATGAGATCGTCAAGTCTGCCCCGGACTGGGATATTGGTGTTATTGTTGGAGTACCGGCATGGATCCAGATTATATTAGAAAAGATAATAGATCGGTATAAATTGAATAACATCCATGACATCTGGCCTGATTTATCAGTTTATGTGCACAGCGGGGTGTCATTTGAACCTTATATTAAAAGTTTTGATAAGCTTTTTGACAGACCAATCATTTATAACGAATCCTACCTTGCTTCTGAAGGATACATTGCTTTTCAAAGTCGTCTTGACCAACGGGTTATGCAGCTGGTGGTTGATAATGGCCTGTTTTATGAGTTTGTTCCTTTCAATGAGGAAAATTTTGATTCAGAAGGGAATATGATTGAAAATCCTGAATCAAAAATCCTGAAGGAGGTTGAAGAAGGTAAAGAATATGCCTTGTTACTTTCTAATTGCGCTGGAGCATGGAGGTATCTGATTGGAGATACCATAAAATTTATTTCAAAGGAAAACTGTGAGATTGTCATTACGGGCAGAACAACGCATTTTCTTAGTATTTGCGGGGAGCATTTATCACAAGAGAATATGAACATGGCAGTGAAAATGTTACAGGAAGAGTTTAATATAGAAATCAGAGAGTTTACAGTAGCCGGCTTTCGGCATGGTGGCATGTTTGCACATAAATGGTATCTCGGAACTGACGATCAGATAGATCCTGATATTGCCGCAAAGAAAATAGATGAATATCTGAAGGTGCTGAATGATGATTACCGTGTTGAAAGAATTGCGGCAGTAACGGATGTTTTTCTGGAAATATTACCTCCAAAAGCTTTTTCAAACTGGATGAAGATCCACGGAAAAGAAGGAGGAGCCAATAAATTTCCCAGGGTGTTAAAGGGTGAAAAATATAGTCAATGGGAAAAGTATCTTATAAAATTTAAAACAGGCAATAAATGATAACTCCCATTTGGGAAGGATTAATCCTCGGACTAACCCTGGCCTTTTTATTTGGTTTTGGGCCTGCATTGTTTGCACTCATACAAACGAGCATTCATCGTGGGTTATGGTCAGGTTTTCAAATGGCTTTTGGAATTTTTCTCAGTGATGTTACACTGGTTACGCTGTGTTTGCTTGGAGCACTACAAATTATTAATGAAACACCTGAAAACCAGCTGGTTTTTGGTGTTATTACAGGAATCATCCTTATCATATTCGGAATAGTTACGTTCAGAAGAAAAGTACAAATTGCCGATGATAGCAATGGCGAGGAGCTTAACACCCCAAGCCCGCTTACTTATGTACTCAAGGGCTTCTTTCTTAATTTTACCAACCCCTTTGTTTGGTTATTCTGGATCCTCTGGGTAACTGCGTTTACATCAAATTATAAGGGTGAAACACACTCAGTAATCATTCTGTTCTCGACCACCCTTCTTGTAATTCTTGCAACAGATATGCTAAAATGTTTCGGGGCCTATAAGATCAAGAAATACGTTACACCAAGGTTTATTCAATGGATAAACTGGATTGCCGGAGCCGGGCTGAGTGTATTTGGCATTTTTCTGTTAATCCGGGCTGTTATCGAATTTTATTAGTAAAAATTAAATAGTAAATCATGAAAACAAATCTGCACAAAAACTGGTGGGTACTTACAGTGAATGGCGTACTCGCAATATTATTCGGAGGACTTGCATTGTTTGCAACCGAAGCTATGTTGCTCAGCATATCTATGTATTTTGGCCTCCTTGTCCTTGTTGGTGGTGTGATATTATTGCTGGGTGCATTTGATCAGAAACAGAAGAAAAAAAATTATTCCCTACTATTCACTGAGGGGCTTATTTCAATCATTCTTGGTATCCTTATTATGATCTTTCCAGGCCAGACTTTAAAACTGTTTTTGATTTTTATTGGTGTTTGGGCCTTGCTACTTGGAATATTTAAAATATATATTGCCATTGCGATGAGAAAAATAATTGAATTCTGGTATTTAATAATAGGTGGAGGCTTGCTGTTATTAGGGATTGGCTTCCTGTTGCTTCTTGACCCTGCCTATGTTGCCGGATTTGTGTTGCAGGTTGTAGGAGCAATATTTGTCATTCTTGGGATCATGCTTATATATTTCTCTTTCGTGATTAAAAATTCAAAAACAACATAATTAATTTATCATTTTTTTAGCACAAATAACTTAAGATATGGAGAATAAAATTTTCAAAAACTGGTGGACATATACCGTAAAGGGTGTTTTTGCTCTTGCATTCGGACTTATTGCACTTTTTGTTCCGAATGCGTCAGAGGACTGGCTGGTACTGCTTTTTGGCGGATTTATCATTCTAAGTGGGATTTTCCTGGTAGGTGGGTCTATTACGCATATGAAGCATAATAAAAAATGGAGTATGTGGATGTTTGAGGGCCTGTTGGATATTGTGCTTGGGATTATTATGATCGTTTATCACCAGATGAAAGCCGATCTCGAACTATTTATCATTTTTGTTGGAATATGGGCGATAACGGTTGGCTTTACACAATTGTTTGCCGCCATGAACGCCAATAAAGCAGTTCGTACACGCTGGCTTCTGCTTATCAATGCCCTTATCGTAATTGGAGTCGGATTTGTGCTTTTCTTCAATCCATTTGAAAGACCTGAAGATACGCTGAATATGATTGGAATTTTTGCAATCGTATTTGGGGCTTTTATAAGCATTTATTCTTTCGGATTGAAAGGACATTAAACAAGATCGTACACACTCTTCTTTTCGCTGTTTTGAATTTGTTTCGGATTTAGATATCAATTGGTGCTTAGAATTTCATTAGGAAAACCTAAGAATCAAATTTGATATCTTTAATATTAAGCTGGATAGATTTAACGCCGTTCCATTCGTTTTCTTCAACATGATAACAGGCGCTGAATTGTATTCCTTCCCGTATCTTGTCATAATGATGCCCTTGCTGGAAAGCGATGGCTGAAAATGGAAATCCTGATATATCTGGGTGAACGACTTCAAGCTTCAGGTGTTTTTTGCCGACGACCCTGGCCTTACCTGTATCGACAAGTCCTCTTGTGATAAATAGAGGAGCAAGGTTGCCGGGGCCAAAAGGTGCAAATTGACGCAATATCCTGAAAAAACGCGAACTAATATCACGCAGGAGAATCTCAGTATCAATTTCTATCTCAGGGATCAGCTGCTCTTTTGTAATGTGGTTATTAACGTAATTAAGGAAACAGTTTTTGAAATTATCAAAATTTTCTTCTTTTAATGAAAGCCCTGCAGCATACTTATGGCCACCGAAATGCTCAAGGTGCATAATGCAGGAATCAATGGCATCATAAATGTCGAAATCCTTGATCGACCTGGCAGAACCGGTAATAAAGCCATTGGAATAGGTTAATACTATAGTGGGCCGGTAATATGTTTCGGTAAGCCGGGATGCCACAATGCCGACCACACCTTTATGCCAATCAGGATTATACACCACTGTGCAATTGGCATTACGCAGCTCATCATTTTCCGAGATCATTTGGAGGGCGTCATTGGTTGCCGCCAGATCGAAACTCTTCCGCTCATCATTAAGTGTGTTGATCCTATGAGCGATTTTTAACGCATTTTCATAATTATCTTCTATGAGTAATCTTACGGAGTTATTGGCACTTTCTATCCGGCCGGCAGCATTGATCCTGGGCCCTACCATAAATACCAGATCGCTGACTGTTAGCTCTTTATTAAAAATATAATCTTGCTTAGGACTGCGAACACGTTTAATATTACCAACCTGCAATATCGCTTCAATTCCTACCCTGGGGTTTTTGTTCAAAAGATCAAGACCGTAATGGGCCAGCACCCTGTTTTCTCCAGTAATTGGAACGATATCTGCCGCAATACTCACCACCACCAGATCCAGGTATTGTATCAAATCTTCAAAGGGAATATTATTTTTTTGAGCATAAGCCTGAATAAGTTTAAATCCTACACCACAGCCTGATAGTTCCTTAAAAGGGTAGGGGCAGTCGATTCGTTTGGGATCCAGGACAGCGCTGGCTGAAGGAATTTCTTCACCCGGACGGTGATGATCACAAATGATAAAATCAATGTTTCGCTCAGCGGCATATTTTGTTTTTTCGATGGCTTTGATCCCGCAATCAAGAATGATCATCAGGGAAACTCCGTTTTCTCCGGCATAATCAATTCCCTGAAATGAAATGCCATAACCTTCTGTATCTCTGTCAGGGATGTAGAAATCAATATTTTTATAAAAATGATGAATAAAGGTGTATACCAGGGCAACGGCTGTGGTTCCATCAACGTCATAATCTCCGTAAACCAGTATCTTCTCTTTGTTTTTAACAGCTGTAGAGATACGCTTGATCGCTTTATCCATATCCTTCATGAGGAACGGATCATGCAGGGAGTCTATTACCGGGCGAAAATATGTTTTGGATTCGTCAAACGAATGGATACCATGCTGAACCAGAAGGTTTGAAAGATTATGATCAATGTCCAGCACCTCCGAAAGATGCTGAACAAGCTGTTCTTCCCCCTGTTCCTTAATAACCCAGCGCTTTTCCATTGAATATTTTTCGTTTGTAAATATACGCAATATATTTCACGACGCTTGTGACGGGGAGCTTCATTATTTCTATCGCTTTACAGTAAGCTCGACATTGCGTACTCACATTGATGTTATTCCGTCTATATATTTATACTTAAAAAGGGAAAATGTCCCCCTTTTTCTTCGCAGGAGAGTAAAATTCCTTTAAAATGTTCAGTTTGAGTTTACAACACTTGCAATCGGTTGGCATCCTGCCTTATGAAAATAAAAAGCAGGATGGTAAAAGCCCATAGAGATGAACCGCCATAACTGATAAACGGAAGGGGAATGCCAATAACAGGAAGCAGACCTATGGTCATGCCTATA
>JAIOSQ010000170.1 GCA_021107535.1 Bacteroidales bacterium | reverse complement strand
TCGGAATATGGTGCTGGGTCTTCCCGGTTCTCAGAAATTACAACTATGCCCGTAGACTAATCTGGTTTTGGGTAGTTATTGAAATGATAAATGGCATTGGGCATCCTCTTTGGGCTTTATATGAAAGAGAATATGTTCCAGGTGTTATTACAGCTCTTATCCTTCTTATTCTATCAATCTATTTGTTGCAACATCTGTTGTTTATTAACTCAGTGGTAAAGGAGGAATAAACATAAGATTGAAAATAAACAATAGCATCCAGTATCCAGCATCCAGTATCCAGCATCCAGTATCCAGTATCCAGTATCCAGTATCCAGTATCCAAAAAAAGGCCGTCTGCTATAAGCAAACGACCTTTATATCTTAATTACAGAATCTTCTATTGATTAATCCTCATCTTGTAGAATGAGCGGTAAACAAATACCAGCGCAATGACGAGGAATCCGGCACCAATATAAGGAGCAATATCCCTGAACTGTACCGCCAATGCAATTTCCATGGCCAGCAATCCGAACAAAGTGGTGAATTTAATGATCGGGTTCAGGGCAACCGAAGAGGTATCCTTATAGGGATCACCAACAGTATCGCCAACTATTGCTGCCTCATGCAGCGGGGTGCCCTTTTCCTGCATATCCACTTCAACCACTTTCTTGGCGTTGTCCCATGAACCACCGGCATTGGCCATAAAGATCGCCTGGAACAAACCAAAGAATGCAATGGAGATCAGGTAACTGATAAAGAGTGATACCGGAGCAGCACGGCTCAGCATATCTGTCTCGCTCAGCCCGTCTACAAAACCTGCCGGAGCCGCAAGGAAGGCAAATGCAAGGGCAAAAGAGAAGATCGCAATGAAGATATTCCACATTCCTTTCTGTGCATATAAAGTACATATCCTGACCACAGCCTTTGATTTGTTCACATCGGCTTTCTTTTCCGCATTGGGGTCAAGGTTGATATTTTCCCTGATATATTCAGTTGCACGGGCAGCTCCTGTAGTGACCGCCTGAATAGAGGCGCCTGTGAACCAATAGATTACCGCACCACCCAGGAGGAATCCAAGGATTGAATACGGATTCAGCAGGTTGAGAATCTGTTCCGGTTCTATACCCAGGGTATGCTTGATCACCAGTACCAGTGAGAAGATCATGGTAGTGGCACCCACAACGGCAGTACCGATCAGAACCGGCTTTGCCGTAGCTTTAAAAGTATTCCCGGCACCATCATTGGCCTCCAGGTAATATTTTGACTTTTCGAAATCAGGCTTGAAACCGAAATCTCTTTCAATCTCTTCGCTGACACTCTCCTTATTTTCTTCTATCAATGAAAGTTCATAGATGGACTGGGCATTGTCAGTCACCGGTCCGTAGCTATCAACAGCAATGGTAACCGGCCCCATTCCAAGCATACCAAAGGCAACAAGTCCAAAGGCAAAAATTGATGGGTATATCATATAATCAGCCAGGCCGTACGTACTAGCATAATAAGCAATGAACATGAGCACGCAGAAGACCATTCCCTTCCAGAATGCACTGAAGTTACCGGAGACAAGCCCGGAAAGGATGTTCAGGGAAGCACCACCTTTCTTTGAAGCTTCCACAATCTCCCTTACGTGTGTTGACTTGGGGCTTGTGAAGATCTTGGTGAATTCAGGGATCAGTGCAGCACCCAGTGTTCCGGCACTGATGATCACTGAGAGGACAATCCACATCTTATTCGGCATATCCCCGATAATGAAATAGCTGGCAATAAAGGTTACGATGATAGAGAGGATGGAAGTGATCCAGACCAGGCTGGTCAGGGGTTTCTCAAAATCCAGGTCATCAGCATGCTGGTATTTCGCCTTTGTGAAGGCTCCGTTGATCCAGAAGGATACAATAGAGGTAATGATCATCAGTATCCTCATTACAAAGATCCAAACAAGCATTTTCACCTGTAATGCAAAAACTACTGCTTCAAAGTTAGCACCATTAACATTAAGTGCATTTAATAAGGTCTGATAGGCTTCAGGATTACTTAATGAAAAAGCGTTGAGCACCGGCTGGGTAATAGCCAGTAAAATAAAAGAAATTAAAGCAACGCCTGTTACACCATATGTTTCAAAGCCATCAGCTGTAGGCCCTACACTATCGCCTGCATTATCGCCCACACAATCGGCAATGGTTCCAGGGTTTCTCGGGTCATCTTCTCCGATCTTGAAGATCACTTTCATCAGGTCAGATCCGATATCGGCAATCTTTGTAAAGATGCCGCCGGCAATCCTGAGGGCAGATGCAGCCAGGGATTCACCAATGGCGAAGCCAATGAAGCTGGCACCGGCATATTCTCCGGGAACAAACAAAAGAATAATAAGCATCATGATCAACTCCAGGGAGATCAGCACAACACCGATACTCATCCCGGCATTGAGCGGAATATTTAACAGTTTGATCGGCTTTCTTTCAAGTGAAGCAAAAGCCATTCTTGAGTTGGCAAGGGTGTTCATGCGTATGCCAAACCATGCTACACTGTATGAGCCAAGAATTCCCACTACCGTCCATCCGAGGATGATCAGCACGCCCTTCAATCCGAAATTGGCATCCGATAGCCAGCCAAAGTAAAAAGCAACGGCGGCACCGATAAAGATGAATAAAATAACTAAAAATTTTCCCTGCTGGATCAGGTATATCTTCGCGGTTTCAAAGATCACCTGGGCAACATCCAGCATGGACTTGTGTGCTCTGATCTTTTTCACCCGCATGAATTGATACAACCCAAACATAAAGCCGGCAAAGGTGATCAGGAACCCCCAATAAAGGATACTCTGTGATCTGATCTCCTCCGGAATAACGAGATCAGCTTCGCTGGCAAAGGTGATCGCAGGAAGCAATAAGATCATAAAAAACGACAAAATCTTTCTCATGTTATAATAAGTTTTGGTTAGTAAATTCGCAAAAGTATAAATATTAATGAGACAGTCAAGAAGAATTTATGCACAACAATATCAATATAACTATCCAAATATCAGGATTGTCTGCTCTACATAAATTCATCAGACACACCTGAATATCGGAAAGTAACTTGCAAGCATGCTTTTTCGGGATATATGGGATAAGGTTAATAAATATTAATAAATCTGGCAATCCTGGTTCAGATAAGTGAAAAAATTAATACTTTTATCAATTCGGAAAATTAAGGTGAGCAATTCAAACCTTATGAAAAAGATCAGGTTGGAAATAATCGGAATGTCTTACAGTCAGTCGCAGAGTGGCGCCTATGCACTGATATTAGGTGAACACAAAGGGATCAGGAGATTGCCGATTATTATAGGAGGCTTTGAAGCCCAGGCCATCGCAGTGGAACTTGAAAAGATGAAACCAACGAGACCGCTTACACACGACCTGTTCAAGAACTTTGCTGAACATTACAACATTTTTATCAAGGAGGTGATCATCGATAAATTTATGGAAGGAGTGTTTTTTGCAAAGCTGATCTGCATGCAGGGAGATGAAGAAAATGAGATCGACGCCAGGACTTCAGATGCGGTTGCACTCGCAATCCGTTTTCGCTGCCCGATCTATACCTATGAAAATATCATGTCGGAAGCAGGAATCGTAATGGAAGAAAAAGCAGAAGAACTAATGGATGAAGAGGAAGAGCAACATACGGGAGAGCCTGATGCAGATGAATACGGAAGCAATACCATGGATGACCTCAATGAGAAACTAAAGCATGCTATTGATAATGAGGAATACGAAAAAGCATCAAGGATAAGGGATGAAATCAATAAAAGGAGCAAAAACTGAATATAAATACTAAACACAGGATTGTCATTGGATAGGCTTTTGTCCGGTGGCAATTTTTATTCTATCGCATATGAATAAAAAAGTATTGATTATTTTAAGTATACTATTCCTGTTCAGTTTTCCGCTATTGGCACAGGATGCGGGAGAAGCAATCGGTGGAGGAGTACCTGATACGGGATTCTCATTCATTTCCCTCCTGAGGGGATTGTTGGGTATTTCCGTCCTTGTGGGGCTGGGCTACCTGATCAGCAGTAACAGGAAAGCCATTGCATGGAAGGTGATCGGGACCGGGCTTGCAGTACAGTTTCTCATTGCCATCATTGTCCTGAAGGTACCATTCTTCCAATATGTGATCGAAATATTGGGAAAAGTATTCCTGAAGATCCTTGATTTTACCCAGGAGGGGACATCTTTTCTGCTGAGGTCATTTATCTCTGACCAGGTAGATTCCCCGCTCATCAATTTTGCATTCTGGATACTTCCTACGATCATATTCTTCTCTGCCATAACAAGCATCTTGTTTTACTACGGCATCATTCAGAAAGCAGTTTACGGCCTGGCCTGGCTCATGAAAAAAGCCCTTGGTATCAGCGGAGCCGAAAGTCTTTCTGCGACAGCCAACATTTTTCTTGGTCAAACCGAGTCCCCCTTGCTGATCAAAGAATATCTTAAAAATATGAACCGTTCGGAGATCATGCTGGTCATGACCGGTGGGATGGCAACTATCGCAGGCGGAGTGCTGGCCATATATATAGGTATGCTGGGGGGTAATGACCCGGCAAGCCAGCTGCTGTTTGCCAAACACCTTATCACAGCATCCGTGATGGCAGCACCCGGAGCAGTTGTAGCTGCCAAACTGCTGGTTCCCCAAACGGAACTCATCGAAAGCGGGATCAAGGTATCCAAAGAATCGATCGGTTCAAACGTATTAGATGCCATATCCAACGGAACACAACAAGGGATCAGGCTGGCCATAAATGTAGCAGCCATGCTGCTGGTCTTCATTGCACTTATCGCTATGCTCAACTTTGTGCTGATCAAAGTGGGTGACTGGACCTGCCTGAACGAAGTGATCTTTGCAGCCACCGGAGGACAGTACGACGGACTGAGTATGCAGTTTATACTTGGCTATTCACTTGCACCCCTTACATGGGTGGTGGGGGTCAGCCCCGAAGACATGACACTGGTGGGACAGCTCTTTGGCGAAAAAATCATTTTGAATGAGTTGATCGCATACAAAAGTCTGAAGGACCTGCTCATGGTGAATGCCTTCACACATGAAAAATCCATGATCATGGCAACATACATGCTGTGCGGGTTTGCCAATTTTGCTTCCATCGGGATACAGATCGGCGGAATCGGCGCACTTGCCCCAAACCGCAGGGTAATGTTGTCCCAGCTGGGACTCAGGGCATTGGTTGGCGGTGCACTGGCATCATTGTTTTCTGCCACGATGGTAGGGATTATTATTGGATGACGGGAAGAGGTGTTGGGTGTTGGATTATGGATTATGAATTGATTTCTGATTTCAAGATCTAGCCCTAATCCTCACGTTATCAACTAAACAAATAAACGATTAAACGAATAAACCCTTAGATGACTGGATGAAATTTGATTTAATAACGTACCCTGTACCTTGTACCTTGTACCTAAACAACTAACAATGACTACTCATAACTACACAATTTCATTTCAACTGAAACGTCCCAAATTGCTTTCGTCATTTCGACTGAAGCAAAGCGGAGGGAGAAATCTGTTCTTATTCACCATCGCCTCCTTTCTACTACTATCCTCCTGCACCCAGCAGCCCCCCACTGAAGCAGAACTCATAGAAAAAGCAAAAGCAATCCACGAAAAAATCCTTACCATAGATTCCCATGCCGACACACCCATGTGGATGACAAGAGAAGGCTTCGATATCGGAAAAGACAATAGTGAAAGCTCCAAAGGAAGTAAGGTGGACCTTACCCGGATGGAAGAAGGCGGACTGGATGCATGTTTTTTTGCCGTATTTGTCGGGCAGAGCAGTCGCGATAAAGAAGGAAACATGAAAGCACGTAACCGGGCCATTGCCATGTTCGACACCATTCATAATGCCATTTCCAGGTATCCGGAACTTGCTGAAGTAGCACTGACATCCACGGACGCTTACCGCCTGGAGAAACAGGAAAAAATAGCCATCTTCATAGGAATGGAGAATGGATATCCCATTGGAAATGACCTCAGCCTGGTTGAGGATTATTATAAGCGCGGAGCAAGGTATATCACACTTTGCCACACCAAAAACAACGACATCTGCGATTCCTCCACCGATAAGAAAGGCCCTGAACATGATGGTCTCAGCGAATTCGGAGAAGAAGTCGTAAGGGAGATGAACCGACTGGGGATCATGGTGGACGTCTCACATGTCTCTGATAAATCATTTTATGATATCCTGGAGGCATCGGCCACTCCGGTGATCGCCTCACATTCCTGTGCAAGGGCCATATGCGACAACCCGCGAAATCTGGATGATGACATGCTCCGTGCCCTGGTCCGGAACGGGGGCGTTATACAAATGTGCATACTGAGCTCATACGTGGAAGAGCCGGAACCCACCCCACTGCGTGACAGCGCTATGGCAGTCCTCAGAGAAAAATATAACAACTGGGAAAACCTGAGTGATGAGGAACTGAAAAATGCCAGGAAAGAATGGCAGAACCTGAATGTGCAGTTTCCCAGGAATCTGAGCTCAGTTACGAAAGTGGTAGACCACATCGACCATATGCTTGATGTAGCAGGAATTGACCATATCGGTATAGGCACGGATTTCGATGGCGGCGGGGCGGTGAATGGCTGCTATGACGTGAGTGAAATGGAAAACATCACCATTGAACTGGTAAAAAGAGGGTACTCAGAAGAAGATATTGAGAAGATCTGGGGAAAGAACCTGATGAGGGTGATGAGGGAAGTGGAGGAATACTCAAAAAGCCATATTTAAACATGGTGCTTTGGCTGTATTCATGAACAGATACTGGATACTGGATGCTGGTTGCTGGTTACTGCATTAACAATTTAACAATTTAATAATCATGAAACAATATCTCGACCTCCTGGAGCATGTAATAACGAAGGGGGTAAAAAAAAGCGACCGCACCGGGACAGGAACCATCAGCACCTTTGGGTACCAGATGCGTTTCGACCTGCAGCAAGGGTTTCCTGTTCTTACAACGAAAAAGCTTCACCTGAGATCGATCATCCATGAACTTTTATGGTTTCTGAAGGGCGACACCAACATCAAATACCTTAACGACAACAAAGTGAGCATCTGGGATGATTGGGCAGATGAGAACGGGGAGCTCGGACATATTTATGGTTTTCAGTGGCGGTCGTGGCCCACAGCCGACGGCAGACATATTGATCAGATTTCCAATCTGGTAAAAAGCATCAAAGAAAATCCTGATTCAAGGCGACACATTCTCAGTGCCTGGAATGTGGGCGATATTGACAAAATGGCCCTTCCCCCCTGCCATATACTTTTTCAATTCTATGTGAGTGAGGGAAAGCTGTCCTGCCAGTTGTACCAACGCAGTTGTGACATCTTCCTGGGTGTGCCTTTCAACATAGCCTCCTATGCTTTGCTTACGATGATGATGGCCCAAACCACAGGACTGGAAGCAGGTGAATTCATCCACACTCTCGGCGATGCCCATATCTATCTTAACCATATCGAGCAGGTGAAACTCCAGCTGAGCCGCAAGCCTTACTCCCTGCCGCAGATGAAGATCAATCCGGAAGTCAGGGAAATTTTTGATTTTACGCATGAAGACTTTAAGCTCATTGGCTATGAATCGCATCCGCATATTAAGGGGGAGATTTCAGTTTAGGCAGTGTTGGGTAAGCATAAGACTGTATAACTTTATGACGGGAAGATGGGAAGATAGTTTTGGGTGTTCCACCTACGCTAAAGCTTCAGTGGACAATGTGGATTTTGAATAATGGAGGTTGAAAATGAACAAGAAAGCTTGGCATATTACGGCAGCAACACATAATTCGAGATATTCGCAACGAATGTTCGATTATCATGTAAAGTCCGGAGAAGCAGTTTGGTTGTCAGAACAAGATGAGATAATGATTGCTGAAATCATTGCTGATATTGTAAAAGAAGATAAGCTAAATATATTGGAGTATAATATCTGTGGTGACCATATGCATATTCTACTGGTATGCGACGAAAATGAACTCACGAAAATAGTAGGAAAAATAAAAGCGATGACTGCCCGTGCCTGTAATATCGCTACGGGAAAAACTATTCCCGGAAACGAAAGCGATAGCGCCACAACAAGGGG
>JAIOSQ010000062.1 GCA_021107535.1 Bacteroidales bacterium | reverse complement strand
ATTGAATTTGGTGTTGCTTCGCGAAAATTAAAAAATCTCGGAACATTAACAGCCGAAGAAAAGATTAAGCAGGCAAGGACAATCAGGCGGATAAAGCAACAACTTGATAGCTGGTCGCCATTGGCAGAAAATCAAATAATAGCTCAACCTACTTTGCGTCCGATAATTTCGCATGGCGGTTATGCTGTTGATGGAGTTAAAAGAGCCGTAATCTGGGCAAACAATACAAAACTCACAGGAAAATTTGAATTGATTGATGCTTTAAACAATGTCCAGCATCCGGACCCGCAACCCATCGTTTACACAGGCGATTTGATTGAAACAGGCAATCATATCTGGGGCGGAAACAACTACATTGCCGATTTCTCAGACTTTCATCAGGAAGGCCTGTATTTTATCAGGCTTAAAGTCAATGAAACAAAGGAAATATCCGACTCCTATGTTTTCCCGATAAGGGAAAATATTTATCTTGAGCTTGCAACAAAAGCCGCAAAATGGTTTTACTATCAGCGTTGCGGAACCGAAGTGGAAGGTTTTCACAAGGCATGCCATACCGAAGATGCCATTATCAAAACAGACGGCACAAAAGTGGATGTTACGGGTGGCTGGCACGATGCAGGCGATTATGGTAAATGGATGTGGGGCGGAAGCATGGGCTTGTTCGGGCTCACAACATTTCAGAATAATTTTGGTGCAGAACTAACTGATTCTCTCGAAGGAATGCCGAGGTATATAAATGAAATCGCATGGGAAGCAAAATACTTTTGCAAAACCTACTGGGATGGCGAGTTTCATCCGGGCTTTACACCTAACTTTGAAAATGTCTGTATGTGGATTGGTGCCCCCGAAAATGAGCCGCCACGGATAGTATCAGAACAAGAGTGTATCGAAAACAATTATGGGATTATAAAGGGTGATGCTATATGTTTTCCCGGAATGGTATTAGCAAAATCAGGGCGATTGCTTTTACCTTATGATAAAGAACTTGCTGAAAAATGCCTTGCTACTGCCAAAGATGTTTATGATGTAGTAAGTGAGACTAAAACATCAAATCTGTATTATAAAGAATCAGGACTTTTACAGATTAATTTGGAATTTTACCGGATTTATAAAGATGAAAAATATATAAAGGATGCCGAACAAAGAGTTAAGAATATTCTTGAATTACAGGATAAGGATGGACGATTCTATACAGATAATTCTAAAACATCTAAAACAAATAGAGTGGGAATGCATCTACCTGCATTATATGAATTTGTAGAACAAAACCCTGAAAACAACTTGGTTCCTGAAATAAAAGAAGCATTTAGACTTTGGGCTGATTATAATATGCAATTTGCTAATCTCTCCCCTTTCGGGCAGATTGGCGGAAAAGCAAAAGACGGTAACATAAGAAATATTGAGCCATATACTAACAATGGTAAAGTGGGGAATACTGCCTGGGCACTTGCAACTACAGCAATTTTATTGGAAGACACAAAATATCTTGAAGCCGCAGAATATCAAATTCAATGGGTTGTCGGTTTCAATCCTGCTGATATCTCTATGATGGCAGGTCTTGGCAAAGGACCAGGATGCGGCCATCATCGCTATAGTTTCACCGAAGGCGGCAGGAATGGTGTTGTCCCCGGTGGTGTGATGATAGGTATTAATCCCGGAAACGATGGACTCCTTGAACTTGGCGATATTACCAAAAACTTTATAATAGCTGAGGTTCCAATAGACTACCCGATTTTTGATACAGGCACCTGGGGCTGGACCTACGCATACAAAACCAGCGAATACGCATGTTCTAAAAATGGTATATTTTTATTAGGAGTGTCTCAAATAACAAAGGCATTACGGAAATTGAAATAAATTTTTATAGAACACGGATGACGCGGAATAGAACACGGATGACACTGATTACACGGATTTACACAGATAAAAAAAATGATACATTCAAAAATAACTGAAAAATATAATCTGCTACAATCAGCGCAATCCGTGTTAGCCGCGTGCTATTAATGGAATACAGATGACGCTGATGACATAGATTTGCACGGATAAATATTACAAACCAAAAGATCATAATTAAAATGAAAATAAATTTTAAATCTACATTGGCATTAATGACAGGGATATTATTATTTGCCCTTGCAACAATTCCTGTATCATTGTTTTCACAACCAATAAATAGTGAATCACCCTGGAATGAAAAATATGATTTCATCTATGATATTCCACCCATTATCTTCCACTATCATCATGGGGTTTTGGCAGGAAGTTATCCTCCCGGACAGGAGACTGCAGAAGTGAGCTTTAACGATGTAAGTTGCTATTTAGGACACGTTTGTTTATGCGGTGCAGGAGGATACAGAATCTCTCAGATTGCTACAGATTTAATGAAGGGAACTGAAGAATCATTGGAAAGGGATGAGTTTACCCTTATTAGCAGCAGGGACCATACAGTGAGCGATGTAATTGCTTATGTTCTGGGATGTAGCAGAAGAAATGATCCTGAAAAAAATCATTATTTTATTGATGAAACCATGAATGCTCCCAAAAGGGTATATCATTATTATATTGGCTATCATCCGCAAAAGAAGGCTGTTCATATTGTGTACAATAAATATTTACTCATTGGAAACGAACTGATGGACAAACTGTGGAAAGTTGAGCTTGCCTTTGATAAAGATCCTGATTCTATAGATCAAGCTGATAAAAAATTATATCAGAATACAATGGTAGATATGGTAGAAGAAGTTTTGCTGGGTCAGAAAAATGGTTTGTTCGAAGCAGAACTGATTGATTATGATGAGTTTTTATCACGGATAAGTAGATTAAAATAAGGTGAATTTTAATGTTGCTTACACCTGAACAAAATAAATCAAACCAGCAACTATGGACCAGGAGCCAGTAACCAGCGACCAGGAACCAATGAAACATTAAAGCAATATAACATTACAAAATATATAAAAGCACTCTTACAAGGTAGGCGTGTTTCTTTATCGTACTAATAAACATTTTTTTACGGGGTAGAAATATCCGTCAACACATAGTCTGCAAAGATAAATTCCTGAATCAAGTTGCTTGCCTGAATCATCCGTTCCATCCCAAACAACAGAATGCTCACCTGCTGATTGATTATTGCTTATCAGGGTACGTATTTTTTGCCCTGACATATTGCAAATTAGTAATTCAGTTCTGCCGGAATTTTTAAGGTAATAAGTTATTTGTGTATTATTATAAAACGGATTTGGGTATACCCGGAGTTCAGGCTGCTTGCTTGTAACATTGTTAATACCAGTATTTTCATCCACCGTAATGTAATCCACCTTTATCTCCGTATCGCTGTTTTGGCCATCGGAAACGCTAAGTTTTACTGTATAAATACCCGGCAGTGAATAAGAATAAACAGGGTTTCTTTCGGTAGCATCCACGGTTCCATCGTTATCAAAATCCCATTCCCAGGAGGTAAGCAAGCCTATTGACTGGTCGGTAAAATGAATTTCAGACTGGGGTTGTACGAAAAGTGAATCGGCAATAAAATCTGCTTCAATTCCGTCTTCACCTAAAATAGTAAAAGCATTTGGTGTGATAGTTTCAACAGAGCCGGAATTTATTTTCATAGAATACATCAGAAAACAGTTGTTTGAAGATATTGTTTGTGGTATGGTCCACTGATACCTACCTGAATTAGCCGCACTTGATGTTAGCATAATCCAGGGGCCGTTTTCCCCTCTCAGCGAATAATATATTTCAAAATCATAAATTGAAGCAGGATCTATGGAACTTAACCAATCGGTAAACTGATCCGAATTTTGATAAAATACTTCACCGCCTCGCGGAAACACCACTTTAAGTGTCGGCAAGAAAACCGCTGAAGTTTCTATAAAGCACTTCAGGTGATTTTGTGTGCTGGGCCAGCTACCGGTTTCCTGAACTAAGGCAATATCGGCAAAGCCGTTATGGTCAACATCGCCACCCACTCTGAAGGCACTTGTGTATGCATTCCCGGAAGCTGTTAACATGGTATTCTCCAGATTCCAGTTGCCTTCACCATCACCACTCCAAATACCCAACTGGCCTTTGCCCGAAGCAAGCAAATCAATATTTCCATCGTTATCAAGATCAAACAACTCCACAAAATAATAATCACTCCCTGTTGGTAAGGATCCGGAATAATCAATCCATTGCAAATTAACTTCATCAAATACCCAAACCTTAATATCTCCATTATAATTACCTATAGCGAGATCCTTTCCACCATCACCATCTACATCACCTAATGCAATATCCGATGGTGGGCTTGAAAAGCTTGGCATGTTGAATAGTGCCGTTGTAAAATTACCATTGCCATCGCCAAAAAAAACATATGCCCCTTGCTGTGTGGCAGCACAATCGGAGTAGCCGTCTTTGTTAATATCACCAAAGTGAATTTCATCATTGCTATTACTGCTGGCTCCCCCATATTGATAACTTTGGGTCCAGGTACCATCGCCGTTGTTCAGATAAATATGAAGACCATTACCGGAACCAAACGAGAGAGATGCTATATCAAGATAGCCATCATTATTAATATCTGCGAAGTCGGTGGCGAACATGCCGTAATCTTCGCCGTTGGTTGCCAGGCCATCGTCCCAGGGTATCCAGTTCACACCTGTACCATCACCCAGAGCCGCTTCTATCAATTGATCCCCAAAATCAGTAGATGAATAGTTGTGGTGCATACCATAACCAACATCCCATAATCCATCGCGGTTAACGTCCCCCACAGCAATGCCACCGTATCCAAAATTACCATTCATTTCTACGCTCCATGTACCTGTCTCATCGCCAAACCAAACCATAATCCCATGTTCATTTGTATTGATATATGGAGATCCATGGTCGCCAATGGAGATTATATCAACATATCCGTCCTGGTTCATGTCGGCAAATTCTATTTCAGTATCACCAGTATCCCATTCCGGGTTGTTCAATCCCGAGGAGCTTTCAATAAAATGAAAACCTACCATGTTGCGATTACTCGTTGTTTCCTGCGAAAAAGCCTGGCTCAGGAGAAAAAGTATTGCAAAAAATGAAGTAAGTGTTTTCATGATTTTATATTTATGCTGATTTCAATGTAAACAGCAATTTCATCTTTTTTATTCTTGAAACAAAATTAACAATAAATGAAGCCTTTATCAATTTGCCTGATTCAGGAAAGATGAGATTAAAAATCATTCTGGCAATGCAGAAGCATTTCTTTATCGTAATAGCAGACACTTCTTTACGGGGGAGAAATATCCATCAACACTTAATATACAAAGATAAATTCCTGAACCAAGCTGCTGACCCGAATCATTCGTGCCATCCCAAACAACAGAATGCTCGCCTGCTGATTGATTATTGTTTATCAGGGTACGTATTTTTAGTCCAGACATGTTACAAATTATCAATTCCGTTTTGCCGGAATTTTTAAGGCAGTACCGTATTTGTGTCTTATTGTAAAATGGATTTGGATAATTTAACAGGAATACATTATTGTCTGATATTAATTCATTATCCGGAATGCCAACGTTTACCAATTCAAACTGATAATAATCAACACCTGTGTTGCCATCAATATCCGAACCCGAAACCCTGACATTATAAATACCGTTTTCATGAGGAGTAAAAGTTCCTTCCCATTGAGTGCCGGAACCTGTCATTTCAACAAAAATCAGAGAATCATCCGGACATTCAATTTTCAGTAATGGAATAGAATTCATTTTTTTATATTTTACTGATTTTGGATGATTACAACCATATTCACCTCTTT
>JAIOSQ010000132.1 GCA_021107535.1 Bacteroidales bacterium | reverse complement strand
CCGAAGAAGTGAAGGATGAAGAACCGAAGGCCAAAGAAGTGAAGACCGAAGAGGTGAAGACTGAAGAAGTGAAGACCGAAGAACCGAAGGCTGAAGAGGTGAAAGCTGAAGAACCTGAGGTTAAGAAAGAAGAAGAATTCGACTGGAGTGATGTTGGTAAAAAAGATGATGAATATACCGACAAGGAAAGGGCTGACCTGGAAGATGTCTACACCAAGACCATGAGCTCAATCGTAGAACACGAAGTGATCGAAGGAACTGTGGTTGCCATGAACAACCGTGAAGTGGTTGTAAACATAGGATTCAAATCTGATGGTGTTATTCCACTGAATGAATTCCGTTACAATCCTGACCTCAAAATTGATGATATCATAGAAGTATATGTTGAGAACCAGGAAGACCCTTCAGGACAATTGCTGTTATCTCACAAGAAAGCCAGGATCCTGAAATCATGGGAAAGGATCAATGCTTCATTTGAAAATGATGAGATCATCAATGGTTATGTTAAATGCCGTACAAAGGGCGGACTTATCGTCGATGTATTTGGTATCGAAGCATTTCTGCCGGGATCGCAGATTGATGTGAAACCGATTCGTGATTATGATATTTATGTTGACAAAACCATGGAATTTAAAGTGGTTAAGATCAATCATGAATATAAAAATGTTGTCGTATCTCATAAAGCCCTGATCGAAGCCGAGCTTGAACAGCAGAGAGCAGAGATCATGTCGAAACTCGAAAAAGGACAGGTGCTCGAAGGTATCGCCAAGAACATCACCTCTTATGGTGTGTTCGTTGACCTTGGTGGTGTGGATGGCCTTGTTCATATTACTGACCTTTCATGGGGCAGGATCAATCACCCCGAAGAAATCGTTACCCTCGATGAAAAGATCAAGGTTGTGATCCTTGATTTTGATGATGATAAGAAACGAATTGCCCTTGGACTGAAACAGCTTACACCTCACCCGTGGGATGCTCTTGATGAGAACCTTAAAGTTGGTGACAAGGTGAAAGGCAAGGTGGTTGTAATCGCCGACTATGGTGCTTTTATTGAGATCGCACCCGGTGTTGAAGGACTGATCCATGTTTCCGAAATGTCATGGTCGCAGCATCTGCGTACTGCACAGGATTTCCTAAAAATTGCTGATGAATTAGAAGCTGTTATTCTTACCCTGGACAGGGAAGAAAGGAAAATGTCACTTGGTATGAAGCAACTTATTCCTGATCCGTGGGAAGATATTACTGCCAAGTATCCCAAGGATACAAAGCACACTGCAATAGTCAGGAATTTCACAAACTTTGGAATCTTCGTAGAGCTTGAAGAAGGTGTAGATGGACTGATCCATATTTCAGACCTTTCCTGGTCGAAGAAGATCAAACATCCCGCTGAGTTTACCAAGATTGGTGAAGATATTGAGGTTGTTGTTCTTGATGTTGATGTTGATAACCGCAGGCTGAGCCTGGGTCACAAGCAACTTGAAGAGAATCCCTGGGATGTATTTGAAGGGATATTCACCGTTGGTTCGCTACATAATGCAACAATCATCAACAAGATCGAAAAAGGTGGTATTATAGCTCTTCCTTATGGTGTTGAAGGATTCGTGCCGAACAGGCATCTTGCCAAAGAGGACGGCACTAATGCAACTGCAGATGAAACACTGGACTTCATGGTGATTGAGTTTTCCAAGGAAAGTAAGAAGATCATCCTCTCGCATACCAGGACTTTCCGTGATAAATCAGATGCTGAAAAGGCTCGCGAAGAATCGAGAGCTAAACCAGCCAGGAAATCAAGCAGGAAAGTTGTACAGAAGATCAAGAGTAACCTGGAAAAGACAACCCTTGGTGACCTTGACGGACTGGGTAAGCTGAAACAAGCGATGGAACAGGCAGAAAAGAAGGAAAAGGCAACTCCAAAGACTAAGAAAGAAGAGGCCCCGAAAGCAGAGGCTAAAAAGGAAGAAGCCAAAAAGGAAGAGGCCCCGAAAGCAGAGGCTAAAAAGGAAGAAGCCAAAAAAGAAGAGGCCCCGAAAGCAGAGGCTAAAAAGGAAGAAGCCAAAAAGGAAGAGGCCCCGAAAGCAGAGGCTAAAAAGGAAGAAGCCAAAAAGGAAGAAGCCCCCAAAGCAGAGGCTAAAAAGAAAGAAACCAAAAAGAAAGAGGCCCCCAAAGCTGAAGCTAAAAAGAAAGAATCCAAAAAAGAAGAGGCCCCAAAAGCTGAAGCCAAAAAAGAGAAGGATAAAAAAGAGGAAGAAAAGAAAGGCGAGGAATAAGGTCCTTCTAAATAATATCTGGGTGGCCGGACTTGTACCGGTCACCCTTTTTTTTTATATTGCGACATGACTTTTTCTGTAACCGTCCTTGGTAGCGGAGCTGCCATACCCTTAACACATCGAAATCCAAGCGCACAGCTTATTAATGTGCATGAAAAACTTTATCTCATTGATTGCGCAGAAGGCACACAGGTGCAATTGAGGCGAAATCGTATTCGGCTGCAGAAAATCAATCATATTTTTATATCTCATCTTCATGGAGACCATTATTTTGGGCTGATGGGGTTAATAACCACTTTGCATTTACTTGGACGGGATGCCGAATTGAATGTTTATGCGGATCCAAGGTTGGAGGAGATCATGAATCTTCACCTGGATGCATCCAAAACAGTTTTGAACTACCCACTGATATTTCACCCTCTTAATACTGAAGTTTCTGAGGTCATCCTTGACAACAGATTTATAAAAGTAACAACGATTCCCTTGAAGCATAATTTCCCGACCTGTGGTTTTCTGATCTCTGAAAAGCAGGCCAAACCAAATATCCGTAAAGACTTTCTTGAAGGGAAGAGCCTGGCCAATAGTGATTATAAGCAAATAAAAAGTGGAAAGGATTACACGGATGAGCATGGGATTGTGTACAAAAATGAAGACATAACTACCTCTCCAAGGCTGCCGAGATCATATGCCTACTGCTCGGACACAGCTTATGATGAGTCTATTATTCCTTTGGTAAAAGGAGTAGATCTTCTTTACCACGAGGCTACCTTTATGGAGGATAAGGCAAAAGATGCGGAGGCTAAATTCCACTCAACTGCAAGGCAGGCGGCGGAGATTGCCAGACTGGCCGGTGTAAAAAAGCTTCTTCTCGGGCATTATTCAGCACGGTACAAGAACCTGCAAGCTTTGCTGAATGAAGCCATAGAAGTATTTCCTGAATCGATGCTGGCTGACGATGGGATGACCATCGAAGTATGGCCGGTATAAGCTGTGAGGTCCCCCTACCTGTGAGGTACCCCAAGCTGTGAGGTCAAAGCGCTGTATAATATTTCCACAGGATGCAAGGCCTTCTTGCCGGCTCCATCTTTGATCTGGTGGCGGCAGCTGGTACCGGGGGCTGCAATGATCACTTCCGCTGCGGCATGCCTGACTGCAGGAAGCAGAATCAATTCACCCACTTTCATAGACAAATCATAATGCTCTTTTTCATAACCAAAAGCGCCCGCCATACCACAGCATCCTGATTTGATCTCTTCGACGGTATAATTTGCGGGAATGCTCAGCATTTCCAGTGTTGGAGTCACTGAAGAAAGTGCTTTCTGATAACAGTGCCCGTGTACAATAATTTTCTTGTCCATATTTGTGAAAAGCTCGCTGCTGATATTTCCCTTCATATATTCAGATGCGATGAACTCATCGATGGTAAAACAATGTGTGGCAAGGGCAATTGCTTTTTCCTTCAGTTCAGGTCCTGTCAGCTCAGGGTATTCATCCCGGAATGTTAGTATTCCGGAAGGTTCTATCCCGACCAACGGAGTGTTCTCCGAAACAAGGGATGAAAGCATTTCCACGTTAGCTTTTGCCAGTTTTGCAGCTTTTCTGATCATCCCTTTGGACAGAAAAGTCCTTCCACTGAATTTATGCCGGGGAATGATAATTGTATAGCCTAAGCTGCGAAGTAATTTTACAGCCGTGATCCCAATCCTGGCATCATTGTAATTGGTGAATTCATCCGCAAATAAATATACTTTCTTATCGTGATGTCCTGCCTGGCACGGATGCTTTGCGACCCATCTTTTAAGAGTAGTTTTATATAGCAGGGGAATACTCCTCTTTGGGGCAAATCCCAGCATTTTCTTCATGAGACCTGAAAATAGTTTGCTGCGCATGAAAAAATTATACAAGCCCGGAGCCAGTGAACCAAGACGATTCAGATGACCGATATAGGCTATGGCTCTGGTCCGGAGGGGTATGCCATTAACATCGTAATAGTGCTGGAGAAATTCAGCTTTGTACTTGGTGATGTCCACATTCGACGGACACTCTGATTTACATGCTTTACAGGAGAGGCAAAGATCCATTACCTCAAAGATCTCTTCGTGGTCGAAGGGGTTATTCTTTTCTGAATTGCTGAGGAACTCCCTGAGAATGTTTGCCCGGGCCCTGGTGGTATTCTGTTCATCACTGCTGGCCATATAGCTGGGGCACATGTTAGCACCTGTTAATACGGAATTTCTGCAATCGCCTGAACCATTGCATTTTTCGGATGCTCTGATGATTCCCATATCCCGGGAGAAATCAAAGATGGTTTCAATTTCCCTGGTCTTTTGCCCGGCTTGATAACGCAGGCTGGTATTCATCTCTGGTGTAGCTGTGATCTTTCCGGGGTTAAATATGTTATCCTGATCCCAGGTCTTTTTGATTTCCAGAAGAAGATCGTAGTTCCTGGCTCCCACCATCTTAGGAATGAAAGCCCCCCTCAGGCGGCCGTCACCATGCTCCCCGCTGAGCGACCCGCGGTATTTCTTTACCAGGGTGGCAGTGTCATCCGCGATAAGCTTGAAAAGCTTCACGTCCCTTTCATCCTTCAGGTTCAGTACAGGCCTCAGATGTAATTCACCTGTCCCGATATGGGCATAATATACACAGTCCAGCTTATGCTTTTTAAGCAGTTCTGCAAAATCTTCCATATAGTCTGGCAGGTCTTCAGGCTTCACTGCCGTATCTTCGATAACAGCCACAGGCTTGGCATCGCCCGGCATATTCGAAAGTACGCCAAGGCCGGCTGTGCGCAGGGCCCATACTTTGGCAATGTCATCGTCATAAATGACTGGAAAATGATACCCGTAACCGGCTTCCCGCATTTCTTTTTCTAGCTTTTCAGTGATATCCCTGATCTCGTCTTTACGCTCTCTTGCAAATTCAATAATAAGAATGGCTTTTGGATCACCTTTGATGAAAAAACGATTTTTTCGTTGTGTGATGTTGTCTTTGGTGAGTTCAAGGACATTGTGATCCATCAGTTCCACTGCTCCGGGTTTATATTTTAAAGCAATCAGGTTTCCATGAAATGCCTCCTCCAGGCTTTTACAATGAACACAGATCACCGCCTTTTCCTTTGGTGGAAGAGGAAGCAGCCCCAACTTTATTTCGGTGATGAAAGCCAGCGTTCCTTCTGAACCTGCGAGAAGTTTGCAAAAATTAAATTTATCCGCACCTGCAACAAAGGGTTCTGATTCCAGGAGCAGGTCGATGGCATAGCCTGTATTCCTTCTCTTGATGGCCGGGTCAGGGTATTCTTTATGGATGGAATTCGGGTTTGCCGGATCGCTGAGAATTTAATTGATCTGCTTGTAAATCTTTCCTTCAAGGGAGTTTAATTCACATTTGCTGAGAAATAGTTCCTTGCT
>JAIOSQ010000021.1 GCA_021107535.1 Bacteroidales bacterium | reverse complement strand
CTCATCAATGCCCTTATTGGCGAAGACAGAAACATTGTCACATCCATCGCAGGAACAACACGGGATTCCATTTATATTCCTTACAACAGCTTCGGATTTGAATTCCTGTTTGTGGATACTGCCGGACTGAGAAAAAAGAGCAAGGTCAACGAGAATATTGAATTCTATTCTGTCATGCGATCCGTCAGGGCGATCGAAAAAGCAGATGTCTGCCTCTTACTCATCGATGCAAAGGATGGCATTGAATCGCAGGACCTGAACATTCTCCGCCTGGTTGCAAAAAACAATAAAGGCCTGGTGCTGGTGGTCAACAAATGGGACTTGCTCGAAAAAGAATCCAACACCCATGTTGAATATGAAGAGGCCATCCTTAAAAAAACCGCGCCTTTTACTGATATCCCGGTAATCTTTACATCAGTAACAGAAAAGCAGAGAATACTGAAAGTGCTTGAACTCGCCCACCAGGTTTACAAAAGCCGCTCAAGAAAAATCCCAACTTCAAAACTGAACGAGGTGATGCTGCCGCTGATCGAAAGGTATGGCCCCCCGATGGTAAAAGGGAAACGTGTGAAGATCAAATACATCACACAACTGAAATTAGCCTACCCTTCTTTCGTATTTTTCTGTAACATGCCCCAGTACATCAAAGAACCTTATCAGCGATACCTCGAAAACCAGATGAGAAAAAACTTTGATTTCAAGGGAGTTCCTATCACCTTATATTTCAGAAAGAAATAATTCATGGACAGCCTGAGGATAGATAAGTGGCTGTGGGCTGTGCGGATATTTAAGACGCGCAGTCAGGCTGCTGCTGCCTGCAAGGGCGGAAAAGTCAAGATAGAAGGCCAGAATGTGAAGGCCTCCCGTGAAGTAAAAGAAGGTGACGTGATCACTGTATCTTTAACAACATTCATCAAAACCGTAAAGGTGAAATCCTTGCTGCACAGGCGTGTGGGAGCTAAACTTGTCCCCGACCACATGGAAGACCTCACCCCGCAGGAAGAATATGATAAGCAGAAAATGAGCCAGGCCGTGAATAAGGAATACCGCCAGCGAGGTGACGGAAGGCCCACTAAGAAGGAAAGAAGGATTATTGAAAGATTGAAGAAGTACAAATATTAAGATTCCTCATAATCAATCTCTTTCACCAGCTCCCCTTCGGGAGTCCAGAACCTCCAGACGCCTTCCCTGATACCTTCTTTGTAACTTCCCTCGTAGTGTTTCTGGCCATTTTTATGCCAGGTGGTGCCAAAGCCGTCGCGCGAATCTTCTTTAAAGTAGCCTTCGCTCCATTTATTACCGTTTTCATACCAGTAGATCCAGTATCCATCCCTTTTGTCATTGAGAAACTCGCCTTCATAACGTTTCATCCCGTCTTTGTAAAAGACAGTCACTTTCACCTTTTCCTTAAATCCGTCGACATGTTCGTAATAAACCACCAGTCGCGGGCTCCCGTCAGGATGGGTATCTTCAATGACTTCCTCAAGCTTCGGGCCGCAGGAAAACAGGAATAAAAGAGGAATCAGCAATAAAAAATATTTCTTCATAATATTTAAGGTTTTCTGTCAAACAATAATCTTTCTCCTTTAAGGGATTCATCAAACTCCCCCTTATGGTATGCCAGGTGTCCGTTAACAAAGGTATGGGTGATCATGGAACGGAATTCCTGTCCGTCGAATGGCGACCAGCCGCATTTATACAGGATGTTATCTTTTTTCACACTCCAGGGATAATTCAGGTCAATAAGCGCCAGGTCGGCAGCATAGCCTTCCCTGATAAAGCCTCGCTCCTTTACCCTGAAGCAAATGGCAGGTGCATGGCACATTTTTTCCACCACCTTCTCAATGCTGATCATCCCTTTATGATATAATTCAAGCATAGCCGGCAGGGCATGCTGTACCAGCGGCCCACCCGACGGGGCCTTGAAATAGGTATTCTCCTTTTCTTCCAAAGTATGAGGGGCATGATCCGTTGCCACAATATCGATCTTGTCTGCCAGCAGTCCCTGCAAGAGTTCATCGCGGTCTTCCATGCTTTTGATGGCCGGGTTCCACTTTATGAAGTTCCCCAGTCGTTCATAATCAGCATCATGAAACCAGAGGTGATGTACGCAAACTTCGGCAGTGATCCTTTTCTTTTCCAGGGGGATGGCATTATTAAAAAGCCTGAGCTCGCAGGCAGTGGAAAGATGCAGGATGTGCAGGCGTGTGTCATGTTTTTCTGCCAGTTCAACAGCATAGGACGAAGACTGAAAGCAGGCCTCTTCTGACCTGATCATGGGATGATATTTTATGGGGATATCTTCTCCAAACTTTTCTTTCATTATCCTGATATTTCCCTGGATAATGCTTTCATCTTCGCAATGAACAGCTACCAGCGTGGGTGCTTTTTCAAAGATCTGCTCCAGGGCTTGCGGGTCATCTACCAGCATATTTCCGGTGGAAGCCCCCATAAACACCTTGATCCCACAAACCTTTGAAGGATCTGTTTTGATGATCTCTTCAATATTATCGTTGGAAGCACCCATATAGAAGGAGTAATTTGCCAGCGATTTTGCAGCACCCAGCTTATATTTCTCTTCCAGCAATTCCTGGGTCAGTGTCTGGGGAATGGTATTGGGCATCTCCATGAAGGAGGTGATGCCTCCGGCAACAGCAGCTTTGCTTTCAGTATAGAGGTCAGCTTTATGCGTGAGGCCGGGCTCACGGAAATGCACCTGGTCATCGATCACACCGGGAATGAGGTGGAGTCCGTTGGCATCAATGACCTCCGCTCCATTTGGCACTTCAGGCTGCTCACCACTTATAAAAACCATCTTGATCAGGCCTTCATCAATGTAAACACCACCTGAAAAGACCATGCCTTCATTCACGACTATGGCATTCCTTATATAGTAGCTCTTATTCACAATGCTAAATTACAAAAGAATTAGGAAGATTCTATTCAGGATTACTGCTTGTGTAATTTCTTTACACTTTTGCAGCGCAGGCTCATGACTCCAAATATGGCTTCTTTGAATATGCCGGAGTTCATTTTTGAGGTTCCTTCGGTACGATCGATAAAAATGATCGGCACCTCCACGACCTTGAAACCAAGCTTCCAGGCCGTATATTTCATTTCGATCTGGAAAGCATAACCGATAAAGCGGATCTTATCAAAGTTTAATGCTGAGAGGAACTTCCTTGAATAGCAAACAAAACCGGCGGTAGTATCCCTTACTTTCATCCTGGTAATTAATCGTACATAAGCAGAAGCATAATAAGACATCAGGATGCGTCCCATGGGCCAATTCACCACACTTACGCCATTGCAATACCTTGAACCGACTGCAACATCTGCATCCTGCTTAACACAGGCATCATAAAGTCTGGGAAGGTCTTCAGGATTATGTGAGAAGTCGGCATCCATTTCAGTCACATACTGGTAATCTCT
>JAIOSQ010000277.1 GCA_021107535.1 Bacteroidales bacterium | reverse complement strand
TTAAGTATTGATTAACGGATTAACGGATTAACGGATTAACGGATTAACGATTAACGGATTAACGATTAACGGATTAACGATTAACGGATTAACGATTAACGGATTAACGATTAACGGATTAACGATTTACGGATTAACGATTTACGGATTAACGATTTACGGATTAACGATTCAACAGCACCCTGAGGATAAAAAACGGATTGAGGAGCTTTTTCCTATGGTCCAGGTCGGTGAACATAGATGACATAAGCCCGGGGATATATTTGTTGCCGTCAGCCTTTTTTGCGATCCAGCGGACAAGGCCGGGGTATTTCAGCATGGTCTGGAAGTTGCTGCTGATACGCATTTCCTTTCCGAGAACCCGCCGGATACGTTGGTCATAGGCTTTCATAAAATCTGCATCAAAGCGATCTTTCTCAAGACAGGCAATGGCCTGTTCGGCTGCAATGAAACCACTGTAAAGCGCATTTCCAACCCCTTCACCCGTCAGGGGATCCACAAGGTGAGCGGTATCGCCTGCAAGCATATAGTGATCGCCCGAGATACTAAAGCGCGGATTGCCCAGCGGAAGCCGGTGAGCAACCGGTTTGTCAAGCCGCTCAGCATCTTTGAACCTGGGCGCCACCAATGGGTGTTCCCGGATGATCTCCTCCATAACTTTAGAAAGATTGATCTTCTTCTTCAACACCACATCTTTCCTTAATCCCAGGCCAACATTGGCCAGTCCGTCGGGCAGCGGGAAGATCCAGAAATAGCCGGGGAGGATATCTTTCAGGAAATATAATTCGATGAAATTTTGCGGATGCATGTCTGCCACACCCTTATAGTATGTACGCACAGCCAGGGCTGTTTTCTTTGCCGCAGGCTCAGGTTTATCATAATCTGTTTTGAATGATGATGCCGTACCGGAAGCATCGATCAGCAGCCTGGCACTGATCTGCCCTGAGGAGCTTTCTACGGTAAACCCATGATCACTTTTGTTTACGGAGCTTACGGTGCATGCCGTCATCAGTCCTTCCCCGGCAATCGTGGAAACCTCATCAACTAAAAATGCATCCAGCAGCTCCCTTTTTATGGTATAGCCGGGAACCGGATGTTGCTGCAAATCATAATTTTCGATAAAAGGTACATCAAAGACATGATCGCCCGGGGCGATGAAACGGATGCCAAAAGAATGCATCGGATGGCACTTTTTTTCAAAACGTTCCAGTATCTCCGGCGACAGGCGACGTATAATATGCGGCACCTTTCCGCTCAGGGCATCCCCGCAGATCTTCTCACGCGGAAAATCGTCTTTGTCGAGAATCACAAATGATTTCCCCTCCTGTCCCAGCCGCAGCGCTGCCATGGCGCCTGCCGGACCGGCACCTATTATGCAGACGTCGGTAGATAACATGAGGGCAAAGATAGTTATTTGAATTTTGGTACAATTAATACATGTCGTATATGAAGTGCCTAATTCCTAGTGCCGAGTGCCAATCGGTGACCGGTAGCCGGTAGCCGTTAACCGTTAAGCGGAAAAATTTATCTTTGCACCAAACTTCGCGCCCCCTCCTTGCTCGCAAGGAGTTGGTATAAGAACGGGAGGAGCAACGAGCAACGAGCAACGAACAACGAGCAACGAACATGGACAAAGAAGCAGCTGCCAGAAGACCCTTATTCCGCATGTTCAACGAAGTGCCGGAGCGCTATGATCTCATGAACCGCATCCTCACCCTGAACCAGGATGAGCGCTGGAGGAAAAAGGCCGCTAAATTATGCCTGGAGGAGGATCCGCACAACGTCCTCGACATTTGTACAGGAACCGCCGACCTGGCTCTGCGCATAGCAAAAATGACGAAAAAAGAAATCCGGATCACCGCCAGCGATTTCAGTCAGCCTATGCTGGATGTAGCCGCACAGAAAGCGCAAAAAGTGGATGGGCAAAAAGTGGAATTTGTGCTTGCAGATACCGCTGATCTCCCCTTCGGGGACAACACATTAGATGTGATCACCATCGGCTTCGCCTTCCGTAACCTGACCTATAAAAACAAGTTTGCAGGCCAGTACCTGGGTGAGATACTGCGGACCCTAAATCCCGGTGGCATCTTCATCATCGCTGAATCCAGCCAGCCTAAATCCGCCATCATGAGATTTGGCTTCAGGATATATCTCAAAGTGATGGTCCAATGGCTCGGAGGCTTGCTGTCGGGACATAGAAAAGCCTACCGCTACCTGGCCGTGTCAGCGCGGGATTATTATACCCCAGCGGAAGTAAAAACATTACTGAAAGAGCATGGCTTCAACGACTTTCAGTATCTGCCGCAGTTTGCAGGCTCGGCCGCTATTTATACCGTAAGAAAGCCGAATTTAGAGACTGTGTGACTTGGAGACTATGTGACTTTGAGACTGTGAGACTTCTGACTTCTGGCTACTGACTTCTGACTACTGACTACTGACTTCTGACTTCTGACTTCTGACTTCTGACTTCTTTTTATCAGGAATTACTCAGTTCTGATCGCTTCCACCGGATTCATCAAAGCAGCTTTGATGGCCTGGTAACTGATGGTTAGCAAGGCTATCAGAATAGAAAGTGTAAAGGCAATAATAAAAATATCTGCGCTCAGCCGTGTGCTGTAGGAATAATTGTTCAGCCACTCGCCCAGGAAATACCATGCCAGGGGGATGGCAATAATATTGGCGATGATCACCAGCCTGGTAAAATCTTTCGTCAGCAGCATGACGATGGCAGGGATTGAAGCACCAAAGGTCTTGCGTATACCGATCTCCTTCGTCCGTTGCTCGGCCATGAATGAGGCGAGCCCAAGCAAGCCCAGGCAGGAAATGAAGATAGCCAGAAATGCAAAGTATTTAAATATCTCAGCAAGCCGGCTTTCCGACTCATAGAGTTCCTGGTATTTCTTGTCGAGGAATTCGCAGCTGAACGGAAAAGCAGGATTCATGCGATTCCATACTTCCTCAATATTTGCAATGGTCTCTTTCGGGTTATTGCCACCGATCCTGATCATCATGGTTTCCGTGTTTTCCGGTTCCGCATATACCATTACAAGCGGTGATATTTCATAGGTTAAGGGAAGAAAGTGGAAATCACTCATCACCCCGATGATATTCCAGCGATTATCTCCCAACTGTAGCCACTTACCAACAGGATCCTTCATATTCATAATCCTTACCGTACTTTCATTGACCACAATGCCATTAGAAGTATCAGTAGCAAATTCCTGTGAATAAAACCTTCCTTCCTTAAACTCAAGCTCTAACACATCATCATAATCATAGCCGGCAAACCCAAAGCCTATCAAAACATCATTGTCCACATCACGGTCCTGCCACTCGAAGCCACCTGTGTTGCTGCCTATCCGGAATGGCAGGCTGTTGGCCCTGGTCACCCCGGCGATGGAAGGATCGCGCATCAACTCTGTTTTCATGGCATGGTAGTTTTCCTTTACATTTCCGCCCATATCGATATAGATAACATTTTCGGTTTGAATACCCAGATCCTTTTGCTGCATAAAATGCTGCTGACGGATGATGACGATAGTGGCAATGATCAGGATCACAGAAAGCGAGAACTGGAATACCACGAGAATTTTTCTGAACAGGGAAGAACCTTTACTACCGGAATTGGAGATCTTCAGCACACTGATCGGGTTAAATGATGAGAGGAATATTGCGGGGTAGCTTCCTGCCAGAAGTCCGGTTACCAGACCAACTCCCAGCAGGATCAGAATATTGACAGGATTGAGAAGGTTAAAGCTAAGTTCGCTGTCGGCCAGATTGTTAAAAGCAGGCAGAATAAGAACTACCAGCATAGCCGAAAAGATCATGGCAATGAATGTGAGCAAGAGGGAATCAGTCAGGAACTGGAAAATGATTTCCCCCCTGCTGGCTCCGACCACCTTGCGCAAACCAATCTCTCTGGCACGTTTGGAGGATCGGGCAGTAGAAAGGTTCATAAAATTGATACAGGCAATGAGCAGGATAAAAACTGCAATAACAGAAAGAATATAAACCTGCTGAATGGGGCCTCCTCCCCTAACCGCGTACAGGTGCATTTTTGTGAGAGGGTGAAGCCACAGGTCAACATTTGTTTCGTCTTCCTCCTCCGACTGATCTTGAATATGCTTGATAATTTTATGCTCTGTAGCTTCCTCCGTAACGCCATCAGCCAACTGAATGTAAGAATAATATGAGTTCCAGCCATAGCGGTTCAGGTCACGCCCCAGGTCTTCAAGAAAAAGGAAGGGTATGCAAAAATCGAAGCGAAAAGTTGAATTCATACGGATGTTTTCTATCACAGCAGTCACCTTAAAGTTGAATTCGTCATTCATACGCAACAGCTTTCCAACAGGGTCTTCTCCCGGAAAATATTTCTCTGCCATCTCACTGGTAATAACTATGGAATGGAGGTCGTCGAAGGCTGTTGCCGGATTACCGCTGATAAAATCAAAGTCGAACATCCTGAAAAGTCCCGGATCGGCCATGCGGATATCTTCATTGAATTTTTTTTCGCCATAGCTCAGCACTGCTCCGGGAATATAATAGAACATAAATGCATCTTCGATCTCCGGGTACTGCTCCTTCAGGTCTTTGGCAATAAGCCCCGGCATACAGGTAGTTGTCAGGGGCCCTGTTGAATAATACTGGGTTTGCACGAGCCGGTACAGCTTGTCCGGCTTTTCGTTGAACTTATCATAACTCAGCTCGTGTGCCACCCAAACCATGATCAGTATTGAACATGCCATTCCGATCGCCAGCCCGGCTATATTGATAAAAGAGTATCCTTTGTAACGCAAGATGTTGCGTAAGGTGCTTAGAAAAAAGTTTTTGATCATGGCGCGCCTGATAGGTTTTATTAAAGACTGATGTAGTTTCAGATTGTTACAATTTTTTATTAAAATCCGGTAGCCGGTAGCCGGTAACCCTTGACCGGTAATCCCATATCAGCCAACCGTTAATTCATCCGCACTACTTTATATTTAAGGTCATACTTTCGCTTTAACCCTGACATAAACCAAATATTTACAATCATGACTTTCAAAACCTTTTTCATCATCCTGACGATGATCGTGATGGCTGTATTCACACTCATCACGGAAGCATTTTCACAAACTACTTTCGAAAAACAAACCGTCTGCACTGATTTCACGCAGGGCACGGAAGTCTATGCCTGTGACATCAACCTCGACGGACACATGGACTTCGTGTCATCCGGAAATCCGGGCGGTGGGCAGGTGGCCTGGTGGGAAAACAATGGGTACCATGAATTTATCAAACATATCGTAGATGCCAATCTTGACTGGGCCAGGTCGGTGTGCGCAGGAGATCTGAACTATGATGGGGAAATTGACATCGTGGCCACTGCCCATGGTGGGAACATGATCCGCTGGTATGAGAACGATGGAAATGAAAACTGGAGCATGCATTATGTCGATAACAACTTCATTGGCCCACATACGGTCGACATAAAAGATGTGAACGATGACGGGCGCCCGGATGTGCTTTGCTCAAGTTTCGACAACAGCAGCACCAATAGCGAAATCGCCTGGTGGGAAAATATGCCCGACACCAACTGGACCAAACATGTGATCTCCACACGTTTCCAACAAAGCCCGTTTATTTATGGAGAAGATATTGACAAGGACGGAGATATGGACATCCTCGCATGCGGGGAGTTGAATGGCGAAGTATACTGGTGGGAAAACGACGGCAATCAGAACTGGACGGAATACATGATCGACAACCAATTCAACATGGCCCATACGGTGCATGCCCGCGATATCGACCTCGACGGGGACTTTGACATTATAGGGGCAGCATGCATGAGCAGCAGCCTTGCCTGGTGGGAAAACGATGGCAGCCAGAACTTCAGCAAACATCCCATGGGAAGCCTTGCAGGTGCACTGTGGTTTGATGCCGTGGACCTCGACAATGACGGTGACCGCGACCTCTACGCCGGTGGACAGGGAGCATCACGGCTTGTCCGCTGGGAAAACGACGGAAACAACAATTTTACCAGGTACGACTTCGATGACACCTTTACCCAAACTTTTGCCGTCGTCCATGCTGATTTCAACAACGACAACGACACTGACTTGGTGGCCATTGGCTTCCAGAGCAATCAGATCGCCTGGTTCGACAATCAGCATATTCAACCCAATCTGTATATCAAACCCGAATGCGTTGTTTACGACGAAACACATGACCGTTACCTTGTGGCCAACATCGGTAATGGATCGCTGATCGAAACAGACACTTTAAATAATCAATCCTATTTTGTTCATGGTTACGGGATTCTATATGGCATGTGCATCGTTGATGATGTCCTTTATACCTCGGATGGAGATACCGTCTTCGGATTTTCACTCGAAACAGGCGAAGAAGTATTTTCATTATCCATCCCCCCTTATAATAACCTTGACGGAATGACCACCGACGAAAATGGCTTCCTCTATGTGATCGATACCTGGGGCAGGATATTCAAAGTGGATATTGAGGCCCAGACATACACGATACTGGTGTCCTCAGGTTTACCTGACTGGCCACAGGATTGTGTTTACGACCCCTTTAATGACAGAATCGTTATTGGGGCATATCAGCAATCTTCTCCCATTGTCAGTGTAGATCCTGAAAGCGGTGAGATCACTACATTGCAGAATAGCAGCGTAGGAAGGTTTGACGGGATCACCATTGACCAATATGGGAATTTTTACTTCGCATCACATGTAGGCGGCGGAAGAGTGTACAAATATGCCAATGATTTTAGCGGGGGATATGAAACCGTTGCCACAGGCTTTGGGGAGCCCACCGGCTTATATTACAACCAGGCAGACAACATCCTGGCAGTGCCCAGTTTTAACCATCATACGGTATATTTCATTCCTATTTTCCCGACAGGGATAAATGAAACACCCTGCAATACAGGAATAGAATTTAATATCTACCCCAATCCCTGCAACGGGAAAGCCCGGCTCATAAAGAAGGGCTCTCATGAAATAGAAAGTTTTCAGCTCAATATCTTTAACCAGGAAGGAAAGCTGCTTCGATCCAGCAAGCTGATGCTTTCCGGAGCCCAAACCCATGAACTGGACCTGCAGGCTTTTTCTCCGGGAATCTGCTTTGTCTCTTTATCAAATGGGCATAGCAAAAGGATCAGGAAGGTGGTGGTTAGATAGAATGATGATACTCGATACTCGTTGTTCGTTGTTCGTTGTTCGTTATTCGATATTCTATTCATTCTCGTTTTCATATCCCGCATAGAAATCAAGGATCTGAGTAAGAACGGCAATTCTGAATTGATCCTTTTCAATTAATAATTCATGTTTGGCATCAACAACCAGGTAAGCTTTTACTTCCTTTCGTAATGAATTTAATTCTTCAATAAAATCATTATGTGCCGAAGAAGATACAATTTCTTCATCTCCGGCTGAGAATAAAATAAGCGGAGTTTCAATATTAGAAATATTATCAAATATGATATCAAATTGCTTACACGATTTATATACCCATTGATATGTTGCTCCTCCAAGCCTTGCTTCAGGAAATTCCTCAAAAATTTGCTTCATTCTTTCATACCTGATCTCACTTCCGCTTAAGGTGTTTTCTTCAAAACTAACTCGTCCCTCATCATAATTTGTATGTCCCATTGCATATTGAGGATCATCCCCGGTGAAAAAACCAATGAGCAAACAGTTTGGGAATGCAAAACCCAGCATTGGAGAAGAAAATGCAGCCGCTTTAAAATCATCAGGATATTCTTCCAAAAAACTTACACCAATAGTGCCCCCCATCGAATGAGCCAGAAGAAAGATGTTTTTATGATGATGTGGAAGCACAAAATGATCATAAAAATATTTCATGTCATCAACATAATACTGGAATTCGTCTACATATCCCATATCAGTATCTGCTAGCATTCGTCCTGAAAAACCCTGTCCTCTATGATCATGAATGTAAACCGAGTATCCATTATTGAATAAATCAAATATTACTTCTTTATATTTAACAGCGGCTTCGGTCCTTCCGGCTAATATTACAATTGCCCCTTTTTCTACACTGTCCTGAATAAAATATTTGTAGTAAATTTTTACATTGCCTGCACCGGTAAAATATCCATCTACCCCCAAATCATAAAGCGAATCAATCATGTGCGTATGTTCAGGCTTCATCAGAAAAGCTTCGGTACTTAAGTTGTATTTATTCTCAATTTGCTCCAGTTTTGGAAATGGTGTGTGCGAACACGAAGCCAATGAGATTACAAAAAGTGAAATGCTGAGAAATCGGAGAATGACTTTCATTGTATTCATATGAGGAATAAATGCAAAACTAATATTTAATTGGTTTCTCTGTATGAATGTGATATTTTTGTGTTATGAACTCGTTTACAAGATACATATTTTCTGGATACTGGATACTAGATACTGGATACTGGATACTGGATACTGGATACTGGATACTGGATACTGGATCAGGAGTTCCGAGTGTTTAGTGAAGTGGCCCGTCTTCCCATCCCCCGTCCCCCGAACCTGATAACAAACCAGCAAGCAGTAAGCAGAATAAAGTGGCGTTTAGCGCTCACATCTGAGATTTCCGTATCTTTATACAATCAAAGAAACAAGACCGGCGACAGAGTTCATGCCGGCAGTTCGTTGTAAGCAATAAAATAATACCTTAAACTATAAATTAAAGGAGGAATAAAATGAAAACAACTTTGAGTTTATTATTACTTGGAATGTTCATTGTATTTATTCAAGGATGTAAAGAATCACAGGTGAAAAATGAAAAAGTTCAACCAGAATTTAAAGGAAAAATTGCCAAAACTTATGAGGAATCAGAAGAATGGTGGCCGGAAAAGAAAAGACCACCAAAAGATGCTCCTAATGTAATCATATTCTTGTTGGACGATGTTGGTTTTGCACAAGTCGGAAGCTTCGGCGGGTTGATAGAAACACCAAATATTGATAAGCTTGCCGATAATGGGTTACGCTATAATAATTTTCACACTACGGCATTATGTTCGCCATCGAGAGCTACTTTAATGGCTGGAAGAAATCCTCATATGATCGGATTGGGAAGCCATGCATTGACTGCTATGGGGTTTCCTGGATATAACGCCATCGTGCCTCCGTCAGCCAAATCTGTTGCTAACTACCTGGAAGAGGAAGGATATGTAAATTATGCGTTAGGGAAATGGGATCATACACCACTGTATGAAGTGTCTCAGGTTGGACCGTTTGATCGTTGGCCAAGTGATGAAGGATTTGCGCATGCTTATACATTTATGGCTGCAGATGTGCATCAGTTTATACCGGTTATGTGGGACGATCACCATCCGGAACAGTATAGAAAAACAGAACACCTTGACAAGGATTTAGCTGATAGAGCTATAGATTGGATTACAGGCCACAAATCTCTTGACAAAGAATTACCATTTATGATGCTTTGGGCTTCCGGTTCTATGCACTCACCACATCATGCCCCAGATGAATACATTGCCAAATACAAAGGCAAATTTGATATGGGTTGGGACAAGGCTCGCGAACAGATCCTGGCAAACCAAATCGAATTAGGAATTGCTCCTGAAAACACAATTTTATCAAAACGTATCGATGAGTTGCCAGCCTGGAATTCTTTGAACGATGAAGAAAAGAAAATGTATGCCAAACAGATGGAAGTATTTGCTGCACAAATGGATCATGTCGATTACCAAATTGGTCGTGTAGTGGAGACATTGGAAAGAATTGGCGAACTTGACAATACATTAATCATTGTGACAGCTGACAATGGCGCAAGCGGTGAAGGCGGCTTGGCTGGCACGTTCAATGAGACATACGTATTGAACGGTATGCAGACTCCATTCGATGCCAATATGCGCAATTACGATAATTGGGGACAATGGGATAGCTATCCACATTATCATGCCGGTTGGGCAATGGCTGGAAATACACCATTTCCTTACTTTAAGCAATCAGAGCATAGAGGCGGACAGCATGATGCATTGGTTATGCACTGGCCCAACGGCATTAAAGCCAAAGGAGAAATCCGAAGTCAGTATCATCACATCAGTGACATTGCGCCCACCATTATGGAAGCAGCAGGTGTAGAAAGACCAGATGAATATCACGGAATAGAACAACAACCTTTTACTGGTGTCCCTATGAATTATTCTTTTGATAATGCTGATGCACCAAATGCTAAAAAGCGTCAATATTATGAAATGTTTGGTAACCGGGCAATTTGGGTAGAAGGATGGAAGGCTGTAACCTTACATGCCAATCGCATGCCATGGGATGTCAACGTAGTTCAGCCATTTGACGAAGACGTTTGGGAACTTTATCATGTGGCTGAAGATTTTTCAGAGAGTAATAATTTGGCAGAAGAATATCCTGAAAAACTCGAAGAGTTGAAGAAGATTTTCGAGGAGGAAGCCTGGGCGAATCAAGTATATCCGATGTACGATGATATGTTAGCAAGATTGAATGCAGTAAACTATGTTATCTTCGGTGATAAAAAGGTGTTTACCTATTATGCACCCGGAGCGGTTCGTATAGCAGAAAAGGCCTCAGTTCCTGTGAAGGGTCGGTCTCATAAAATAGAAACAACTATAGACTTGAAAGGTGACGAAGAAGGTGTGATTGTTTCATGTGGGGGTATGACTGGAGGATATTCAATGTACATTAAAGATGGTAAGCTACACTTTGATTACAACTTCTTAGACGGTGTGCATTATCATTTGACATCTCCAAAACGCCCAAAAGGTTCTACGGATTTGAAATTCAATTTTATTCTGGATAGATCAAAAATTGACGGCACGCTTAAGCCATGGTCGGGTACAGGCGAATTGTATGTGAATGGAGAAAAGGTTGATGAAGAGTATTTTGAATTTATGCATATTTCTACTTATTCATTGGCAGAAACCTTTGATATAGGCATGGATACTGGCACACAAGTCGATAAAGATTATGAAGGCAGTCCGTTTGCATTTACAGGAACTTTGGATAAAGTTATAGTGACTCTGACTGATTAATGT
>JAIOSQ010000136.1 GCA_021107535.1 Bacteroidales bacterium | reverse complement strand
CCAGCATCCAGCATCCAGCATTTTTTTGCTTACATTTGCGTACCAACAAACTTAACTGCTTAACATGCCACTGGACACCATCATCAGTTTCGAAAATGTTCCCATATTTCAAAAAGATAATTTGGTTTTAACCGATGTTTCATTTCATGTTGATAAGGGGGAATTTCTTTTTATCATAGGAAAAACGGGTACCGGAAAAAGCAGTCTCCTGAAAACAATTTATGCTGAATTGCCGCTTGTTGAGGGGGCCGCAAGCGTTGCCGGTTATGACCTTAGAACGATGAAGCGGAAAGATATTCCTTTCCTCCGCCGGAAGCTGGGGATCATATTCCAGGATTTTCAACTGCTCAACGACAGGTCTGTCTTTGATAATCTGGTATTTATCATGAAAGCAACAGGGTGGAAAGAGAAACGAAAGATAGAAGAACGCATACATGATGTGCTTGCTAAAGTTGGATTGGACACCAAAGGATTTAAGATGCCTCATCAGCTTTCAGGTGGAGAGCAACAAAGGCTGGGAATTGCCAGAGCCCTAATCAATGATCCTGAAATTGTACTTGCTGATGAGCCCACAGGTAACCTCGACCCTGAAACTTCCAGGGGGATCGTGGAACTTCTGTTTGACATCAGCAGATCAGGCCGGACAGTGATCATGGCCACCCACGATTACTCTCTTTTTGAGTTCTTCAAAGCAAGAACACTGGTATGTGAAGATGGGAAACTGGTTTCGAGTATAAGCTAATCCAAAAGAAGACCGGGTTTATATCAGCTATCCGTATATAATCCTTACAATTTTATTTTCTTTTAATTAACCTGAGAAGACTTGGAGAGGAGATTAATTGCATAAAACACCTATATGGAATGTTTATAAGAAGTGAATAACTTATAAAACTTGCTTCATATATTAAATTGATTTCCTTATATATTTGTTTATAATAGAATTTTTTTAAATGAAAAAAGCAATATTTCAAGTGATTAGCCAGTAATAAATACTCATTTTTAACTAAACCTTTTTATTATGAAAAAATTTACAACTGTTTTCCTTTTACTATTTATTTTTATTTCATCAGCTTTTTCACAGCTCTCTACAAGAGAAAATGAAGCAACTAATCTTAAGTTAGGAACCAGGCCTGTGAAAGGTGATTTTGCCCTAACGTTTGGATATGATTTTATCCAGGATAATACAGCAAATCTATACGGGGGAAACCTTCTTCAAGGAGGAGATCTATTAACATTCAAAGCTTATATAGCTGATGGGACTGCCCTTCGAATAGGAGTTAGACTATATAAGGAAACCTACACTCATAGTGGCGATGTTGCTCCGGAAACCACACCAATTATTCCACTTGATCCTAGAGATGAAATTTCAGTAAAGCGAAGTGCCAGAGAATACACCATTGTTCCTGGTATAGAGAAACATTTTCTTAAATCAAATATTTTTGATGTATATACAGGAGCTGACTTATATTTAGGATTTGGTAGAAAGTTATATAATTCTGAAATATCATATACCGATGGTGATTATGACAATTACCAAATGACTATGAGTACAACCGTTATGGGATTAGGAGGTGTTGTTGGATTCAATGTATTCATTGCGCAATTACCTATTTCTTTAGGACTGGAGTATGGCTTAAATCTGAAATGGGAGTTTGGCAACAAGACTAAAATTTCAGAAGATCAAAGAGTTGGTGGAACAGCTGCATCTGCAGAGTATGACATAGCCTGGACAGATTGGGCCTCAGATGTTCAGAATTATCAACCTGCTCCAACACCAGGTACTTATTACAATAAGTTGAAGTCTAATTATTTTGGTATGGATACAAACCAGAATGTCAGGATAATTCTAAACATTTATTTCGGAAAATAATTTATAATTAAAATTCCCATATTATGAAACTAAAATACATTATTCTTATATTATCCATAATTACTTTTTCATTTTCGGCTTGCACTGTCCAAAAGAAAAGTATTCCAGCTACCCCAATTTTAACACAAATAAATCTTGAAATGGATGACCTGGAATATTTAGGAGAAATTAGTGGAACTTCCACACAATCCTACTTCTTGTTTTTTCCATATGGTGGTGAGAGATATCAGGGCGCTGTATCTAAATTACCAGGAGGAGGCTCGAATATAAAATATAAAAGGAGAGGATATGATAATGCCTTATTTGATGCATTAATGCAAAAACCAGATGCAGACTTTTTGCTTCCAATCTCTATGGAAGTTACATCGCACAGAATGTTTTTGGGTAGAGAAGAGGTAATCACTGTCAGAGCAAAAGCTTTTAAAATTATAACAAAATAACTAATCAATCAGGCTGTCTAAAAAGACTTGGTGATTATCCGTGCCTTCTTTAAAGTCCTAAGGGATAATTTGCAATTATTTCGCAGTGCCTTACAGATGAAGGACAGAATCAAATAAAGATGCTTTATTGAAGATTAATCAATTTTGACTTTTTAGACAGCTTTTTATTAATTCATTATGAATAAGCAATATATCTCAAAGTATAGAAAATTAACTTTTTTACTGGGTTTTTTCATTTTTTGTTTATTAGCTTCCTGTAAAAAGGATGATACTTCTAACTTAGTAATATATGTTTATCCTGAAGATATACATATAATAGCACCTCTGGATACAATTATTAGATTTAATATTTCCTGTAGTTCTGATGAATTAATTAATAACTTTAAAATAACACGTGACATCGTTGGTTTTCCAAAGATTAACCTTGTTGATTCTTCTATCTCAACAAAACTATTTAATCTTGAGTTTGATTTCTTTGTCGATAATGACTTGCCTGCTAGTGACTTAATATTGGATTTCTATTGTCAGGATGTATCTGGAAATTCAAGTACAAAATTTCGCAGAATAAAGGTTACTGATTTTGAATTTCCTTTGGTTGAAACCTCAGGTCATAAAATGTATAGCAGAATATCTCAAAAAGAATGTGCTTATAATCTATATACCGGACAAGCATTAGCTTTATCTGATACCTCTGATTACCAAGATATTATTGATAATTCTTTTAATTATAACTCTTTAAGTAATACTTGGCTTTCAAGGACGAATTTGGAATTTGTTGTTTTTAATGAATTTGATTATGCAAATGCAACAAACAGAACTGCAAAAAATGGATTTGATGCTGGAATTAAAGTTACTGAATTAATAGATCTGGAAATTGGTGATATTATCATAACTGTTATAAATAGGGATGAAATTAAAGATTATTATGTTGTTATTGAAATAACAAATATTGTTAATGACGTTGGTATTGATGATGATTACTATGAGTTTAACTTGAAGAAAAGCTAATTATCAATAATATATCTCATAACATATCTCCCTATCCCCAAACCAACTCCACCAGTTTATCAGCATTGCTTGTATTGGAATAAAGCTCCGTCAGTATCTTCTCCCTTCGGGAAATTTCCTCTCCTGTGAACATAGTGTTAAAAAGCCTTTGAAGTTCATTCTTCAATGAGACAGGATCATTCGCGATAATGCAGAGATCATCCAGCCCGGTGCCATTGAGCATTTTATCGTTGACCAGGCAAAAGCGTCCCTGGTACAACACATTCAGAAGTTTAAGTTTCAAACCCGTTGCCTGGAAAGTAACCAGTATATTCACATGGGCATTCCTGATCAGGCTGAACATCTCCTCATCGTCAGGATTGCTGATAAGCTTGATGTTTTCATGAGCAGTGACGAGTTTTTTGACATGCTCGGGGGGATTCATGCCGGCAATAACCATGGGGATGTCGAGATCATTGAAAACTTCATTGATAAGGTAGGCAGCAGCGTGGGCGTTTTCAGGCACTTCAATATTACCATGATATAGTGCAAAGTCCCCTTTGCCATTATTAATTTCAAAGCTATTGTTGGGGTGGAAACTGGGCAGATAGTAAACTTTGTTTCCGGGAAATTGTTTTTGAAGATAGGCAGTATCATTTTTAGAAACGCAGAGCATCATTGAGGCGTGCTCCAATTTTTTTTGATACATGCGCAACTTAAAACTTGCCCCCAGGAAGTAAAGCCTGCTGAACATATTTTTGCAAACTTTGAAAAGATTAAAATAATAGCGATGCTCGATATTGCTTTCGCGATATATCTTCATCCTGTCTGCCAGCCTTTTATCTTTCAGGTAATAGCATGAATGAAGGCCTTCAAAGAGTATTGGATAATCGTCCTTAAGGAGGTTTTCCAACATCTTTTTCGACCTGCGGCTGGCAACAATATAGGGTTTCAGGCTTAAAGCAGAAACGAAACCTGTTTTTCGGGAATAATAATGGACCTCTTCGCAATACTTATTCAATTCTTCCGCCCTCTCTCGTCCCGGATATTCTATACAATGGAGATGGACCTTAACGCCTTTTTCGTGGAGGTTTTTGATCTTATAAAAAACATCGATCACTCCACCGTAATTCGGGGGATACGGGACATCAAAGGAAACGATATGTATGTGCTTATCCTGCAAAAGGCGAATAAATGTGGGTTAATTTTTTTTCTTCTTTTTCCCAACAAAGCTCTGATGCTGCAAAGTTAAGGTTTTCTTTCCAGATTTCATATTGATCAGTCCGGTTCAACATCTCCTTTATTGTGGAAGCGATCATTGCAGGTTCATGTGATTCAACAATCATCCCGATATTGTATTTTTCCACAACCTTCCTGATCTCTACCAGGTCTGTTACCAAAACAGGAACCCTGGCCTGGATATAATCAAATATCTTGTTTGGGAGGCTGAAACGGTAGTTGATGTTTGTATCCTTATCGAGACTGATGCCGATATCGGCATGGACAGTATACTGATACAATTGCTTAAATGGCATTGTGGGAATAAATATGACTTTACTGTCAAGCTTCATTTTGCGGACCTGCTCCTGAAGTTGTTCAATGACATCTCCGTCACCAATGATCACGAATACAGCATGATCGATATATTGCATGGCTTCAGTCATTTCTTCCGTTCCCCGCTCTATGTTGATCCCGGCACCCTGCAAAAGAATGATCTTTTTATTGAGTGGCAGCCCGAGTTCCTCTTTCGATTTTTCAATTTTATACTCCTGCCGGTAGGGGAGGTTCCTGATCACTTCGACAGGGACCTTGTATTTTTCCATGAATAAACCGGCGATGGACTCATTGACCGTATAAACGTGTTTAAGTTTTGGAAATATCCACCGCTCAATTTTTTTCCAGATTCCCTGGACAAACTTCCTGTTGACCAGTTCCGGTGTTTCCGTATAATACTCATGACTGTCGTAAACAAGTTCTCTTTTTCTGATCCGTGAAACGAAATAATCGGCTAACAAGGTGTCAAGGTCATTGGAAAGAAGGACATCTGCTTTCCGGAATAAGAGGAAAATGAACAGCCTGAAATTATATTCAGCATAAAAACACGGCCCTTTTCCAAATAAGAGTTTCATCCTGTGCATCCTGTATTTCCGTTGGTCGAGGGGCAGGCTGTTTCGTCTTTTCCTGCCAAGCAGCAATACATCAAATCCCATTGTCACCAAAGAATTGCAGACCCGGTCAACGCGCTGGTCAGTGACAAGGTCATTGGTCACAGAAACAATAATCTTCCTCATGGGTAAACAGGATTTAAATGCTAATTTAAGGTTTATTCAAAAATACAGTAATAATTAAAGCAGATGCTAACAAAAAGATGAGTTTTGTAAAGGTCTCAATCATTCTTATCTTTGATCCATCTTATGGAACTTAAGAAAAACATATCCCTCAAACCGTATAATACTTTTGGCATTGATGTAAATGCGGAGCGGTTCATTGAGATATCAGGTATTGATGAGTTGAAGTCGCTGATCAGTAATGGCTTGCTACAGCAAACGAAATTCATTATTCTTGGCGGTGGAAGCAATGTTCTTTTTACAAGGGACTTCGAAGGCCTTGTGGTGAAAAACAACATTGCCGGGATCAATGTGGACAAAGCAGATCATGGCATGGTCAGGGTCACTGCCGGTGCAGGCATTGTGTGGAGTGAGCTTGTGGATTTCTGTATCGAAAACAATTATGGAGGTATCGAAAACCTAAGCCTGATCCCGGGCAGTGTCGGGGCAGCCCCAATCCAGAACATTGGTGCCTATGGAGTTGAGTTAAAGGATATTTTTCATACACTTACAGCGCTGGAAGTTGCGACCGGAGAAGCCCGTGTTTTTACGAAAGAAGAATGCCGTTTTGCATATCGCGACAGCGTTTTCAAGCGGGAATTAAAAGGGAAATATATTATCGTTTCTGTGAGCCTTGCCCTTCAAGAAAATCCTGTTCCTGATACAAACTATGGTGCGATAAAGGATGAGCTGAGAAATATGGGTGTGGATGAAACTCCCGGGATCCAATCTGTTGGTGAGGCTGTCATTTCCATTCGTAGGAGAAAGCTTCCTGACCCTGAAGAAATTGGCAATGCAGGAAGTTTCTTTAAAAACCCGGTGGTAAGCATGGAACATTTTAAGGAAATTCAGGGGAAATACCCCGATATGCCTTTTTATGAGGTAGATGCCGAACATATTAAAATTCCTGCCGGATGGATGATTGAGCAATGTGGATGGAAAGGGAAAAGTTTCGGGGATGCCGGCGTTCATGAAAGTCAGGCGCTGGTACTGGTGAATCATGGCAAGGCTACAGGGCAGGAAATAATTAAGCTCGCAATGAATATCATGACATCTGTCTCGGAAACCTTCGCGGTGGAACTGGAGATGGAAGTGAATGTTATTTGATATTTGAGGATGAGTGCGAAACCGATACTTGGGGGTTTTCTCCCTTCGCTCCGCTCCGCTCGAAATTAACTTAAATATTAAACTTTCAGGACATTCTCCTTCAATTTTACTACCTTTGAAATATAGATCCTAATAATAACTCATTGAAAACCCTGCGATCCATCCTTTTATTTACCCGAAGGCATCTCGAAGCTTTCATCTGGATTGCTGCGCTGATCGCTCTCGGACTGACGAGCCCGGTGGATGAGTGCTACAGCCTCTGCCCCTTGCACAATATGGGCTTCGACTGGTGCCCGGGATGTGGACTGGGACACTCGATCTCATGGCTGTTCAGGGGAGATATTATCAACTCTTTCTATGCACATCCTCTGGGCATTCCGGCTGTGATCATACTCATCCTCAGGATTGTTGCCATCTTTAGAAAGAATAATCATTATAAACATTACTCATATAAAAAATCAATTCAACATGGCTGAAATTTTTAATCATGTGCCTGAAGCACAAGGACAGGAACTGTTTTTTCTACAGGAAATTACCAAGGAATATGACGATAAGGAGTTGACAAATTTTGTCGCCCTCTACCGTGCCCGTCGTAAGGATCCTCAGATGATCCTGCTTGCAACGATCATCGGTTTTGTTGTTGTGGCAGGGATCCAACGTTTCCTTGTCGGACAGATCGGGATGGGGCTGCTTTATCTTTTTACTGCAGGGCTTTGCTTCATTGGTACGATCATCGACCTGATCAACTACCAGGATCTGACATTTGAATATAACAGGAAGATGGCTGTTGAAGCCGCCGCTATGATAAAAGGCATGGGGTCATAATACTTCTGTTTGTATTACAGCCTGTGTTTTGTGCCACATTTGGTGCAAATGATGGTATTTTTCTTGTAATCGGGCGGAACTTTGATCCGTAAGCCGCAGGAGCAATCAATGAATGTATAGCCATTTACAGTCATCATCAGGTCTCCCGTATTTCTTTTTACGGTTTTAAGGCTTGGTGCATCCTGGCTGTCGAAAGCCTTTCTGATCCCGGGATCATCCGTTTCTTTCAGCCCTGAGCCGGGGATGATATGTGATCCCGATCCCTTCACCTCTTTGTATGCTTCCTGGTAGCTCAGAAAGCCTGCTCCCTGCATAGATCTGAGTATCCTTATTCGCTCCTGTATGGGTGGATGGGTGCTGCGAAGGCCTGCCGCAGCCTTTTTCCCTTTTTGAAATGGGAGGGAAATGTACATCGGTGCGGTAACCTTATTGGCTGTTTTCATCTCTATTTTTGACCCGGAGATTTTCTCCAGGGCCGATGCCAGCCCTTCAGGATAACGGCTGAACCGTACACCTGTTGCATCAGCAAGGTATTCACGCTTACGCGAGATGGCATAATACAAAAGTCCTGCAAAGATTGGAACAAGGATGGCCAGCACAATTGCAACGATCATCATAATGGCTTGTCCCTGTCCGCCTTTCGATCCGGATGAACGATACCTCGCACCTCCCCCGGTAAATAACATTCCTCTTAGAAAGATCTCAGATATCAGGACGATGCTTCCCAGCATAACACCCGCCAGGGTCATAAACCGAATGTCACGGTTATAAATGTGTGCCATCTCATGGGCGATCACCCCCTGTAATTCGTCCCGGTTGAGCTTGGTCAACAAGCCGGCAGTGACTGCTACCACAGCATGCTGCGGATCCCTGCCGGCAGCAAATGCATTGGGCGCCTCCTCATTAATAATATATATTTCCGGCATGACAGGAAGGTTAGAGGCAATCTTCATTTCTTCCACAATATTATACAATTGCGGATGAACATCAGGGCTGACTTTTTTAGCTTTGCTGGCTGACAGCAATATCTTTGCCCCATTGTAATAGCTTATGAGCGACATGATGATCCATATGAGCAGGGCGATGATGATCCCATCGATGCCCATCCCGGCAGGATTAAAATAATAACTGACGGCAGCGCCAAGTAAGATCAGCCCGATGCCCATGAACAT
>JAIOSQ010000189.1 GCA_021107535.1 Bacteroidales bacterium | reverse complement strand
TGCTGGAAAAGATCGCCATGGGTAAACTCAATAAGTTTCTGAAAGAAAATACCCTGCTTAACCAGGCATTTGTGCGCGAAGGGAAAATGATCGTTCGCGATTACCTCGCAGAAACAAACAAAGACCTCACCGTAAGCGGATTTAAAAGGCTTATGCTTGGAGCATAAAAAAAAAGGGGCTGTCTCAAAACAAATCGAGACAGCCCTTTTTTTTGCGGTACGCGGTGTGCGGTACGGGGTACGTGGTATGCGGTACGGGGTGTGCGGGCCGGTGTTCGATTCTCGACCTTTCGTTGTTCGTTGCTCGGTCTTCGTTGCTCGGTCTTCGTTGCTCGGTCTTCGGTCTTCGTTGTTCGGTCTTCGGTCTTCGGTCTTCGGTCTTCGGTCCTCGGTCTTCGGTCTTCTTTATCCCAGCATTTCCCTCACAATCTCCGAAATCTCTTTATTATCCGCCTTGCCGGCCAGCTTTTTTGAGGCAGTGCCCATCACCCGGCCCATGTCTTTCATGCTCCCGGCCCCGGTTTCAGTAATGATCTCTTTCACAATTTCACGTAAAGCATCCCCGCTGATTTGCTCGGGCAGGTAGTTTTCTATGATCCCGAATTGGAACTCCTCTTCTTCAGCGAGTTCGATCCGGTCTTTTTCCCTGTAGATAGCTGCCGACTCTTTTCTCTGCTTTACTAATTTCTTCAGTAGCCCCATCTCCAGTTCCTCTGGTATCTTGTCCCCGGAAGTGCCTTTAGCTGTTTTCAGCAGCAGCAGCCCTGATTTTATCGCCCGAAGGGCTTCAAGTTTTTTCGCATCCTTAGCCAGCATGGCTTCTTTGATATCTATTTTGATCTTTTCTGCTAATGTCATGGGTTCTGATTTGAACTAATCCACATTGTCGTGCAGATATGTATTGTCGGATTTTAAGCTTGCATTGTCATCATCACCTTCCGAGAGGGTGTATTTTGAGATTGTGCTTTCCTCAGAAGGTTTGGTGTCAGACAGGGGAATATTTTTCCTGAGATAGGCAGGCTCACTTTCAAGATCAGACAGCCCGCCGGGAGATTTTAGCTTAATACTCATCTGGCGAAGCCGCTCTACCCGTTCCAGAGCTTTTTTCTCAAGATTTTCCTTTTCTTCTTTTGAAATAGTATCAGGAACAGGATCTTCAGTTTTTCCTGATGCCGGCTTCCGCTCAAAAAATATCAACTCTTCCGGTTCTTCAAGTTGATCAACCGGATGACTTATTTCAGTGCTGTGCTTTTTATCTGCTTCTTCCGGTGCAGCATCATCCAGGCTAAGGCGTATCACCTCCGGTTTTTCTTCTTCTGTTTTGCTGCTGATGACCTGACGGTTCTCTTTTTCCTCAGGATTTGGCTTGCTGATCAGTGTGATCTCTTCAGGTATATTGTTATTTTCTTTCGGTTCAATAGCCGGCCTTGTTGGTTTGGGCAATGGAACCTCTTTATCAGGCTGTTCGACAACTTTATTATCCTTATACAGATTACGGACCACCTTACCTTCGTCGGGGTTTATTTCTTTGTCAAATCCTGTTGCCACAACCGTTATACTGATCTGCTCACCCAGCGAATTATCCTTGCCTGCTCCCCAGATGACCTCAGCCTGCTTGCCTGCTTCATCCAGGATATATTCTGTAATTTCAGTGACCTCGTCCATGGAGATCTCCTTGCTACCGGACGACAGGTACAGGAGGATATTTTCGGTTCCCTTTATGTCGTTGTCATTTAGTAATGGAGAGCTCAATGCCATTTCAATGGCAGTATGTGCACGGTTTTCACCTTCAGCAATTCCGGTACCCATAATAGCTACACCGCTGTTTCTCATCACAGTGTTCACATCTTTGAAATCAATGTTTACAAATGATTTTTCGGTGATGATCTCTGCAATACCCCTGGCGGCAGTTAGCAATACGTTGTCAGCAATCTTAAAGGCTTCTGAAAGGCCAAGGTTTCCATACAATTCCCTCAGTTTGTCATTACTGATGATCAATACTGCATCCACATATTTTCTCAGTTCTTCAATACCTCTCTCAGCTTGCTGTTTGCGTTTTCTTCCTTCAAAGCTGAAGGGCAGGGTAACAATGGCAATCACCAATATATTGCCGCCTTCATCCTCAGGAAGTTCGATCTCTTTTGCAAGTCGCGCAATAATAGGGGCAGCACCTGTTCCTGTTCCGCCACCCATACCTGCGGTGATAAACAGCATTTCAGTATTGGATGCCAGAGCCTTTTTTATCACTTCAGTCTTTTCGATAGCTGCCTTTTCTGCTACCGAGGGAACGGATCCGGCTCCCAGGCCTTTCTTCCCAAGGCTTATCTTATTCGGAACCGGACTCATGTCAAGGGCTTGAGCATCAGTATTGCATACGATGAAATCAACTCCGGTAATCCCCTGGTTGAACATGTGATTAACTGCGTTTCCGCCACCGCCGCCAACACCGAGAACTTTTATGATGGACGACTGATTTTTTGGTTTTTCGAATTTCAAAATATCCTCCATTTTAATTTTATTAAATTTAGATTAATAATTTGCGTTGTTCAATTGGTCTGCATGATTTTTATTAACAATATCATTGTTGATTATTTATTGCTCCCCGTCTTTCTCAAACCACTCCTGGATTATCGATAAGAAACGTGTTTGCCTTGGTGGTTTTTCGGGTTTCTTCTTTCCTTTTTTCTTCTCGCCTTTTTGTGTTTCTTTTTCTTTTTCCTTTCCCAGACGGGTGAAGCCTTCAATAACCAGGCCTATACCTGTGGAGTACATAGGACTGGCCATTTCATCAGGCACGTCATTGGCGAGGTACTCGTTGGGGTAGCCGATCCTTGTATCCATTCCGGTGATAAATTCGGTCAGTTGTGCAAGATGTTTCAGGAGGGCACCACCTCCCGTTAGCACGATGCCTCCGATCAGCTTTTTCTCATATCCTGAGTTTTTGATCTCATAGTGGATGTGATCAATGATCTCTTCCATCCTGGCCTGGATAATGTTAGCCAGGTTTTTCAGTGTAATCTCTTTTGGTGGCCTGCCACGCAAGCCCGGAATGGCTACAACTTCCTCATCACGGTTTTCACTGGCAAGTGCCGAACCGAATTTAACTTTCAGCTCTTCTGCATGTTTTTTGATAATTGTACAACCTTCTTTTACATCTTCTGTGATAATGTCACCGCCAAAGGGGATTACGGCCGTATGCCTGATGATCCCGTCCTGAAAAATTGCAAGATCAGTTGTTCCGCCACCAATATCAACCAGGGTTACACCGGCTTCCTTTTCTTCGTCATTTAGAACGGCCTCGGCCGAAGCAATGGGTTCAAGGACGAGGTCTACCACTTCGAGGCCTGCTTTTCTGACACATTTATAAATGTTCTTGGCTGCCGCCGTCTGCCCAATGATAATATGAAAGTTAGCTTCGAGCGAGTTCCCCAGCATGCCTACCGGTTGCTTAATTCCCTGTTCAGCATCAATAATATATTCCTGAGGGATCACATCGATGATCTCCTCGCCCGGGGCCATATTCAGGTTATACATGTTTGCATTCAGCGTGTCGATGTCATTTTGATTGATCTCCTCGTCAATACTTTTGCGGATGATGCTGCCGTGATGTTGCAGGCTTTTTATATGCTGCCCTGCAATGCCGACATTTACGTATTTAATATCCACGCCTGATTTTAACTCTGCCTGCTCTACCGCGATCTTTATGGAGTTCACAGTGTTTTCGATATTGGAAACCACACCCCTCTTAACCCCAATGGATTCTGTGCGCCCGTGACCGATGATCTCGATCTTGCCGTGCTCGTTCTTCTGGCCAACAATAGCAGCGATTTTGGTTGTACCAATGTCAAGTCCTACAATGATTTCAGAATTTTCCATACTCCTATTTTTTTGAACAAATTACTTGATTTTTATATTTTAGATCGATGGATTTATAATCTATCCATCCTGCTTTTCCTGCCCCTTTTCTGTAAAAAGTGACAAGCTTTTCAAATTTTTCTTCCATATCTTCTATTGTCCCGAAATGAATCGTGTAATCACCGATCATCGGGATCATCTCCAGTTCCCCTGAAGCATTTACCCATATCTGTCCGATCATTCGGTTGATAAATGGAGATTTCTTCATGTACGCAGCCATCCCCCAAAGCCCTTTAACAACAGAATTTTCATCTAAAGAGTCTATATGCAGTTCAGGACTGCCAAGATCAGATATGCCATCATTGATATTGCCATTTGCAATGAGGACCCTGGAAGGATGGCCCGGGTTGAGGGGCATCAGGTAACCTTCCGTATCAATATAATAACTGAGCTTGTTTTTGTTTGTTATTCTGATCAGGGGTTGCCGAAGGGTGATCCTGATATTCAGGCGTCCTGAAATTTCTGTCTGGATATCTGCGCTTTTTATATAAGGAATAGTATTCAGTATACGCCGGATCTCATAAAATTCTATCTCCCCGAGTGTTTTTCCCTTTAGTGTATCGATATGCAAGATGATCACTGCACTTACCTCCTCGCCGGTGATCAAATGATCTGTGCCCGGATTCACTATACTGAGATCAAAACTATGACAGATGGTTTCATTATGTTTTTGTCCGATGAAGGCCAACAACACAATCACCCCTGCGATCAGCAGGATCCAGAATGATATCTGTAATACTTTTTTCATACTTATGATTTCAATGCTTGTTTGAGGGCTAATACCATTTGCTCAATGTCTCCTGCTCCCATAGTGATCAATACTTCTGGTTTTAGCTTTTTTATCACCTCAGGCAAATCTTCTTTTGTGCTTATCCGCTTGTTTGAAATGTTCATCTTGCTTAGCAGTAAATCAGCATTAACTCCTTCTATCGGTACTTCTCTTGCAGGATAAATTTCCAGCAAAACAACTTCATCGAATAAATCCAGGCTGGCTGCAAACTCCTTTGCAAGATCCCTGGTTCTGCTGTAAAGGTGTGCTTGAAATACAGCTGTGATTTTTTTCTCCGGATAAATGGCTTTTGCTGTACTGATACAGGCGGTGATCTCTTCCGGATGATGAGCGTAATCATCAATGAAGACAAGGTCCTCCTCCTGAATGATGAATTCAAAACGCCGTTTTACACCTTTGTAAGTTTCCAGGCCTGCTTTGATCTCTTTCAGGCTCAAGCCTGCCTGTATGCATACTGCTGCTGCCGCCACAGCATTCTCGATATTATGCTGCCCCGGCACCTGCATGGTGATCCTGCTTTTCTCATTGCTTTTCAGGTGAAGGTCAAAGTAAAAATACTGCTCACTGACACCGGTATTACCGATACGCAGATCTGCATCCTGGTTTTTACCATAAATGATGGCTCCTGCCGGGGCCGGGATTTGTTTTGCTACATCTTCATGGATGATCAGCGAACCACCGGGCTTTATTTGTGATACAAATTTTGTAAATGAGTCCCTGAGCTGCTCCACTGATCCGTAAATATCAAGATGGTCGGCAGCCAGTGTTGAAATAACAGCAATTTTTGGATGGAGTTTGTGAAAAGAGCGGTCATATTCATCAGCTTCAGCAATAAGAAACCTGCTATTCTCATTGTTGATGAAATTCGTATCATAATTACTCATTATCCCACCAATGAATGCTGTTACAGGAAATTTAGCATGTTGCATGATGTGGGTGATCATCGAGGAGATCGTGGTTTTTCCATGTGTTCCTGCTACGGCAATGGTTTCGTGATCTTCTGCGATCATGCCCAGCACCTCTGCACGTTTTTTGATGTTAAAATCAACTTCTCTGCAATACGTAAGTTCCATGTTCGAATCCGGTATGGCCGGGGTGTAGATGACCAGGTTGGCATCACAGGGGATATATGCAGGATCATCACGGTAATGGATGTTCATGCCTTCCTGTTCCAGTTGCCTGGTCAGCGAGGTGCGGGTTTTGTCATAGCCGGAAACCTCTTTTCCCTGCTGTCGGTAATACCTGGCGAGGGCGCTCATCCCGATGCCACCTATCCCGATCAGATACACGGTGCTTATTTTCTGTTTTTTCATCATTTTTCCAGTAGTTTTATCACTTCATCCACTATCTTTTCAGTTGCATCAGGCTTTGCCAGTTTTAGAATATTTTCCCGCATAACTTTTTGCCTGCCTTCATCTTTCAATAATGAAAGCAGGGTTATGCTCAGTTTCTCATCCAGTTCATCATCCCTGATCACCAATGCTGCATCTTTTTCTTTCAATGCCATAGCATTTTTCGTCTGGTGATCTTCAGCAGCAGTGGGCAGGGGAACGAGTACCAGAGGATTCCCGGCAATGCATAATTCTGAAATAGCAATAGCTCCGGCACGGGATAATACAATGTCTGCTACAGTGTAAGCCAGGTCCATCCTTGAAATAAAATCAAATACTTTCACCTGTTCAGCCCGGGAAGCTGTTAAGGAATTGGCTGTTTCAACGGCAAGTTCATGAAATGATCTTCCGCATTGCCATATGATCTGGACATCGGAGGCAAGAATTTCATTAAGATGTGTAGCCAGGGCCCGGTTCACCGATCTCGCTCCCTGGCTGCCTCCCACTACCAGTATTGTTTTCAGGTTTTCCCTCAGTCCGAAGAAACGAAGGCTTTCATCTTTCTTGCCTTTCATTTCTATAATATCTTTTCTGACCGGATTTCCGGTGATCACGATATTTGAAGAAGGAAAATATTTTCCCATCCCTTCAAAAGCGACGCAGATCTTGTTTACGGTCCTGCTGAGGATCCTGTTGGTGATGCCTGGAAATGAATTCTGTTCCTGGATCAGTGAGGGGATGCCTCTGCGTGATGCCACCCGTAGCATAGGTCCGCTGGCATATCCTCCCGTTCCGATGGCCACATCAGGTTTAAACCTTCTGATGATCCTGCGGGCTTTCATGATACTTGAAATAAGCTTGAATGGAAATGAAAGGTTTTTCAATGTCAGCTTCCGCTGGATGCCGCTGATCCATAATCCTTCAATAGTGTAGCCGGCAGCCGGTACTTTTTCCATTTCCATTCGCCCCTTTGCTCCAATAAAAAGAATATCGGCATTTCCCAACCGCCTCTTCAGTCCATCGGCAATGGCGACTGCCGGAAAGATGTGTCCACCTGTTCCACCTCCGCTTATGATGATCTTTTTCTCAGGCCGCGACATAATCTTCAATGTTTTCAGGTTTAGTATCAATTTCTTTGCTTACACTCAGTATGATTCCCAGGGCAATACTGGTAAACCATATGGAAGTACCACCCATGCTGATGAGTGGCAATGGCTGGCCGGTAACGGGAATAAGGTTTACGGCGACGGCCATGTTGATCATGGCCTGAAAAACCAGGCTAAACCCGACTCCCATCGTCATGAAAGCTCCGAAATTTCGCGGGATCTTCGTAACTATTCTTACTACTCTGAAAAGCAGGATCAGGTAAAGCAGCACAAGAAATGCTCCGCCAAGAAGTCCGTATTCTTCCACGAATATTGCAAAGATAAAGTCGGAATAGGGGTGAGGCAGAAAGTTTCTTTGGGTGCTGTTACCCGGGAACTTTCCCAGAACTCCGCCGGAGGCGATGGCAATCTTAGCCTGTTCTACCTGGTAGTTCTTATCACTGTCTATATTGTCTTTATCGGTAAATGCAGTCAAGCGTGCTCCCCAGGTGTTGGCCCTGGGCAAAAGATCGGGGTACGCACTGGCCAGAAGCAGCAAAAGCATAAAACTAACTACTCCGATGCCAATCAGGGAAAAGATATATTTCAGGCTTACCCTGCCAATGAACATAATTACGAGGCTGGTGGCAAAAAGCATGGCTGCGGTGGAAAAGTTAGCAGGCAGGATCAAGCCGCAAATGATAAGCACCGGTATCATCATGGGAACGAAAGCAGATTTAAAATCCTTAATGCTGTCCTGTTTCTTGCTCAAGAGACGAGCCAGGTACATGATCAGGGTAAGCTTCGCACAGGTGAAATGGCAGGGGAAGTACTCTTTTTGCTTCGTTGAGGTCCAGCCCGACAAAGAGGGTCAGTACAAGCAGGGGTACAGCAATATATAGTGCGATCTGAAAGATCCTGCTGAAATATGTGAATTTTATAAGATGTGTGAGATACATGATCAGGAGCCCGAACAATAAAATGATCAGGTGCTTGAGCATATAATATTCTGTGTTCCCCGACTGATATTTATAGGCCAGGGTTCCGGTAGAACTGTATACCGTAAGCAGGGAAAAGACAGAAAGCAGTATGACCACTGCCCAAATTACTTTATCACCCCTGATATTTCCCAGTATTTTTGACATCTTTAGGTTTATAATCCGTTTATTGCTTCCTTAAATTGATTTCCGCGATCTTCAAAATTTTCAAAAAGGTCGAAACTGGCACAGGCTGGCGATAGCAATATGCAATCTCCTTTCTTGCCCAGGTAAAGAGCCGTTTGAACTGCTACATCCATAGAACGTGTTTCAATAATGGTTTCTACTATATCTGAAAATGCATTGCGGATATGTTCATTGTCTTTCCCAAGGCACACGATGGCTTTTACCTTGCTCTTTACCAAATCAAACAGCATTGAATAATCATTTCCTTTGTCAATGCCGCCTGCTATCCAGATCACTTCCTTTTGCATGCTTTCAAGGGCGTACCATGCTGCGTTGATATTGGTAGCCTTGGAATCGTTAATGAATTCCATGCCCTGGATGATGGCCACATGTTCCAGCCTGTGTTCAATATTCTGAAAATCGGAAAGACTTTCCTGGATATGGTTTTTCCTTATATCAAGGAGCCTTCCCGCAATGGCTGCTGCCATCGAATTATAAATATTGTGCTTTCCTTGTAATGCTAAGCTCTCTAAAGTCATAATTTGTTTATTTGATTGAATATTTATAATTATGTTATTGTCTTTTAAACAGGCTCCTTCACCTTCGATGACATTGTTGATGCTGAAAGGGATAATTCGCGGGCTGACCTGATCTTCCCGGATCTTTTTACTGATTACCCGGTCATCCATGCAATAGATGAAGGCATCTTCATTTTCCATGTTCCGGAGGATCCTGAACTTCGATGCCGCATAATCATCAAAAGAATAATTGTAGCGGTCGAGGTGGTCAGGGGTGATGTTCAGCAGGATAGCGATATCTGCTTTGAAGCTAAACATGCCATCAAGTTGAAAACTGCTGATCTCCAATACGAAATACCCGTGATCCTGTTTTGCAAGCTCCATGGCAAAGCTGTTTCCCACATTTCCTGCAACAGCAACATCCAATCCGGCTTTTTTAAGGATATGATGTGTGAGCAGGGTAGTGGTGGTTTTTCCGTTCGATCCTGTGATGCAGATCAATTTCGCCCCTGTGAAGCGTGCAGCGAATTCAATCTCAGATATTATCGGAATGCCCTTTTTCGTGATCTTTTTTGCCAGGGGCACCTGATCCGGGATCCCGGGACTTTTTATCACTTCCGTTGCCTGCAGGATACGATTCTCCGAGTGTTTCCCTTCTTCAAATTCAATGTCAAAATGTGAAAGAACGTCTTTGTATTTTTCTTTTATTCTGTTGTTGTCTGAAACAAATACATCAAAGCCTTTTTTTCGGGCAAGCACTGCTGCTCCCACTCCGCTTTCTCCGGCTCCAAGGATGATGATGTTGTTGGTTCCCATTCAATTTTATCTCAGTTTTAATGTGATAATTGTAAGAACAGCCAGCATGATCCCTACGATCATAAAGCGCTGGACGATCTTTGGCTCAGCATAGCCGAGTATCTGAAAATGATGGTGCAGGGGTGACATCTTAAAGATGCGTTTTCCGGCACCAAATTTCTTTTTTGTATATTTGAAATAACTCACCTGCATGATCACCGACAGGCTTTCAACCAGGAAGATCCCGCAAAGTATAGGGATCAGTAATTCCTTGCGGATCAGGATGGCGAAAACAGCAATGATCCCACCGATGGCCAGGCTGCCGGTATCACCCATAAATACCTGTGCAGGGTATGAATTGTACCAGAGAAAGCCAATGCATGCGCCTACAAAAGCACTGATGAAAATGGTGAGTTCACCTGTGTTGGGTATGTACATGATGTTCAGGTAATCGGCGAAAATAATGTTCCCTGATACCCATGCCAGGACTGCGAGGGTTGCCCCGATGATGGCTGATGTTCCGGTGGCAAGGCCATCCATTCCATCGGTGAGGTTTGCGCCATTTGATACGGCAGAGATGATCAGGATCACAATCGGGATGAAGATGATCCATGCCCAGTTTTCCGCTTCTTCACCGATCCAGGAAATCAGGATCTTATAGTCGAGCTCATTATTCTTGAAAAAGGGAATAGTGGTTTTCTGTGATTTTACCTCTTCTCCGGAAAACGGGACCACTTTTTCACCATCCATCATCATTTGCTCAATGACCAGCGGATCAGCGATCTTTTCCTTGATCACAATGCCATCATTAAAATACATAGTCATGCCGACTACAAGTCCAAGGATGATCTGGCCGAGCACCTTGTATTTTCCCGGCAGTCCTTTTTTATTCTTTCTGAATACCTTGATATAGTCATCTGCAAATCCGATCATCCCAAGCCAGACCGTGGTGAACAACATCAGGATAATGTAGATATTGTACAGATTTGCAAAAAGCAAGGTAGGGATGAGTATGGCATTCAGGATGATCAAGCCTCCCATGGTCGGGGTGCCTTCTTTTTCCAATTGCCCTTCCAATCCCAGATTACGGATCGTCTCACCCACCTGCTTCCGGTTCAGGTAGCGAATCCAGCGCTTTCCAAATAGTAACGTAATGATCAGGGAAGTGATCACAGCCATGGCCGCTCTGAAAGAAATATACTGAAATACCCCTGCACCGGGGAAATCGCAGCATTCCTGAAGGTAATCGAACAAATGATATAACATGATCCTTTATGTAGTTTTTATCAGAATTTCTTCCAATAGTTTTTTATCGTCAAATGGATGCCTGACACCCTTGATTTCCTGGTACTTCTCATGCCCTTTCCCGGCAAGCAGAATGATATCCCCCTTCTTTGCCAGGGCACAGGCTGCGCTGATGGCCTCTTTCCTGTTTGTGATCACCAGTAATTTTTTATAATCAATACGCTTGACTCCAGCCTTCATCTCATTGATGATCTCTTCAGGGTCTTCTGACCTGGGGTTGTCGGAGGTCAGGATCAGCCTGTCGCTGAGTTGCCCGACAATATTACCCATCAGTGGCCTTTTGCTTCTGTCCCGATCACCACCGGCACCTACTACTGTGATGAGCTGCTCATTTCCGGTTCTGATGGTATTGATGGTGCGGAGAACATTTTGTAAAGCATCGGGGGTATGTGCATAATCCACAATTGCAGTGATCCCTCCCTCTGTACGGAAATGTTCAAACCTGCCTTCCGCTGTATCCAGCTTGCTGAGGAGCGTGAGGATCCGTCCCCGGTCCTGCTTCAGCATCATGGCTGTTCCATATACTGCCATCAGGTTATAGGCATTGAATTCACCAATGAGCTTACACCATATTTCTTGTCCGTCGATGTTGAGCATTAAGCCATCAAGCAGATTTTCCATTAGCTTACCCCGGAAATCACAAACCGACTTCAGGCCGTAGGTATGTTTGTCCGCCCTGGTATTTTGCAGCATGTGCTTTCCGTTCTTATCATCCGCATTGGAAAGGGCAAAAGCTGTTGCAGGCAGTAAATCAAAAAAGGTTTTTTTAACTTTCAGGTATTCGCTGAATTCACCATGGTAATCCAGGTGCTCATGAGTGATGTTGGTGAATATGCCTCCTGCAAATTTGAGTCCCGCAATACGCTTCTGGTCAATGGCATGTGAACTCACTTCCATAAAACAGTAGGTGCAACCTGCGTCTGCCATCTCTTTAAGAAGGCTGTTGATTTGAATGGCATCGGGCGTGGTATGAGTTGCCTCCACATTACGCTTGTTGATCTTGTTCCCGACTGTTGATATCAATCCGGCAGCATAACCCAGTTCTGTGAACATCTGATGCAGAAGGCTGACTATCGTTGTCTTGCCATTGGTGCCTGTAACACCGCAAAGAATGATGTTTTTGGAGGGATTTTGGTAAAAGTTGGATGCCATGATCCCAAGGGCAAGCTCACTGTCGTCAACACAGATATATGTGATTTCATCGAGAAGTTCATGCGGCAGATTTTCACAGACGATGACCCTGGCCCCGTTTTCAATGGCTGAGGGAATGAAACGGTGCGCATCTACAGCAGTTCCCTTGCGGGCAATGAATACAGAACCACTTCCAAGCTGCCTTGAGTCAAGGCAGATAGAATTTACCATCATGTTGGTAGATCCATGGATCTCCCTGATGTTTACCTTATATAATATGTCTTTCAGTTGCGTTTCATTCATGTCTTATCCTCTGGCTGAAAGTTTCAGTATTATTTCTTTTCCTTTGGTGACTCGGCTTCCCGGTGCCAACGACTGCTTGCGTACCTTGCCATGTCCTTCAATTATTACTCTCATTCCCAGGCTCTCGATAATATAGACTGCATCACGGGCATTCATCCCTGTTACATTTGGAACTAGGTTTTCACGGATGATCCGGGCTGCGAAACGGATGCCATTTTCTTCACGGAAGCTCACAACCCATTGTTCAGCTTCGCTTTCTGAGACAATGCTGATATCAAGGTCTTCGCACAACCATTTAAGGTCTTCATAGCTTCCATACATGATCCGGGGTGTCCGGATTTCAGTCACTTCTGCATCAATTTCCTGGTATATGTCAAGGTGTGTAGCGTAAACTTTGTCGGCGATCTCTTTAAAAACAGGTGCTGCGACGGATCCGCCGTAATATTTACCCTGTGCAGGGGCGTTCACTACGACAATACAGCTATACTTTGGATTATCAGCAGGGAAATACCCTACAAAAGATGCATTATAGATCTTCTTTTCGTATCCCCTGTTTTCGTCAGCAATTTGTGCCGTACCGGTTTTTCCGGCGATCTTATAATGTTTATTTCTCAGATTTCTTGCTGTGCCTCTTTCTACAACGCCTTCCAGCAATGTCTTTGCGGAATCTATGGTAGCCTGCGAGCAAATACTGCTGTTGATCACTTCGGTTTCAAATGCTTCGATCACCCTTCCGGCCTGCCGGATCTCTTTCACGAACATCGGCTTTACCAGCACACCATTATTGGCAACGGCGTTATAAAATGCAAGGGTTTGCATGGGTGTGATCGAAAGTTCATAGCCAATAGACATCCAGGGAAGGCTGGTACCGTACCACAATTTCGTACTGTCAGGATGCTTGATCTCCGGATTTCCTTCTCCTTGTATTTCCAGTCCGAGCGGCTCATTCAGGGACATACTGTAGATACTGTTAATATATTCAGCAGGATCTTTCTTATATGCTTCTTCTGTGATCATTGATATACCCACATTAGAGGATTTCTCAAAGGCTTCTCTGATGGTTATGCGCCCGTCGCGGATCTTTTTTACATCACGCATGGTATGATTGTGATACATACACCAGCCATCACCGATGTCGATGGTGTCTGAAAGCTTGACTTTCTCATCTTCCATGAGGGCAAGGATGGTAGCGAGTTTAAAAGTGGATCCCGGCTCTATATCTTCTGCAATAGCGTAGTTATAGGACTCGAAATACTCACCGGTTTTTTGGTCCTTGCGAAGATTGGCAATGGCTTTTATATGACCTGTGCTGACTTCCATCAATATGGCACAGCCCTGGTAAGCCTGATGTTGGATCAGGTGTTGGTGAAGCGCGTTTTCGGCAACATCCTGCAGGTTTATATCGATGGTGGTAATGATATCACGGCCGTCAGAAGGTTCAAGTTCGTCTTTTCCGTAAACGGGAATCCAGTCTCCATTGCTGATCCTGCGCCTGAGCTGCTTGCCATCAATGCCTTCCAGAATGTCGTTATAGGCTCCTTCAAGTCCTACAAACTTATTTTCTTCTTTACGTTCGAAGCCGATGGTCCTTTTGGCCAGTTCACCAAAAGGCATCTGCCTCCTGGTTTTCTGTATCACAATGAAGCCACCTTTGTATTTACCCCTTCGCAAAATGGGGAAAGTCCTGAGCTTTTTTAATTCAGCATAAGTAACTTTCCTTTTAAGGAGATAATACCTGTTGCCATCTTTGCGGGCTTCTTCAAGTCCTTTCCTGTATTGATATTTAGTCCGGTCGCGGAAAAGCTTACTGAGGCTCAGGGCGAGGGAATCAATATTCTCCCTGAAAAATTTATCAGAGATGAGTTCTGATGCTACATCCATCCTGATCTCGAAGATGGGAACAGAAGTAGCAATAAGTTTACCTCCTGCATCATAAATATTCCCACGGTTTGCTTTAATGCTGAAATATTTAAGTTCCTGTTGTTCTGATTTTGCAATGAGTTCCTTCCCTTCGGCAAATTGAATATAGGCTGCCTTGCCTATGATCGCCAGGGCCAGGAGGAAGATCCCCAGGTATACCAGGTAAACACGCCACAATATGTCCTTTTTAATATCTTCAGTCATGATCCGTGTTTTCTTCCTTTTTAATGACCTTAACAGGGGGAACCCTGGATTCCTGGATGTTGATATTCTTTAGTCTTTTTGCCACTTCTGATTGCTGACTCTGGTTCATCATCTCAGATTTGGTTGTGATGTATTCATAGCGCAGTTCCTTGAGTGACTTTCTGAGAGCCTGAATATCCCTTTCTGTCTTCTCTGCATAGTATGTGTTGGCGATATAAAACATGGCGAGCAAGGTCAGGAAAAGGAAAAACGGCAGCAGTCTGACGGCCCTTTCCTTTGTCAGGAAACTACCGCCAAGTACGTTTTGTACAGCCCCGCCAACTCCGGCCTTTAGGTCAGGCCTCGTCCTTTTCTCTGTTTCGGGTGCTTTGATACTGTTTGTTGGCCTTGCCATGTTTATTGTTTTTCTCCTATTCTTAATTTTGCACTTCTTGCCCTTGGATTACGATCAATCTCTTCCTGTCCGGGAACGATAGGTTTTCTTGTAATCGCCCGAATCTCTGATATAACATTCCCGTAAAAATCCTGCTCTACAATACCTTTGGTATTGCCGCTTTTGAAAAAGTTCTTCACAAGCCTGTCTTCCAGTGAATGATATGATATTACTACCATCCGGCCCCCCGGTTTAAGAGCCTCAATGCTTTTTTGCAGGAATTCTTCCAGGGCTTCGAGTTCTTTGTTCACTTCTATTCTGATGGCCTGGAATACCTGTGCCAGGTACTTGTTTTCCTGTGCACGGGGAGCACAATCAGCTGCTGCATTTTTCAGTTCAGTGGTGGTTTTGATTTCCTCCCTGTTTCTTGACTGGATGATGCTTATAGCCAGCCTTCTGCTATTTTTTATCTCTCCGTAGTTCCTGAACATGATGAACAGATCCTGTTCAGAATACGTGTTTACAACATCTGCCCCGCTGATGCCGCTGCGTTGATCCATGCGCAGATCCAGTATGCCTTCATGCCTTATAGAAAATCCCCTGCCTGCTGCATCAATCTGATGCGATGATATACCAAGGTCTGCCAGGATGCCATCACATGGAAAAGCCAGGTGAAGCCTGAGGTAATTTTTAATATATCTGTAGTCTGCATTGATCAGCATAAAGCGCTTATCTTTAATTGTATTGTTCAGTGCATCCGGATCCCTGTCGAAGGCAAACAGCCTTCCGCCCTTCATTTGGTTCAGGATTTCTTTTGAATGTCCGCCCCCTCCGAAAGTAGCATCCACGTAGGTGCCACCGGATTCGATCATAAGCCCTTGAATGCTTTCACTCAAGAGTACAGGGGTATGGTACATCAGTCTTTAGCTTCGGTTTCCTTATCTCCCATTACGTCTTCAGCCAGGTTGGCGAATTCATC
>JAIOSQ010000326.1 GCA_021107535.1 Bacteroidales bacterium | reverse complement strand
CTAATAAGCCCTCTATTACTTAAATACCTTAAAAGCTAAGATCAATAGGAACTTCAGTAGTTTATTTAGAATTTAACCGGACACAAATCAGAAATCAGATAGCAGAAATCAAAGGTCAGAGTTTTCCAAGAAGCATATTTGCCATTTGCAGTCCTTCAGGCTTTCCTGCATCAATCCAGAGGCTGCTTTCGTGCCGGAAACCTTTAATAAGATGCTCTTTGCATAAGCTCAGGTAGGTATCAATGATACTGAATTTTCCTGTTTTGATAAACAATGGGAAGATTTCCGGACTGATAACATGTATGCCACTAAAAGCGAGGGGTGTAAGCGTTCCTTCAGATTTTCCGGGAATGATCCGTTCCCCTGTACCCCGGTTTTCCCATCCATGCATCCTGAGTTCGTCATCAAAAAGCAGGTAACGGGAGGTGTCTCTTGATTTAACAGCGAGGCTTGCCAGTGCTTTTCCGGAGAGATGTTCATGATAGATCTTCCTGAGGTCAAGATCAGATAAAATATCTACATTGTGGACAATGAAAGCTTCATCGTTTCCCAGCAAAGATGCGGCTTTCAGTATACCACCACCGGTTTCCAGCAACTCATCCGATTCATTGGAAATATCAATATGGATATTGAAATAGTTTTTTTTCTCAAGAAAATCGATAATTTGATCTGCGAAATGATGGACATTGATGATGATCCTTGTTACGCCCTGCACCTTCATCTTAATGATCAGGCGTTCAAGCAGGCTCATGCCACCGGCTTTAACCAATGCTTTGGGCTTATCTGCAGTAAGGGCTTGCAGGCGGGTACCCCTTCCTGCCGCCAGGATCATCGCTTTCATATGTGTTTTAATTTCTTGAGTTTATCGCCTGTCTGCTTATTCATCTTGCCCCAGCTTTGTTTCACTTATTTCTTGCTCTCTGTGCTGTAAGTTGATATGAATAGCATATTTCTTATGCAAATGAACAGCCATTTTGTTGGCAATATAAACGGAGCGGTGCTGACCACCTGTACAACCAAAGTTTATGCTTAAATGCTCGAATTCTCTGTCAATATAATTTTCTACTGCTGCATCGCAAATTTCAAAAACGTTATGCAGGAAAGAATCTACTTCCCGGAAGCTGTCAAGGTAATCTATCACTTTTTTTTCCCTGCCGGTAAAAGTCTTGTATTCTTCCAGCCGTCCCGGATTTGGTAATGCCCTGCAATCAAAAACAAATCCTCCTCCGTTGCCCCCCGGATCTTCAGGGATACCGTTTTTATAGGCAAAACTATTTATTGTGACTGTTAAGCCTGATCTCTTTTTGTGTACGGGGAGGTATTTGCTACTTTGGGTTAACTTTTTCAGGACCGATTTGAGTTCAGGCAGCTCGACTTGCATTGGGTGTGTCTTTAACAGCTTTGCCATGCTTTCCATTGCAGGTTCAAGGCTATCGGTAAAATGAGGCCTCTTTTCAAATAAGCCCCGGAAGCCATAAGCCCCGAGTACCTGGAACAGGCGGAGATACACAAAAGGGTAATAATATTTCATGAATACCTCCCGGTCAATACTGACAAGGCCTTCAAGGGCATTCAGATATTCATTGATAAGGGACTTTTTTGTAGCCTCAGGCAGATGGGCTTTCACCTGGTAAAGGAATGATGCAAGGTCGTATTGAAGTGCTCCTTTCCTCCCTCCCTGGTAATCGATAAAAAAGGGCCGTCCATCTTTCAGTATTACATTACGCGACTGGAAATCACGATACATAAAATATTCATGCTCAGCCTGAAGCAGGAAATTTACAAAGCGCCGGAAATCATCCTCCAACAGTTGCTCGTCAAATGTCATTCCTGAGGTTTTCAGAATGTAATATTTAAAATAATTCAGGTCCCACATCATCGATTGCCTGTCAAAAGTATCCCTGGGATAACAAAGGGAGTAATCCAGTCCATGGCCTCCGCTTAGCTGAAAGTGGGGCAGCATTTTCACTGTTTCAGCAAGCTGGGTATATAAATTTTCCGTGATCTGTTCTCTGCTTTCCCTGGCAGTTAAAAGGCCGAATAAGGTGTTGTCACCCAGGTCGCTCAGGAGGTATATCCCTTTATCAGTATCTTCAGCGAGGATTTCCGGAACAGGAAGCCCGATCGAATGAAAGTGTTTTGAAAAAGATAGAAAAGCCGCATTTTCTTTAAAATCCGGGTTATAGGCCCCCAGCAGGGATTTATTTGCTGATGTCAGTCTGAAATATTTCCTGGGTGAGCCTGATGCAGCAATGGGTTGGACATTCTCAGGTTTCTTACCCGACCACTTTTTAAATAATTCTGCAATGATTATCTCTGGTTGAACCTTCACTTTGAGATTTTGTTAGTCGAACAAAGTTAGGCAATTTAATAATAGTACCATCTGTGAGGTCCACCTACTTCGGGGTACGGGGTGCGGGGTGCGGGGAAAAATAGAGACTTTGAGACAATGTGACATAGAGAAAACCTTTATACTCAAGTCCTCAACCCCATACCCCATACCCCATACCGCATACCGCATACCCCACGCCTACTTCAAAATAATCTTCTCAAGGTATACAGCCTGCTCTGACTTTATTTCAACAAAATACAAGCCGGCCTCCAACTCACTTAGATCAAGTGTCTGAAGAACACCATTAACAATATGATGTGTGAGCACGGACTGCCCGCTCACATTCCTTACAATGATCTGCTCAAGGCTTTTAGTGCTTCTGGCTTCAATGAACAGCTTTCCGTTGCTGGGATTTGGATACAAGGTATATGCTTTTGTAGCAGCTTCTTCCCAAATTCCCAGGCCTCCGACATGAATATAGTCTCCCTCAACCAGAATGCTCTCACCATACTCATTCGTTGCTGTGAGAGAAACATCATAAATGCCCGGTGTATTGTAAAAAATCTCCGGAGGATTTTGCTCGGAGGAAGTTTCCGGTGTACCACCTTCGAATAACCATGCCCAGCTTATAGGATCATTGGTGGAGTTGTCTGTAAAAGTAACCCCTTCACCTTCCAGTATCATGGTTTGGTCTGCACTGAATGCAGCTTCGGGCGGAAAGCCGATATCCATATAGTTGGTTATATTTATGGTGCTTGTGCCTGCGGGATTTGTAACCGTCAGGCTGACTCCATACTGGCCGGCTGTATTATAAGTTATAGGGGGAGGGGATTGAAGGATAGAGGATGACGGGTCACCACCTTCAAAAGCCCATTCCCAGGATGTGGGATTGCCTGTTGATTCATCGGTGAAAATTGCCTGGCCGCCAACGCCTACATAATTATTATCAACAGAAAAAATTGCAGTGGGTTCAATATATGTTGACTCACCCACATGCACGCCAACACCTGTGATGATCTCTCCGTTAGCCTGATTTTCAATAAAAGCAAGGACTTCGCAATTATTCATTATATATCCGGAAGCTGTAGCATCCCATGTATATTCCAGGGTTACCAGGCTTCCCTGGGTGGTGGGTTCAGTGATCTCATCGCCCCACTGGGCCACAAATGCCTCACGGAAAGTGTGCTTGTGGGTATATGCCCCTGTAGCTCCGGATTGCTGGGAAACAAGATCATTTTCCGACAGCATAACATAAATATGATTTACGTCGGGCATGTTGTCCGTATAATAAATTTCAACGATAATTGACAGTTCCTGGCTTGTGAGGTCGTATGTTGTTGACATGCCCATGTTTGCAGGTGAAGGTTCCCCCATGATGGTGTTGCAGTATGATGTCCAAAGTGTCCGGCTTTGAATACGTTCCCCATTGGCCCATTGTCTTCTGTTTATAAATGCACTGGGCATAAAGCGTGATGACCCACAATAAGGCGTACTGTAAAATGCGTTGGGGTATGTCCGCCTGAAGTCGGGATCGCCGGTGTAGGGTGCAGTATAACTGGAATTGGCCGGATGGTAGGCCACCATAAATGCCCTTCCCGGATTGGCTGCCAGGATAGCTGCAGCCACCACATGTCCGGCCGGGCAATTTCCACAGCGGACTCCGGTGAATTCCTCCAGTATGGCATTTTTATCCTGGGGCTCGGTGCTGACATAATTTTGTGCTGTGAGCCCGGCAGAAAAAAGAATGCCCATAATTACTAAAAGTAAAGCTAAATTTTTCATAGGAATAGTATTATTTATTTATATAAATACAAATATAAGATTTGCTTGCTTCTTTTTGCAAGTTTTCTTCCTGAAAATTTGTAATTTTATTGTTGATTTAAAATTAAGGATAAAACGAATGCTTCAACGGGCCATCATCATTGCTATGCTCACCATGATTGCACATCATGGAATATCGCAGCGTGTTGCCCTCGTCCTCAGTGGGGGTGGTGCAAAAGGCCTGGTCCATGTTGGTGTGCTTCAGGCTCTGGAAGAATATGATATCCCCATCGATTACATTGTTGGATCTTCAATGGGAGCAATTGTAGGCGGCTTGTATGCCAGTGGCTATTCTCCGGATTCCATTGCAGCCATGGTAACTTCAGATAAATTTACCCGATGGGCATCCGGTGTGATGGAAGATAAGTATACGTATTATTTCAAGCAACAGGAGCCCGATGCCTCATGGGTAAACATAAAATTTAATTATAATGATGTTACTAAAAAGTTGAGCGGAAGGCTGCCAACCAATCTCATCATCCCTCCTTATGAAATGGATTTCAATATCCTTGAATTGTTTGCAGGTGCCAGTGCAGCAGCAGGATATAATTTTAATGATCTGTTTATACCTTTCAGGTGTGTGGCATCCGATATCGATTCCAATATGTCTGTTATTCTCTCTGAAGGGCAACTGGGTTCAGCCATCCGTGCCTCCATGACATTCCCGTTTTATTACAGGCCTATTGAGTTAAACGGGAGGCTGCTTTTTGACGGGGGAATGTATAATAATTTCCCTTCTGACGTGGCAATGGCAGATTTTTATCCCGATGTGATCATCGGAAGTAAGGCTGCCGGGAATTATGAATCCCCGGGTGAGGATGACCTGATGTCTCAATTACAGAATATGCTCATGACCCCGGCCGATTATTCACTTGATTCAGCAACGGGCATTCTCCTTGAACATGAAATGAGCAACAGGGCAATCTTCGATTTTTCCCGGGTTGATGATTTAATCGATGCTGGATATCAAAAAACCGTTGATAACATTGGTGACATCTATGACCTCATCGGGCGTAGGGTGACTTTTGAAAGCCTGCAGGTAAAACGCTCATCTTTTCGAAATAAAATTCCACCTTTGCTCATTGATTCAATTTATATTGAGGGGCTTACACAGAATCAGTCTGAATATGTCAGGAAGCTTTTTAAACACAGAGAAAGGCTGGTCGATCTTGAGACTGTAAAAATGCAATATTTTAAACTTATTGCCGATGACATGATAAGCTCCATATTCCCGGAGTTAAAATTCAATGCTTACACAGGTTATTATGACCTGCATCTGAAAGTGAAGAAATCAGAGAACTTTGTGGGTACCCTGGGAGGAAATATTAGTTCCAGCACTTCCAATGGAGCTTATTTTGGCCTTGCCTACAGATACCTGGGGCACCAGGCCATGAGCTTGAGGACAAACCTCTACCTCGGAAGGTTTTACAGCTCCTATTTGCTTAGCGGAAGGGTCGATTTCCCTTCCAGGACACCCTTCTTTATGGAACTGGCATATGTTTATAACAGTAAAAACTATTTCAGGAATACAACCTATTTCTTTGATGATAAAACTCCTTCTTTTCTAATAAGCAAAGAAAGCTATGGCTCCTTTTTAGCGGGTGTACCTGCATCACACAGGGGGAAATTTGTTTTTGGGATCAATTTTGGCGGGGAAAAGGATGAATATTATCAGGATAATGTGTTCAGCAGGGAAGATACTGCTGATATAACCAGTTTTAACATGATCGCACCAAAACTACTATTTGAACTTAATTCCTTGAACAGAAAGCAGTATGCCAGTGCAGGTGTCCGATTTCTAACTGAGTTACGCTATATATATGGAAAGGAACTTCATACTCCGGGCTCCACGTCATTGCAGGAGGATGAATTCAAAAAGTATCATTCATGGTTCCAGCTGAAGATCCTTTACGATAATTACTTTGAGCGCTTTGGACCAGTAACCCTGGGATTTTATGGCGAGCTGCTGTTATCGAACCAGGCCTTCTTCAGTAATTACACATCCAGTATTCTTGCATCACCGGCCTTTGAACCGATACTCGAGAGCAAAACACTGTTTCTTCCCAAATACCGGGCCTACAACTATGGGGCTGTGGGAATAAAGTGTGTGGTAGACTTGTACAGGAAGATTGATTTCCGTCTTGAAGGATACCTTTTTCAGCCCTATCAGGAAATATTATCCGATGAAAATATGCAGCCGGTGTATGGTGAAGAGTTTTCATACCGATCGGTGATAGCTTCATCATCTGTAGTATGGCATAGCCCGCTCGGTCCTTTGAGTGTGAGTCTGAATTATTATGACCGCAGCAACGATAATTTATCTCTTTTCTTTAATTTTGGCTTCATCATCTTTAATAAATCTATATCAGATTAATTTTGTTTCGGCTGATAATGCCCACTTTCCCGACCATGAAAAAGATTTTGGCGCGTGTAAAATATTGTTATTTTTGCAGTCCTTATGTATGTAGTATTCTATTTAGTCTTTCATTAGACACATTGTATAACATGTTAATTAATTATGGAAAACAAAAAAACTATTGATCAGAATTCCGGAGAAACCGTCGCCCGGGAGGAGAACACCGAACAAGGAATTGAGAACAAGGAACAAGGAATAGAGAACAAGGAAGAGAAGGAAGACGTGAAGAAGAAAGAGAAAAAGGAAGACGTGAAGAAGGTAGAGAAAAAAGAAGACGTGAAGAAGGAAGAGAAAAAGGAGGACGTGAAGAAGGAAGAGAAAAAGGAAGACGTGAAGAAGAAAGAAAAGAAGGACGTTGATAAGAAAGAGAAAAAAGAAGACGTGAAGGAGGAAGAAAAAAAGGAAGATGTGAAGAAGGAAGAGAAAAAGGAAGATGTTAAGGAAGAAGAGAAAAAGGAAGAAGAGGAAGAAGAAGAAGAAGAAGCTTTTGAAGAGTATACTCCTGAGGAGCTCATAAGCAGGTTGGAAGAGCTTGTTCAGGAAGAAGATATACATACGATCAAAACCAAATTGGCCTTGATCAAAGTAGCTTTTCTGAAAATACTGAAAGAAGAAAAGCAGGCATCAATGGATAAATTTCTTGAGGAGGGTGGCGTTAAAGAGGATTATAAGCCTGAAGAGAATATACTTGAACCCCGTTTTAATAAGGCCTTTGAAATATACCGAAAAAATAAAGCCAGGTATAACGAACGCCAGGAAAAGTTAAAACTGGAAAACCTGGATAAGAAAAAGGAAATTCTTGAGAAGCTGAAAGAGCTGATTAGTTCAGAAGAAACGCTTAAAAAAACATACGATGAGTTCCGTGTGCTACAGGCTGAATGGAAAGAAATAGGGATGGTGCCGTCGGGAGAGGTCTCAAACCTATGGCAAAATTATCACTTTCTGGTTGAGAAGTTCTTCGATAAAGTGAAGATCAGCAGGGAACTCAGAGATCTTGATCTGAAAAAAAATCTGGAGCTTAAAGTTAAACTTTGTGAAAAGGCCGAAGAATTGCTCCTGGAAACATCTATCATCAAATCATTTAAACAACTTCAGGAGTATCACAAAGAGTGGAAAGAGATGGGCCCGGTGCCTCAGGAACAGAGTGATGAGATCTGGGAACGTTTTAAAACTGCCACTGATAAAATTAACGAGCGCAGGCGAGAGCATTACGGACAATTGCAGGAAGATCAGGAAAAAAACCTCCTGGACAAAACCGGACTTTGCGAACAGGCCGAAGAATTGCTGACTATCATTCCTGACGCTATGAAAGGGTGGCAGGAACAAACAAATAAGATGAATGAGCTTTTCAAGGTCTGGCGAAGCATCGGACGTGCACCCAAGAAAAGCAATACGGAGATTTGGGGGCGCTTTAAAAGCAGTATGAATTCATTTTTTGCGAACAGGAAAGAATTTCTGGACAGTATCAAACAGGAACAACTGAACAATTATAATATGAAGGTTGATCTTTGTGTCGAGGCTGAAATCCTAAAAGACAGCACCGACTGGAAACAAACAACCCAACAACTGATTCGCCTTCAACAGGACTGGAAAAAGATAGGCCCGGTGCCCAGGAAACACTCGGATAAGATCTGGAAACGTTTTCGTGCTGCCTGTGATAATTTCTTTAACAATAAGTCCTCTCATTTTTCTGGTATTCATGATAATGAGAATGAGAACCTTGCAAAGAAACAGGAACTTATCGCGAAGTTAAAGACACATAAATTCGAAAATGATAAGAGTAAAAATCTGGACATCCTCAAAAACTTCCAGCGGGAATGGCTGGAGATCGGTTATGTGCCCATGAAAGATAAGGAAACGGTACAAAAGGAATTTCGTGAAGCCATTGATGCAAACCTGGATAAATTGAAGATCAGCTCTGCTGAACTCAGCAGTGCAAGTTATCAAACCCGTATGGAAGCAGTAAAAGGTTCTCCTGATGCCGAAAGGGTTTATCGTAAAGAGATCAGTTTTCTGAGTGCTAAGATCAATAAACTCAGGGACGACGTCAACCTCTGGGAGAACAACCTGGGTTTCTTTGCCAATTCTAAAAAAGCCGATATATTGAAGCAGGAATTCGAACAGAAAATCGATAAGGCAAAGCAGGATCTGGCTGCCATGGAAGTCAAAGTGAAGTATCTGCGGAGGATGTCTGCAGAATGATCATGGCCTGATAAACCTGCTGTTTCTGCCACCATAAATACTGGCAATTGCAACGCATTTCCCCTATCTTTGTATTATGGCTGGAAATACTTTTGGACAGATATTCAGATATACCTCTTTCGGTGAATCCCATGGGCCTGCCATTGGCGGTGTGATCGATGGATGCCCTGCCGGCATCAGTATTGATATGGAATCCATTCATACTGATCTGCAGAGAAGGAGGCCGGGTAGATCCGGACGTGCCACAAAGCGCAAGGAATCTGATGTTCCGCAGTTTTTGTCCGGACTGATCGATAAAATCACCACCGGGGCGCCCATTGCGTTTATCATTCCCAATGAAGATGCCAGGCCTCAGGACTATAACTATCTCAAGGATGTTTACCGCCCGTCGCATGCAGATTTTACCTATCATCAAAAATACAGGATCGATGACCACCGGCTGGTGCATCGGGCTTCTGCACGTGAAACTGCCGGCCGGGTCGTTGCCGGCGGAATAGCAAAGCAGGTAATCGCAAGTTCGGGAATGCGAATAGCTGCTTACACTGCCGGCATAGGCCTCTTTAAACTTGACCGGGACTTCACTTTTTCTGAACTTGAACAAGCCAGACTGTCGAAAATGCAATGCCCCGATGAAAGCTTGTCTAAACAGATGGAATCCTATTTGCATGAGATCAGAAAGGAAGGCGACAGTTGTGGTTGTGAGATACAGACAGTGATCACCGGAGTCCCTGCCGGGCTTGGTGAGCCGGTATTTGCTAAGCTTCAAGCCGGACTGGCAGCTGCTATGATGAGTATCAATGCCGCAGTTGCATTCGATTATGGCTCGGGCAGGTTCGCTGCAGATATGAAAGGCTCGGAATATAATGACCTCTTTACAGTGCACAATGGGCATGTCAGAACGGCATCCAATAATTCGGGAGGGATACAGGGCGGCATCTCAAACGGAGAAGATATCATATTCAGAGTGGTATTCAAGCCAATCCCAACGATCAGGAAGCCCCAGAAGACCGTCAATAGAGAAGGAAAACCAGTGAGCATTAAGGGCAAAGGCCGTCATGATGTATGTGCTGCTCCCAGGGTTGTTCCCGTTGTTGAGGCTATGGCCGCGCTTGTCATAGCAGATCATTTATTGTTATTTAATAGCGTTCGGATGTAGATTGATTTTTTCCCTTATTTGTTATCGTTTGAACACCGAGGAACGAGGACCGAACAACGAACAACGAACAACGATGACTGAAGACCGAATATCAAGCCTTATTTGTTATTAGTTTTCTTTCTTACTGTTTGAATCGATTTTATAAAAATTGCAATGAGTTGATTATTCTCATCAAGAGCTTGCTCAAGAATTGATAAATCTTTACATAAATCATTCATTTTAATCAACTTCAGGTTAATATAAGTTTCCCGTAGCTCTTTTACAATTATTCTAAATTTGTGTAACAGATCCCTGTTTGATTCAGCACTTTGAGCCTCACCATAATTTAATGCTGGGCTTGTCCCTGATCGAATCAACTGAGATTTTAAATGTTTTCCAGATTCGGTCATTTTTATTTGATCTCCCAGATGCAGTATTAGATTTGCAAAGTTTATCAACCTATCTTCAAAAATTCCAGTCATTATATATATTAATACCTGAAATCCAAAAATGTCCCATAAATTAATTAGGAAATTTATACTATCCTAAAAATTAAAAGTGAGTTTATTTACCACAAAGCTTGATTTTTTCGTTCCTCGGTGTTCGTTGTTCGGTCTTCGGTCTTCGGTGTTCGGTCTTCGTTGTTCGTTGCTCGGTCTTCGGTCTTCTAACGCTTAAATATACCCACAACATTCACCTGCTTTCCATACCATGAAATGATCGCTATTGTTTTGTTATTCTTTTCATCTGATAATTATCTTAATGATATAAAAAACCCCGGCACATTCTTGCACCGGGGTTGGCTATAGAAAATTTCAGATTAACGAATGGAGATTTTAACTCCCAGGTTAAATGTAGTTGGTAATCCCATAAAAACTTCAGCAGCATCAGCAGAGTGAGGATTAACTATTTTTCTATCAACTTGGTATGAGTTATATTCACTATTATCAACAGCATCCTGGATAAACTTTGCACCAAATAGGTTGAAGACATGCCCAAAGATCTCAACTCCGGTTTTTGATTTCATCGGGAGAGTGTATCCGACATGCAAATCCCAAATTGAGTATGAAGGGATTTTCCAGCTTTGTGCTCTGTCATTGGGGTCAGTCCTGTTAACCACATTCCAGTCAGCCCAATAATTAGAATAATGCCTGAATGTTAAGGTAACATAAAATCCCTTGCATGGGAAAATTGTTCCACCCAATGCGACCTGGGTTTGTGGAGCATCACCGGTCATCAGGTCTTTAGCATAAACCTGAAGAGTAGTGTCTGAATCTGGATTTCCATATTCCTTATATGTTGCTTTAGGATCATTTGTGTTCCTCCATTTTCCGATTGATGCGGCACCATCGAGTCTGAAGAAATTGCTTGGTTGTACAGCCAGATCAACTTCAATACCTTGATGAACGGCATTTAGGCCAGTAATCGTAAATATACCTTCCTCACCAGTAATCTGATCGTAGTCAGTTCTATTTACAGTACGGTCGTTCCAGGTGGTATGGTAAACGTTGAAGTTGGCATTGAATGTACCATCCAAAGAACGATAATTCATGCCAAGTTCTCCGGAGATAAATGTTTCATTTTCCGGGTTATCAATCAGATCGCCTGTATTGTCATTAATTACTGCATCGAATATCGGGACCTTGGAAACATAACCGGCATTACCATAAGCAGCCCATCTTTCATCAATACGGTAACTTAAACCACCTTTGACCTGGTATCCCATGATCGGGTCAACTTCCCGAACCAGGTTTTTAGTAGTATCATTAGGGTCTTTCAGAAAATGATTGTCTGTTTTGTATGTGATACTTGAGATGCCCAATGTCACGTAAGCAGTGATTACTTCAGTATGGTATTCACCTTGAGCGAACCCACCATACCATTGCACATCATTTGTGAAGTTATAGTCGACTTTATCTCCGAGCCTAGCCGCATTAACCGGATAAAACTCATTTCCCTCATCAATGTAGAACTTCCCACCCAGAAGGTCACGAACCTCGCGATAGTGTTTAATCTTGGCAGTTCTCCAGTCAATACCAAATACGGATTTGAAATTTTCAGTCCAGTCAACTTTTACTTTTGATATAGCACCAATTGTATATTGATTATTTACACTGTTTCTTAATATACCAAAAGCTGTATCTGATTGTGTATTATTTGCTATGGTAGCATTCCAGTCTGGTGTTCTTGAAGGGCCTGAATAATCCCACTTGATACTACCAAGATATCCGGTTCCACCCCCTTTGCCTCCTGAGTAGTATACAGTTGTAAATTGAGAAACCTTATCACTCCACTGTGCATACCAGTTAATATTTGTAAGTGGTTTATGAAAATAGTTTTCTCTTTCATTCAGAAAGTTTTCAGCATACCTCTTTGTGGTTTTACCATTGAATGATTGTTCTCCTGAATATGTAGGATTAACCGAGCCCCAGTTCTGGTTGTAAAATTTTCCCTCCTCACTGAATACATCTAAAGCATTAGGATCATAGTCCATAAGGCTCTCGGCATATCCACGGTCGTATACTGCTATGTTTTGTTTGTACAGGTTTTGTCCATGCCTTTGTGGGGCGCCCATGGCATAAAACTCTACCCTGTGTTTTTTATTAATGTTATAGCTTGCTCCAAAATAGTAAGCCCAGGAATCGGTCCATGTCGCATTGACCATACCGTCTCCAACTTTTCTGACAATACTGGCACTAAAAGCAACTTTTTCGTTAATCAGTCCTGTGTGTCCGGTAATGGTAGTCTTCATAAAATTGCCGGAGCCAATTTCAAATTTTCCAATTCCCCCGGCTTTTTGTTCCGCAGGACTGGTGATAACATTCATGGTACCACCAATTGAAGGTGTTGCCAGGTTTACAGCACTTAAACCACGTTGTATCTGGATAGATGAGGTGGCATCTCCTATACCATCCCAGTTTGACCAGTATACCCATCCGTTTTCCATATCATTAACGGGTATACCATTGATCATGATAGCAACATTTCTCTGGTTAAATCCCCTTATATTGATGCGGGCATCACCAGCGCCGCCCCCCTGGGCAGTAGCATAAACACTGGGTGTCATATTTAACACGAGAGGAATATCCCTTGACCCTAAGCTTTCTTCAATTTGGGTTTTGTTCAGGGTTGTCATCGCAACGGGTGTTTCCCTCTCTTTAGCACGGTCGGCAATAATGTTGATCCCTGCTAGCCCAATGGCGCTTGGGTCAAGTTTGATCTTGCCCATATCCAGGACTTCACCATCAACAACTGTGATGTCAAAGCTTTTTGGCTCATAGCCGACATAAGAAACCACTACTTTGTGGGTTCCGGCGGGGGCTTCAAATTCGAAGAACCCTTTGGTATCGGTAGGACCACCGATAGTTGTTCCTTCAACAACAACAGTAGCACCGATCAGACCATCATTGATCTCTGCGTCAAGGACTTTCCCTTTTACAGTGCCCTGAGCGTAAGTCGCACCACTTAACAGCACGAAAGCTGCAAGTGTTAGAATTTGGTAAATTTTTCTCATAGTAAATGAATTTTGGTTTAATGATTTCAATGTAAATGTAGATAGTATTGTAAAGGGGGAATGTTAATAACATGTTAACAATATATTTAGAGGAGATTACTCTGGATAATTAATCATTTATAATGAATATCTTAGAAGTTAATATCTTGTTAAAAACAAAGAAATTTATAATGAATCCAGATTAATTTTGAATTTTGGCACAAGAAAAAGATGTGACATAGAGATATAGAGACTTTAGGACTGTGGGAGTCAGGGGGGAAGGGGGGAAGATTCACTCCAGATAGCCACTAGCCACTCGGCACTCGGAACTCAAGTCGGGGCTTAGAAGCTTAGCTTCAAGCCGACGTTAACGATTCTCCCAAAGCCCCAGAACCCTGTAAAGCTGCTGAGGCTATGATCTGCTCCATCCACCCCTCTAATAATACGTTTCGAATTCAACATGTTTAAGCAGCTCAGATTGGCCCTGGCCTCCTGGCCAAACATCCTGAAATTTGCAACAAAATGGGCATCCAGCACATGGTAGGAAGGGATCCGGAAAGACTGCTCCCTGTCATCTGGGTTATTCCGTTTAACCGGGTTGAAATCGGCATATAACCTGTCGTAATACACCCAGTTCAGTCCCAGGCTGAAATGCTCAAGAAAATGATAATTTCCGCTTAGCCCTATTTGTGCCTGAGGTGCATCACCAACATACAAACCGTTTGCATAAACACTCACCGTATCCTTTAACACATTATTGTTATCATACACCTTTGCCTGTACATCGTTTTTCCATTTCCAGTTGCCCAGTGATAATAAACCGCTTACAGTAAAGTTCCTGCATAAGCGTTGGTCGATCTCCAACTCCACGCCGTAATGTTCTGCATCCAGGCCGCGGATAAGGACAGGGTCCAGGAATTGGTCGTATTCATTGGCCAGGAAGGATTTGTCTTTCCAGTATGTATAATATACATTCAGCCGTATCCTGGTCTTATCGTAAGTCATGCCATAGCCGATCTCAGCGGAGCTGATCTTTTCATTGGAAATATCTTTCGAAACCTCGTTGGTGTAGTTCCCGAATATGAACTTATAATATGGCACACGCGAGAAATATCCTGCATTGGCATACAGGTGATGGTATTCATTGATATTGAAGTTCAGGCCTCCCTTGATGTCGAACCCGGCAAGGTCGACCACATCGCTTTTTGGATCGTTCACATAATTGTAATGGTCGATACGCCGGAACCAATTTTGTGATACCGATCCGGCCAGAAAGGCATTCCAGTGCCCGCTGTGGTAATCGGCCTGGGCGAAAATGTTGATGTAGTTGATGAGTGCTCCGTTGTCGACCTTCACAATGTCGCCGGTGTGTTTCACCTGCTCACGGCCCGACACGCCATCTATTGCCCTGCCATAGTCGTCAATATAGAATTGCCCACCAAGTAGATCGCGCACCTTCTGCTGCAGGCTTGACCTGAAATACCGGTAGTGAATACCGGTGGTAAGTTTAAATTCATCCGAGAACTGATGGTCGAATGTCGACATTATTCCGGTCCAGATATGGGATGCAAGGAAGTTTGTTTGTATGTTTTTTGAAAATCCGGTCACCTGTTGTCCGCTTGCAAGGGTAAAAGTATCAATGTTGTTTGCATTGTTCTCATAAATGCTTGTCCAGTCGATCTGGCCAGAAGGGTTCCTGTAATCCCAGATGTTTTGCTCTGTCATAAATTTATCAGACCATTTCCCTCCTCCGTAACCAAAGGAAAAATATGCTGCGGTTGCGACAAATGATTTCTTATTGAGCTTCCAGTAATGGTTGAAGCTGAAATGCGGTTTATGGTAAAAGTTTTCAGAGGCATTATTGACCTCTCCATTGTAGCTGCCCCAGTCTTTGTTGAACTTTAAGCCGTATTGGTCAGTTTCTGCCTGCGACAGCATAAAGTTTCTTTGTCCGTGCCTTTCAGGGTTTCCCAGGCCGATGAAAACGATCTTGTGTTTTTTATTGAACTCCTTACTGATGGAGAGGAAATATCCCCAGCCACGTACGTAAGTGGCATCCACGTATCCCGGCCCTCTTATCCTGGATCCCAGTATGGTGACCGCCATGCCGTTCTTCAGCTTGCCCGTATTATAGCTGAAATTGATCTTTGAGTTTCCATAATCTGTAATGGAAAACCCGATACTTCCACCTTGTTCAGCTTCTGTTGTACGTGTGATGATGTTCACTGTCCCACCCACGGAGTTCATGGCAGCAGGGGAGGCCCCTAGTCCGCGCTGCACTTGTATACGTTCTGTGGCATCGGCCAGGCCCATCCAGTTGTTCCAGTAGACAAGGCCATTTTCAACACTTGATACAGGGATCCCGTTCAGCAGCAGGGTGATGTTTTCTTGTTTGAATCCCCTGATATTGATGGCTGCATCTCCACTTCCCCCACCCGTTCGTGTTGCATACACTCCCGGCACCATCTTCATCACCTCCGGCAGGGGCTCATCGCCCAAACGTGTTTCTATGGTTTCTGATTTGATGGTAGAAACCGTGAGGGGCGACCTTCTGTCGACAGCCAACGAAGAGATGATGGTGATCTCGCCCAGGCCGATGATCTCAGGTGTAAGCAAGATCCTTCCCTTGTCCGTATCTTTTCCATTTTCAATTTGCACATATTGTATTAAGCTTCCGTAGCCGATCATGCTGATTCTGATCTCATGTGCTCCGGCGGTGAGTTCGAGCATGAACTTCCCGTCTGTTCCGCTAATGGTACCCGTGTTTTTTTCCTGGTTTGTGATGTTCACCCCGTTCAGGGCTTCGCCTGTGCTTTCATCGAGGATGGTGCCTCTGAGTGTTCCCTGTGCAAATGCCTGCGATAATAGCAGGACAAAGGTCAGACCTGAAATAATCTTCATTTTAATAGTCATACTTAATACCTCCCTTTATTAATTATTAATCAATAATCACTAATCATTCAGTCAGATTTCAGGGAATAAAAAAACCCTGAAGACTTTTCAGGGCGGGCAATGGTATATGAATAATATGCAAATGCCCCGGCAGAAACCGGTTCATATGTATACTCATTTCTTCTACCATCCAGACTATACTGTCGGTACCGGAATTTCACCGGATCAGCCCCGAGAACTCGGGGGTCGCGGACTTT
>JAIOSQ010000180.1 GCA_021107535.1 Bacteroidales bacterium | reverse complement strand
TTTGGCGAATTTTTAATTATTGTTACAGCATACACCATTGCCTCTCCTTTTTGAGTTATTGTTTCCCCCGGCCTTTTTCCTGAAATTTCAACAGTAGCTGTTGCATAATAGCCTGCCAGTCCGGGATTTTTCAGATTTATGCTATCCGGCAAGATCAAATACTTTAACCCGTGTTGCTCTGCTACCGACCGGTACAAAAAAATATAATCAATAGCATCGGTTTCAAGCAAAGCTACCAGGTCAACTTCCTTTGGGCGGATGTAATTAATGTCTTTATGCAGCATTTTTTCTGACAGCCCCGGCTGTCTATAATATTTCTCTGCCAGTTTAGCAAGCAAAACTGCCCGGTACCCGCATGGGTCAAAATCAGGATTTGAACGCCCGAAAACAACATCATCCTCCATTAAAACCCTGTACCAGTTATCTTTGTTGATCCTGGCGCTTTGCCGTGATTTTTCATGATAAACAATTGCCATTTCATTACCGGCAAATTTTATGTTCCAATCAGCATATTCAGGAATTAATAAATTATCGATCACTTTATAATCAGCCGAGGCCATAACATCGCATTCCCTGTTCAGGTCTGTGATTTTTCTCGCGCATTTTCTGCTTCCGGCAGCTTCCATCATTATATTTATTTCAGGGTTTTCTTTCTTAAAGCTTTCTGCTATTTCCTGAAACGGAACCGACAAGCTACCTGCATGAAATATTATTAATTCATTGCTGTTCTTGTCGCTCAATTCACAAGAACATAAAATGACTGAAAATAAAAAATATAAAAACTGTTTATTGATCAAGCCTGCCTTCATTATTTCTGATTTTCAGAATAGTATATTGCATTTATTCCTTTTATAGCCCTGTCGGAAAAGAAATCGCAACTTGGAAACAAGCTAAATATCCCGTCGTGCGTGAGTTCCGGCCTGCAAACCAACAATATTTCCGCCTGATCGTTCCTGTTGCAAAGCTCGCTATAAGTGAATACGCCTCTATAGCCATCGTCGGCAGCAATAACAAAGATGCCTTCGCGTAAGGCTTTTTGTGTTCTTTCAATTTTTCCCTCAAAATAGTTTTTCAGGTTGACACCTGTAAATGGCTGTGTGCTGTGTATCCCTTTTCCCCTGCCATAAAATATCGTGTGCAGTCTTTGCTCCGGTATGTTTGTTGGATTTTTAATAAGCTTCTCTACAATTTTATTTTCGAAATAAACATCGATCTTAGGTGAGAAAAGAGGATCTTTCCCTTTTTCTACCTTCAAATCCTTAGGATATGATTTTATTGATATTTTAGTTGGCCGGCTTATGTTCCTTTCTGTAATAAGATCGCTTGAAACAACAACTTTGCTTTCAATAGGTAATTCCCATAATTCATTTGTTTTCGACGGAACGATCCTCATTACTTTTGTCGCAATGATAATTTCGTGCAAATGGTTTGGGTAAAATATTTCCCCCCAGCTAATGACGACTTTTTCGCCTTTATCATTTTCTATTTCAACAAATAAATCGATTATCGGCTTGAATACATTTGCATTTTTTTTGTTTAAATGGCGTTCGTTTAAAATATCATAAAGCGAATATCCATCATATCGAAATGCTCCAATAAAAGTATCTCCATCGTCATCTAATACTGTTTCTTTAACTATAATACTTCGGAGCGGCAAAACTGAAAAATCAACTTCGCCGGGGTTTGTGATTTCACCCCTTACTTCCAGGTTATAAGTTTGTAAAGAATATGTTTCTGCATTATCATAAAAATTATTTGTGGCATCGACAGTGTCGGCTTCAATTACCGGAATATCGTTGGATTTGTTGTTGGCCTTATCATCCTGTTTGTTTTTATTATCGCACGAAAAACCAATAAACAGGATTAGAAATACTATAAATAAGATGCTTGCTTTTGGCATACGTTTAATATTTGTTATTGTCTGATAAATGGATTTTGAGTCCATCACTCAGGATATTCTATCCTGACGTGATAGATCGTCATTAACCTTTTTTTAAATATCTTCTTGATGCGGGTGATATCCTTAAGGGTAATATCGGCATTGATGAACTGGCCGGAATCAAGCTGCTTGTCGATGATCTTATCCACCAGCTCATTGATCCGTTCCGCATCGGGCTCCCTGATGCTGCGTGATGCTGCTTCTACAGAGTCTGCCATCATCACCACCGCAGTTTCCTTTGAAAAAGGGATAGGCCCTGGGTAGGTGAACTCGCTTTCATCAAATTCCTCGTCAGGATTATCCTTTTTGTAAAGGATATAGAAATACTCAACTTTCCGTATACCATGATGCGTACGGATAAAATCAATGATCTGCTCAGGCAGTTTGTATTTTTTCGCTTTCTCAACCCCTTTGATCACGTGGCTGATGATAATCTTCGTACTCTCTTCATTTGTCAGCTCATCATGCGGATTAACGCCTGTAACCTGGTTTTCAATGAAATACATGGGCATATCCATCTTTCCTATATCATGGTACAGGGCACCTGTCCTGACCAAAAGGGCATTGCCTCCCACTTCATATATGGCATCCTCGGCAAGATTAGCTACCTGCAGGGAGTGCTGGAATGTTCCGGGTGCTTTTAATGACAACTCACGCAAAAGCTTATTATTGGTATTTGAAAGTTCAACAAGCGTTACATCAGTGATAAAGCCAAACAACTTTTCGAAGATATAGATCAGTGGAAATGAGAAAAGTGTTAGGATGGCGCTTCCTCCAAACATAGCGAACATGATCGGATCAATCTCCCTAAGGCTTCCTTCCTGTATCAGAGTAAGGCCAACATACAGTATCGAATAGGTCACAAAGATCCACACAGATGTGAGAAAAAACTGCCCCCTCCGCTGAAGGTTGGCAACATTCATGACAGCTATGATCCCTGTAATGAACTGCAAAAAGATAAACTCAAAACTGTTCGGCACAAGAAATCCCAGGATAATAATAGTGATCAAATGCACATACAGTGCAAGCCTGGTGTCAAAAAATGCACTGATCACTATGGGTACCAAGCAGATAGGCACAAGGTAAAGAAATGCAGGACTATAGGTTATGGTCAGGCTTGTAAACAAGGTGATGAGGATGATCACCATTAAGATCAGAACGATTTTGCGGTTATCCGTCAGGATCTCCTTCCTGAAATAGACAAAGAACAACAGCAGGACAAAAATGGATATCGCAATGAGGATGATCTGTCCAAGCAGAATCATATAATATGTTTCCGATCCGCCCAGGTTCTCTTCGTAATTAGAACGAAGGGAATTCAGTACCAGAAATCTCTCCCGGCTCACTAACTCTCCTTTCGAGATGATCCTTTCTCCTTGTTGCACAAGCCCATAAGTCGAGGAGATGCTTAGAATCACTGCTTCCCGCTCTGCCTTTGTTTTATCCTCATCGTATACAATATTTTGTTCGAGAAACCTTGTAATTAAGGTAGACAGCAGTTCAGTTTCGACTTCACCGGCTTCAGCCAGTTTCATTTGCAATAGCTCGTAGGCCATATTCAGTGTAAGAAGGTCCTCGAGATCGAATTCTTCGGCCATGTTATTTCTGATCACGATGACAGGATATTCCGGTGGAAGATCCTCCAGTTCAGGTATCATATCCAGGATCCCCTGCTTCAGGAAATAGCTGTATAGATCATTAAAGACTTCCAGATTCCTGCTTCTGTATGCAATATTATCCAGAGAATCGGGCACCGATGCCTCCCAGTATTTCAGAAAACCGGATTTGATCTCTTCTCTTTTTAATACGGTATCATTTTCAATGTACTTGAAATAATATGGCAATCCCTGCACCGCTTCCAGTTCCTCAGTGGCAATGTCTTCGTCTGTTTTGGAAATTGCAAAGTCGAAAGGAGCATAGAGGTCTTCATGCAACCAGGGTTTCCCTTTAGAAAACTCATATTTGAATAAGCCTTCTTTTGGGAATATCCATACCAGTATGGCAACAGCCATAATAAACAAAAAGCCCTTAAAAATGACCTGGTATTGGTTTCTGATAAACAGGAAGATTTTTTTCATCGTGATCTTTTTCAACTGCGAAATTATGAATTTTTCATCTTTTCATCATATCATCATGATAATATGATTAATTTTGGTATATAAAGGTGTTGTATATAGCTTGGATATTTAACTTAATATTAAACTCTAAGCACGGACTTTATTAAAACTCTAAGCACGAATGTCTTTTGGATTTTGCCACGTTAGCCTGATACCGGTCCGGATGGAACCATCGCACCGGGCAGAGATGTGCACACAATTATTATTTGGTGAGTTATATGCCGTTATGGATGAAACCGATGAATGGCTGCAGGTCAGGATCAGTTACGACAATTATGAGGGATGGATTAACAAATCCTTATATCACGAGATCAGTGAAGCTGAGTTCCGTCGCCTACAGGAACTCCCCTGCCATGTGAGTACTGAACTGGTTCAACTTATTGAAAACAGGAGCATCGGCATCTATTTCCCCATATTGCTTGGAAGTTCTTTTCATGGCCTCAGCAAGCAGGCTTTCTCTGCCGGGGAACATGAATATTTCTTTGACGGCCTGACCGAAAAGATCCCACATGATTCGGGCAGGGAAAAGATCCTTGAGATGGCACTGATGTATCTGCATGCACCCTACCAATGGGGCGGTCGTTCACCATTTGGCATTGATTGTTCCGGATTTACACAGATGGCCTATAAATTAGGCGGTGTGCAACTTTTACGGGATGCCACGCAGCAAGCCTCACAGGGAGAGACCATCAGCTTTATATCCGATGCAAAGCCCGGCGATTTGATCTTTTGCGATGATGAGGAAGGCATGATCACCCATACCGGCATCCTCATGTCCGATAGCCGGGTTATTCATGCCTCGGGTAAGGTCAGGATCGACAAGGTCGACCACAACGGGATCTACAATGTGGGAACAGGCGGCTATTCGCATAAGTTGAGGCTGATTAAGAAAATTCTATAAGTTTTGAGTTTTGGATGTTGAGTGTTGGGTGGATTTTAGAGTGCTGAGTTTCGAATCACTACTGTCCGGTTAAAATTTAATATTCTATTTTCCAAACGTATTTGCAGGGGTTGTAGAGCAAATTTAAGCTAAAATTGAATTTCAAGCCCCCTATTCGGTTTTATACTGGTAAATAAGTC
>JAIOSQ010000202.1 GCA_021107535.1 Bacteroidales bacterium | reverse complement strand
TGGTAAGCCTGAAAGTGCGGCTTATTGATGGCAATCATCATTCGGTAGATTCGGATGCTTTGTCTTTTGAAGTTGCCGCCGGAATGGCATTCAGGGAAAGCTGTAAGAAAGCAGGCCCGGTGCTGTTGGAACCCATTATGCAGGTTGTGGTTACCACCCCCGATCAATACGTAGGCGAAGTAAGCAGCGACCTGAACAAAAGAAGAGGGCAACTGGAAGGATTATCAACAGTGAACCGTCTTCAGGAAATCAAAGCCAGGGCACCTTTGGCCGAGATGTTTGGTTACGTAACCACATTACGTACGCTGACCTCAGGCCGTGGCAATGCCAATCTTGAGTTTTTACATTATGCGGAACTCCCCAGAGAGATACTTGATGATGTTTTATATAATATAAAAGGATACGTCGTAAATTATTAATAAGATCTTAAATAAAGAAAATCGTGAGTCAGAGGATCAGAATTAAGTTAAAATCATATGATTATAATTTGGTTGATAAATCGGCCGAAAAGATCGTAAAAACTGTAAAATCCACTGGTGCTGTGGTAAGCGGCCCGATCCCGCTGCCCACCAACAAACAGATCTTTACAGTGAACAAATCAACTTTTGTAAACAAGAAGGCCCGGGAGCAATTCCAGCTTTGTTCTTACAAAAGACTGCTGGATATTTACAGCAGCACCAGTAAAACGATTGATGCCTTGATGAAGCTGGAACTTCCCAGTGGCGTTGAAGTTGAGATCAAAGTATGATAAAGTTTAAATGATAGAGTAATGTCAGGAATAATTGGTAAAAAAATCGGAATGACCAGCATCTTTAATGATGATGGAAAAAATATACCGTGTACTGTCATTGAAGCAGGACCTTGCGTTGTAACCCAGGTGAAAACCAAGGATATTGATGGCTATGATGCTATTCAGCTTGCCTATGATGACAAGAAAGACAAACATACCGGAAAAGCCCTCAAAGGCCACTTTTCAAAAGCCAGTGTAAGCCCAAAGAAAATAATCAGGGAATTCACAAGGTTTGAGGCCGGCCATCAGAAGAAATACGGTGATGTACTCACCGTTGATATCTTCGAAGAAGGTGAATTTATAGACGTAGTCGGATACTCAAAAGGAAAAGGATTCCAGGGTGTTGTCAAGCGTCATGGTTTTAAAGGTGTGAATGACGCCACCCACGGGCAGCACAACAGGTTGCGTGCCCCTGGTTCCATCGGTGCATCTTCTTACCCTTCGAGGGTATTCAAGGGCATGCGTATGGGAGGCCAGACTGGTGGAAATAGGGTGAAACTTATCAACCTGCAAGTGATCAAGGTTATCCCCGAAAAAAACCTGCTATTAGTTAAAGGTGCCATTCCCGGCCCCAATGGTTCATATGTAATTGTTGAAAGATGGAGTTAGAAGTATATAAAATAAACGGAGAAAAAAGTACCAAAAAGATCAAGCTGAACAAAGCGATCTTTGGTATTGAGCCCAACGACCATGCTATCTGGCTTGACACCAAGCAGATCATGGCCAATCGCAGGCAGGGTACCCACAGCAGCAAGGAAAGAAATGCTATTAAAGGCAGCAGGCGTAAACTAAAAAAGCAGAAAGGTACTGGTACCGCTCGTGTCGGCGACATAAAAAACCCAATATTCCGCGGTGGTGGAAGGGCTTTCGGTCCTGAACCAAGGGATCATGGATTCAAGCTGAATAAAAAAGTGAAACAACTGGCTCGTCGTTCTGCGCTTACTTACAAAGCCAAAGACCAGGAGTTAGTTATTCTTGAAGATTTCAGTTTTGAAGAAATAAGGACAAAAAGTTTTATTGAGTTTTTAGAACATTTTGACCTGACTGATAAAAAAACGCTTCTTGTACTTCCGGAAACCAATAATAATATTGTGCTTTCAGCAAGGAACATTCAGAAAGCGAAGGTGATCAATGTCAATAGCCTGAATACATATGATATTCTGAATGCCAACAAGCTGTTGATCGCTGAAAGTTCGATGAAAGAGATTGAAAAGATATTAGCATAATCATAATACCCACAAGCAATGAACATCATTATTAAACCGGTGATCACGGAGAAAATGACAGAAATGGGCGAAAAGATGAACCGCTACGGTTTTATCGTAAACAGGAAAGCCAATAAACTCCAGATCAAAGCAGCCGTTGAAGAACTGTACGGCGTGGATGTGATTTCCGTAAACACGATGACCTACAGGGGTAAAACCAAGTCCAGGTATACAAAAACCGGGATCATCAGCGGAAAAGCAGCTTCATACAAAAAGGCTATTATTACAGTAGCCGAAGGTGAAACAATTGATTTTTATAGCAATATTTAGATAGATGGCTTTAAAGAAATACAAACCAACAACACCGAGTCAGCGCTTCAAGATTATCAGCGCATTTGACGACATCACGACATCCAACCCGGAGAAGAGTCTTCTGGCTCCTATGAAACAAAGCGGGGGTAGAAATCGTGAAGGTAAAATGACTATCCGCTACAGGGGTGGCGGCCACAAGCAGAGATACAGGGTCATTGACTTTAAAAGGGAAAAGGACAACATACCTGCAACCGTTAAGTCAATTGAATATGATCCGAATCGTACTGCCAGGATCGCCCTTTTGTTTTATGCAGATGGAGAAAAAAGGTATATCGTTGCTCCACATGGGCTCGAAGTAGGCCAGGAGATTTTATCAGGAAAAGGTGTTGCACCAAATATCGGGAACACCATGTACCTGAGCGAAATTCCTTTTGGAACGATCATTCATAATATTGAACTCAGGCCCGGACAGGGTGCGAAACTCGCACGCAGCGCTGGTTCTTACGCTCAGTTTATGACCCGTGAAGGAAGATTTGCCGTGATCAAACTTCCATCAGGTGAAACAAGGATGATCCTGCAGAGCTGTAAAGCTACCGTCGGCATGGTATCAAATGTTGATCACCAGCTTGAGAAATCAGGCAAGGCAGGCAGATCACGCTGGCTTGGACGTCGTCCGAGAACACGTGGTGTTGCTATGAACCCGGTCGATCATCCAATGGGTGGTGGTGAAGGCAGAGCCTCAGGCGGACACCCGAGATCAAGAAAAGGATTGCCTGCAAAAGGCTACAAAACCAGGTCGAAGAAGAAGCAATCCAACAAGTATATCATCGAAAAACGTAAAAAATAATTAATCGCATTTCACCATGAGTCGTTCGTTAAAAAAAGGACCTTATATACATTACAAACTGGAAAAGAAAGTTCTGGAGCAGGCCGCAAGCAAAAAGAAAACTGTGATCAAAACCTGGTCAAGGGCTTCTATGATCTCTCCCGACTTCGTTGGACTAACCATCGCAGTCCATAACGGGAATAAGTTCATACCTGTTTACATTACTGAAAACATGGTTGGGCATAAACTGGGTGAGTTCGCCCCTACCCGCCAGTTCAGGGGGCATGCCGGGAGTAAAGGCAAAAGATAATTAGAAAATAATAAAGACAATCATAATGGGAGCAAGAAAAAGAAATCGTGCGGAACAATTAAAAGAAGCGAAGAAAAGTCAATACTTTGCCAAGCTGAATAATTGTCCTACTTCTCCGAGAAAAATGAGACTGGTTGCCGATTTGGTCAGGGGAATGGATGTTATGGCTGCACTTAGCGTTCTGGAACATTCACCCAAGGAAGCCGCCATCAGGGTACACAAACTGCTGCGTTCGGCTATTGCCAACTGGCAAACCAAAAATGAAGGTGTAAGGATCGAGGAAAGCAAGCTGTTCATCAAAGATATTCATGTAGACAGCGCCAGGATGCTGAAAAGGATCAGGACGGCCCCACAGGGAAGAGCACACAGGATCAGGAAGCGTTCAAATCACGTGACACTGGTGCTTGGCAGTACAACTGAAATGTTTGAAAACTAGAAAAATTAAAAAATAAGATATTAATGGGACAAAAGACTAATCCAATAGGACTTCGCTTAGGGATCATCAAAGGATGGGATTCCAACTGGTACGGAGGTAAGGACTTCGGAAGCAAATTGCTTGAGGATAATAAAATCCGCAAATACCTCAATGCCCGTCTGGCAAAAGCAGGGATCTCAAAGATCATTATTGAGCGCAGCCTGAAGCTGGTTACCATAACAATCTTCACTGCGCGCCCTGGTATTATCATAGGAAAAGGCGGCACAGAAGTAGATAAGCTGAAGGAAGAGTTGAAAAAGCTGACCAAAAAGGAAATTCAGATCAATATTTCCGAGATCAAACGTCCTGAATTGGATGCCACCATAGTAGCTAACTCAATTGCTAAACAGATTGAAGGCAGGATCTCATTTCGCCGTGCCATCAAGACTTCGATTGCATCAACCATGCGCATCGGGGCCGAAGGGATCAAGGTTGTGATCTCCGGCAGGCTGGGCGGAGCTGAAATGGCCCGCAGTGAACAATATAAAGACGGTCGTATTCCGTTGCATACCCTTCGTGCCGACATTGATTATGCAAAGGTTGAAGCACACACTACATATGGCAGGATCGGGATCAAGGTATGGATCTGTAAAGGTGAGATTTACGGCAAACCGGAATTGGTACCTTCACTCAGCGAAGCACAGAAAAAACAACCCCCGAGAAAAGCCGGACGTGGTGGTGGAAAAAGAAGATAAAAATAGTATAATATTAAAACATAAATAAATGTTACAGCCAAAGAAAACCAAGTATAGAAAGCAGCAGAAAGGCAAGATGAAAGGAAATGCCGGGCGCGGTAACCAATTGGCGTTTGGTTCGTTCGGGATCAAAGCCCTGGAACCCTGCTGGCTCACCGGAAGGCAAATCGAGGCTGCCCGTCAGGCTGTTACACGTCATATGAAACGTGAAGGACAGCTTTGGATCAGGGTTTTCCCCGACAAGCCAGTCACTAAGAAACCTGCGGAAGTACGTATGGGTAAAGGGAAAGGTGCCCCTGAATATTTCGTTGCCAGGGTAAGCCCGGGAAGAATACTTTTTGAGGCAGAAGGCGTGCCCCTGGATATTGCCAAAGAAGCCCTCAGGCTGGCAGCACAGAAACTCCCGGTAAGATGCAAGTTTGTCGTAAGAAGAGATTACGTTGAATAATAAACAAATATTAAGATGGAACAGGAAGTTATCAATGAATTAGGTACCGCGGAATTGCTTGAAAGGCTTGAAGAGGATAAGAAACACCTGGTCAAGCTCAGGCTGAACCACGCTGTTTCCCCGCTGGAAAACCCTAACAAGATCAAGATTTATAAAAAAGCCATCGCCAGGATGGAAACCGAAATTAGAAGAAGACAATTAGAAGAAGATAATAATCAATAATAAGATGGAAAGAAATCTTAGAAAAGAAAGAACCGGGGTCATTGTGAGCAACAAGATGGATAAATCCATTATCGTGCAGGTAACCCGTAATGTGAAACACCCAATTTACGGAAAGTTCGTAAAGAAAAGCTCAAAGTTTATCGCCCACGATGAAAATAATGACTGCAACATCGGTGATACCGTACGCATCATGGAAACAAGGCCCCTGAGCAAAAATAAATGCTGGAGGTTAGTAGAAATCGTTGAAAGAGCTAAATAAAAATGATACAACAAGAATCAAGACTATTAGTTGCTGATAACAGTGGTGCCAAAGAAGTGCTCTGTATCCGTGTCCTTGGCGGAACCAAAAGAAGGTACGCCTCAATAGGTGACCAGATCGTGGTAACTATAAAAAATGCATTGCCTTCCGGCAATGTAAAAAAAGGCACTGTGGTCAGGGCGGTTGTCGTCAGGACAAGAAAGGAGATCAGGCGCCCGGATGGATCATATATTCGCTTCGATGACAATGCAGTGGTATTGCTCAATCCAACAGGAGAGATGATCGGCACCCGTATTTTCGGCCCTGTTGCCAGAGAACTGAGGGATAAGAAATTTATGAAAATTGTTTCACTGGCACCTGAAGTGCTTTAAGCGAGACCTAATACCAGAAAGAAATGGCAAGCAAATTACATATCAAGAAAGGCGACACAGTGATGGTCATTACCGGCGAATCAAAAGGTATGCAGGGCAGGGTACTCAAGGTAGACCCAAAGGCCTACAAGGTCATTGTTGAAGGTGTGAATGAAGTGAGCAAACACACCAAACCCAATGCCGATAACCCCAAAGGCGGGATCATCAAAAAAGAAGCCTTCATCCACATTTCTAACCTGAAAGTGATCGACTCCAAAGGAAATCCTACAAGGCTTGGAAAGATAACAGATGACAAGACCGGCAAATCGGTCCGATATTCAAAAAAATCAGGGGAGGTTATTAAATAATGGAATATACACCTAGACTTAAAACCAGGTACTACGAGGAAATCGTTCCTGCACTGGTGAAACAGTTCGAGTACAAGAACAAAATGGAGGTGCCGAAGATCCTTAAGATCTCCGTGAACCAAGGACTTGGACAGGCAATTATCGATAAGAAGTTAATTGATGCAGGCATTGAAGAGATGACTATGATCACTGGTCAGCGTGCCGTGTCAACCAAATCGAAAAAAGACATCTCCAACTTTAAATTACGTAAGGGCATGCCGATAGGTGTGAGAGTAACCCTGCGTGGTGACAATATGTATGAATTCCTTGACAGGTTGGTGGCTGTTGCCATTCCCAGGATCAGGGATTTCAGGGGGGTCAACGACAAGGGTTTCGATGGCAGAGGAAACTATACTTTCGGAATACCCGAGCAGATCATCTTTCCCGAGATTGATATTGACAAAGTGCACAACATTAACGGGATGGACATTACCATCGTTACCTCGTCAAAAAATGACAAGGAAGCCCTTGCATTGTTAAAAGAATTTGGATTACCCTTTAAAAATCAAAACAGATAGAATATGGCTAAGGAATCAATGAAAGCCCGTGAAGTGAAAAGGGCAAAGCTCGTGGCAAAATATGCTGCCAAAAGAGCTGAACTGATCGCGAAAGGCGACTATATCGGTCTTCAGAAACTTCCGAAAAATGCTTCACCTGTAAGAATACATAACAGGTGCAGCCTGACCGGCAGGCCCAAAGGCTATATGCGTCAGTTCGGGGTATCCCGTATCAACTTCAGGGAAATGGCATTACAGGGCCTGATCCCGGGAATCAAAAAAGCTAGCTGGTAATATTATAAATGAATATTTAAGATGACAGATCCAATTGCAGATTATTTGACCAGACTCAGAAATGCAGTTATGGCAAAACACAGGATTGTAGATATCCCGGCATCCAATATCAAAAAAGACATCACCAAGATATTGCATGAGAAAGGGTATATCCTGAATTATAAATTCGTTGAAGACGAAGGCAACAAGCAGGACACCATTAAGATCGCACTAAAATACCACCCGGTGACCAAGCAGCCAGCCATCAATAATCTTCAGCGGATCAGCAAGCCGGGCCTCAGGAAATATGTCGGTGCCGACGATCTTCCAAGGGTATTGAACGGACTTGGCATCGCCATTCTTTCTACTTCTACCGGTGTAATGACCGACAAAGAAGCCAGGAAAGAAAATGTGGGCGGTGAAGTTTTATGTTATGTAAGTTAAAAACAGGAGTTATAAAGATATGTCACGTATAGGAAAATTACCCATCACAGTGCCGGAAGGGGTTGAAATCAACATCTCCGACAATAACTTGGTTTCCGTGAAAGGTAAACTCGGAGAGCTTCAGCAACAGCTTCATAAAACTATGAAACTGAAACTTGAAAATGGCAAACTGACCATTGACAGGCCTAGCGACTCAAAGGAACACAAATCGTTACACGGCCTTTCAAGGGCTCTGATTAACAATATGGTAATCGGTGTTACAGAAGGATATACTACTGAGCAGGAATTGGTAGGTGTTGGTTACAAAGCCAACGCCCGGGGCCAGGTACTGGAACTCGCATTAGGATATTCTCACAGTATATTCCTTGAGCTTCCGGCAGAAGTGAAAGTTGAAACAGTAACTGAAAGAGGTAAAAACCCTCTCATTGTACTAAAATCACATGATAAACAGCTTATCGGACAGGTAGCTGCCAAGATCAGGTCTTTCCGTAAACCCGAACCATATAAGGGTAAAGGAATTCTGTTCAAAGGCGAGCAAATCAGGAGAAAAGCCGGTAAAGCTGCGGCAGAATAGAAATTTGTAAGAATATTTAAAATCCTGAAAGGATGAAAAAGATAAAAGACAGGAAACAATTCAGAAGGTACAGGATCAAGTTAAGGATCAGAAAAACCATTTCAAGCGGAACAGTTGCCAGGCCCAGGCTTACAGTATTCAGGAGCAACAAGGGAATCTACGCACAACTGATTGACGACGCTGAAGGAAAAACACTGATTTCAGCTTCTTCCCGCGAAAAAGGGATTGCAGATAAAAAAGTACCTAAGCTGGAACAAGCTAAACTTGTTGGTCAGCTAATCGCTGAAAAAGCAAAAGAGGCGGGAATCGAAAATGTCATCTTCGACAGAAACGGATACCTGTATCACGGACGAATTAAATCATTAGCAGAAGCTGCAAGAAAAAGCGGACTTAAATTTTAAAGGATTATGTCAAACGTTAATGTTAAAAGAGTAAAATCAAGCGAGATCGAGTTTAAAGACAGGCTCGTCAGCATACAGCGTGTTACCAAAGTAACCAAGGGAGGAAGAACTTTCAGTTTTTCTGCCATCGTGGTTGTTGGAAACGAAAATGGTGTGGTTGGCCATGGTCTCGGTAAAGCAAAAGAAGTCACTTCTGCCATTGCAAAAGGGATTGATGATGCTAAGAAAAATCTTGTAAAAGTACCGGTCCTGAAAGGGACAATTCCTCATGAGCAAACCGGGAAATTCAGTGGTGCACAAGTATTTATTAAGCCGGCGGCACCCGGTACCGGAGTTATTGCCGGTGGTGCGATGCGCGCTGTACTCGAAAGTGTAGGAATTAAGGATGTTCTCGCCAAGTCAAAAGGCTCATCAAATCCGCATTCCGTAGTGAAAGCAACCATCGATGCACTGCTCAAGTTGAGAGACGCACATACCATTGCAGAACTCAGGGGCATTAGTATTGACAAGGTGTTTAATGGCTAATACAACAAAGATAAAAGCAAAGAAAGTATCAGCGATGAAAAAACTTAGAATAAAACAGGTAAGAAGCGGCATTGGAAGGCCTGAACGCCAGAAAAGAACCCTCAGTGCCCTCGGATTTAAAAGGTTAAATCAGACAATCGAAGTGGAAGTATCCCCTCAGGTTGCAGGGATGATCGAGAAAGTAAAACATCTGATCGAAATAGAAGAAGATAAAAAATAACAGCATAAACAAAAAAGAGATGGATTTAAGTAATCTTAAACCGGCTAAAGGTTCAACAAAAAACAGGAAGCGTATCGGACGCGGACAAGGGTCCGGAAAAGGTGGTACTTCTACTCGTGGCCACAAAGGAGCACAATCCAGGTCAGGTTATAGTAGAAAACCTGGCTTTGAAGGCGGACAGATGCCCCTGTACAGGCGTGTTCCCAAGTTCGGGTTTAAAAACATTAACAGGGTTGAATATCATGGTATCAATGTCGATACACTGCAGAAACTTGCTGAAGAAAAAAAACTCAGCAGCATAGACCAGGAGGTGCTTGTTAAAAACGGACTGGCCTCAAAAAAGGATCTGATCAAGATCCTCGGACGTGGCGAACTAACAATAAAGCTTGAGATAAAAGCCCATGCATTTTCTGAAAAAGCAATCAGTGCAATTGAAGCCCAGGGAGGCGTTGCAATAAAACTTTAGTGCTTAATGAAAAGGTTAATCCAGACTATAAGGAATATATATAAGATTGAGGAGCTGAGAAACAGGATCCTTTATACCATTGGTATTGTCCTGATCTATCGCCTCGGATCATATGTTGTGCTTCCGGGTGTTAATCCCTCAGAACTTGCGGCTCTTCAAAGCCAGACCAGTTCCGGCTTACTTGGCTTGCTCAATATGTTCTCGGGAGGTGCATTTTCCAATGCATCCATCTTTGCATTGGGGATTATGCCATATATTTCTGCATCCATCGTTGTGCAGTTGCTTGGAATGGCTCTTCCCTACTTCCAGAAACTACAGAAAGAAGGTGAAAGCGGAAGAAAAAAGATCAATCAGATCACCCGTTATCTAACCATTCTTATCACTGGTTTCCAGGCACAGGCATATATTGCCAACCTGGTCAGCCAGCTT
>JAIOSQ010000156.1 GCA_021107535.1 Bacteroidales bacterium | reverse complement strand
TCGCCAACAATAGGATCCCCATTGTAAAGACGGCTTACTATTTCTTTTCGACGATCGTCATCTGGGATTAAATCCTCTAATCGAGGTCGAACAACTCTTTTTTTCTTTTTCATGTGTCAAAGTTATTAATCATTAGTTAATTAAACTCCTGACACACTTTTCTGAATATACTCTCTTCTATCTTCTATCGCCTTCTCCATCTCCTTCTCCATCTCCTTCTTCAATCTCCCTTTACCTTACCCCCGCACCCCGTCCCCCGTCCCCTGCACCCTGTACCTTGTACCTTTTACTTTGTACCTTGTACCTTGTACTTTGTACCTTGTACCTTGTACCCAATAATAAACCCCAACAATGCATTTTTTATCTAAAAATATTCCCGTTTACGTTTTTTAAAAGTACATTTGCGTAATTAAATACCATAATAGTAAATACATGAAAAGAGAGATCATAAAAATTGATGAAGATAAGTGCAATGGCTGTGGATTATGCATTCCGGCATGCCCTGAGGGGGCCCTGCAAATTATCGACGGAAAAGCCCGCCTGGTAAGCGATTTGATGTGTGATGGCCTGGGGGCCTGTATTGGGGATTGCCCGGAGGGAGCCATAGACATTGAAGTCCGTGAAGCCGAACCATATAATGAAACTGCCGTGATGGCAGAGATTGTTAAGCATGGGTTTAACACTGTTGTGGCCCACCTTAAACATCTCAAGGAGCATGGAGAAATGGACTTTTTAATGGAGGCACTCGGATTTCTGAAGGAACAAAACGACCTGCCTTTTACCATAGAAGAAGTGCAGGAAAAAGTACATCAAAGGTCGGAACCGGAGGCCTGTACTGGTGGATGCCCGGGATCTGCAACAGTTGTTTTTGATATTGATACGGATGCCGTAAATAGCGCTGGGGAAACTACTCCTGGTGTTAACGGGTCAGACCTTCCTTCGGCCTTGAGGCACTGGCCGGTACAGATGCACCTGATCAACCCGAATGCAGCATATTTCCATAATGCTGATGTCCTTTTGGCTGCAGATTGCGTGGCCTTTTCGCTTGGAAATTTTCACGGCAAATACCTCAAGGGAAAAAGCCTGACAATTGCATGCCCGAAATTGGATTCCGGCACAGAAGTGTATGTACAGAAGCTCACAAGTTTGATCGATGATGCAAAGATCAATACGCTACATGTGATGATGATGGAAGTACCCTGTTGTGGCGGCTTGGTACAAATGGCAAAAATGGCTGTCGCCAACGCATCCAGGAATATCCCGATAAAGAAAACCATTGTGGGAATTCGTGGGGATATTCTTTCTGAGGAGTGGGTGTAATAAAAATTTCTTTCCTCAAATCAATATCTATTGGAAATTCCAGCTGCAGAACAGAGAAGGGATGAGCAAAAGATGAACTACCTGCCGGCCACCGATCATCATAAGATGAACAGCTAGCTGAAAACAACCGAAGATTTCTATATTTTATTCATTCCACTTTTCGGGCTCAGCGTGTTAATGATTCTGATCTCAGGCCTTGTGCTGTGGATCAGAAAGTTTAACAGAAGTCGTAATACTCAATAATTTAGAGATATTATAAATTGTATTTGACTTGTGGGAGTAAAGAATAAAGGCGTAATTTTGATCAGCTACATGAATTATAGTACACAATTACCTTAATTGTGTTAAAGCCAATAAGTAATGAAAATGATCTTTAGATATTTTATGCCGCCTCAGGGCTGGGGCAGGGTGGCTGCAGTTATCTCTGGAGCCATGTTGGGTTTGCTTTTTTACCTGGTATATATATCCAATGCGGTGTCATACCTGTCGGATGAATCAAAAACCTGTGTCAACTGCCATATCATGGCACCGGAATATGCTACATGGTCCCATAGCTCACACAGGGAAGTTGCAAATTGTAATGATTGCCATGTACCTCATAATAATGTTTTCAATAAATATTACTTCAAGGCTAAGGATGGACTTAGGCATGCATATATGTTTACACTGAGGCTTGAACCACAGAGCATTTTTATTAAGGAAGATGGGAAAAGGGTTGTACACCAGAATTGCATTCGATGTCACGCTGATCTTGTTCATGACGCGAAATTGCTTACAATGACGACAACATACCATGATAGCTTTAACATGAGGCCTTGCTGGGAATGTCACAGGGAAACTCCGCATGGGAGGGTGCATAGTTTATCAAGTGTTCCATATGCAAGGATCCCGGGACCGGAAAGTCCGGTACCTGGCTGGTTAAATAAACTAATGAAGAAATAAATTAATAGATAAAAATCTAATGTTATGAAATCAAAAAGAAAATCCTGGGTAAACTGGCTGCTATTTCTTTTTACCCTGGTCCTTGTTTTCGTTCTCGGTCTGCTTGCCTCATCGGTAATGGAACGAAGAGCTGAAGCTGTTTTTGTTAATAAACCGCTTGTAAAATTGAGTGATTATGAACCCCGGAATGAGGAATGGGGGAAAAACTTTCCCAGGGAGTTTGAATCTTACTATCAGACAGCTGATACTTCTTTTAAAACTCTGTACAACGGAAATACCGTCATCGATATGCTGGAGGTAGATCCAAGGCTTGTTGTATTGTGGGCAGGTTATGGTTTCGCTAAGGATTATAATCAGGGAAGGGGCCATTTTTATGCCATTGAAGATATTCATGCAACTCTGCGTACCGGTGCCCCAAAAGGGCCGGACGACGGACCTATGCCAAATACATGCTGGACTTGCAAAGGCCCTGATGTACCACGGCTTATGAACGAAATTGGGATTGCTGAGTTCTATAACGGGCAATGGGCATCCCATGGGCCGGAGATTGTTAATGCAATCGGATGTGCCGATTGTCATGAACCCAATACCCTGGACCTTCGAATTACAAGACCCGCCCTGATCGAAGCCTATGAAAGTATTGGTAAAGACATCACCAAAGCAACACACCAGGAAATGAGGTCACTGGTATGTGCACAGTGCCATGTTGAATATTATTTCAATAAGAAAGTTCCTGTAGAGGGTGTACCATATCTGACCTACCCCTGGAAAGAGGGTACAACAGCAGAAGGCATGCTGAAATATTATGATGAGATCGGATTCTCTGACTGGACGCATTCGCTCAGCAAGGCCCCGATGCTGAAAGCACAGCATCCCGGATATGAAGTGTTTATGACCGGGATCCATTTTGAAAGAGGGGTTGCCTGTGCCGATTGTCATATGCCATATCACAGTGAGGGAGGGCAAAAGTTTACCAATCACCATTTGACCAGTCCTTTGCAACATATAGCATCTTCCTGCCAGGTGTGCCACCGCGAGAGTGAAGCTACACTGACACAAAATGTCTATGATCGCCAGAGAAAGGTAATCGAGATCCGTGACAAAGCTGAAATACAGATCGTACGTGCTCATGTGGAAGCGAAAGCTGCCTGGGATGCGGGTGCAACGGATGAGGAGATGAAAGATATTTTATACCTCATTCGTGCTGCACAATGGTATTGGGATTATGCCGCTGCCAGCCATGGTGGTTCATTTCATTCACCGCTTGAGATATCACGGGTCATCGGGAAATCAATTGACCATGCCCAGGAGGCCCGTGTATCATTGGCAAGGTTGCTTGCTTCATACGGACAAATGACAGAAATCCCGTATCCTGATATTACAACAAAAGCAAAGGCCCATGCCTTTATTGGATTTCCTGTTGAAAAAATGCAGAACGACAAGAATGAGTTCTTAATAACAGTAGTCCCTGAATGGTTGCAGGAAGCTGCAGCACGAGAGGCAACATATACTGCCCCTGTGCAGTAATTCCTGATGATCAAAATATATCATTACCTTGCTGGTTTAAAACTCGGCGTATGAGACAAAAAACCATCTTGCTGCTGTTCATCTTGCTTCCATTTACCAGCCTGCATTCGCAGGATCTGATTAGTGTTGTTGGAAGCGTTCCTTTTCCTCCAGGAACAAAAGTCTATTTTGATGGCTACGAGGGGCTCCGCACAATTGAGCTTGGGAGCATCAGGGTTGACGATTCCGGGCAGATCGATTATTTTACAAGCTATCATGGATATATTAACATGTATGCCGAAGGCAAAAGCACCTGGCCATTGATCCTGGAATATGATCCCGTTTGCCTGGAATGGAATGAAGGATTTTCTTTTCCATGCGATCCTGAAAATGAATTCTTCTATAGCAGGATAAACGCGCTCGAATCGCTCGACAGCCTGATAAAAGCATATTCTGAGGCAACAGATTCCCTGGAGACCCTGACACTCAAAGAAAAACTTCAACAATCGCTGGACAAATTCCCTGATGAAATTATGTCGGAGAAACCTTTGAATGCAGTGATCTTTCTGGAAGGAGAATTCCTGATCCGAAGGGCTGCAGTGGTGGAAACAGGGGAAGATATGGCCTTCATAAAACTACAGATTCTGGACTTTATCAACAATAATTATGATGTATTGTATCATTCAGATCTGACGATCAGGCTTGGCAGGGCTTATGTTGGGATGAATGAGCATATCATTCAGGACAGGGGTGTTCTCAATCAGGCAGTGCTTTTTGATATCTCAGAATGGCTGAATGGCCCCGGCTTATCCCTGGGCGAAAAGGAACTTATTGATTTTTTCCTGACCGATTTTCTCAGGGACGGAAAAACGGATATGGCTGCTTTGCTGGCAGAGACATATCCTGATATTGTTAAATGCGAACAATATGCCGGTGCCACCCCCAGGCCGTCACAAATACCATACACCTTTAATGTTTTCGGAGGGCCGGATCTTAACAAGATGTACAGCCTTGACCGCTTTTATGGAATTTCAAAGATCCTTGCACTGTATTCCACCGAATGCCCGGCCTCAATTGCGGCTGTTGCAGGATTGTATGATTTTATGGGCGAAAAGCAGATCCGTCTTCCGGTTATTCTCGTCCCAAACGGAGATCAGGAGGGTGAACTCGCAGAACTCCTGCGAAAAGAAGCACCTTTTGGCCTGCAGAGCGGCCTTAAAACCGGCAGCTCATTGATCATGGGAGCCGGGATAACACAACTCCCTGCATTCATCATCCTGGATGAACGTAATCTCCTAAAAGAAGTTTATTATGGACTTGGGGACTTGAAGTCTGTTCTGGCAGGAGATGAATAAAATATTTTAAGGTACTGGATGCTGGATCAGGAGTGCCGAGTGCCTGCAATGCCCAATACCTACCAACTCACCACACCCAACCTCCATGCTATATAAAATAAGGTAAACAGCGTCAGGAAAACCATCCCAATCCAGGCCCATATACGCAACCAGCGTTGGGGCCTTGTTGATTCAGGCATATGCTTGCTGGTGACCACCTTAAAATTCATGAAGGCCAGAACGGGAGCAGTGATGAAAGAAAGTGTTGTGGCCACATCCACCATAAATCGCATGGAAGTGGAAAAATATCTGAGTAAGATGAGTGCTCCTGCAGTTACAATGATGATCCACGACCAGTAGATGATCCTGCGTACTCTTTTCCTGTCTGGCAAGCTTGGTATCAGAGTCCTGGTGATGGGCTGCATAACCCTGGGGTAAGCATCAATGCAGGTAAGAGTGGTGCTGAACATGGTCATAAGTGCTGCTATGGCAATGATCGGTCGCGACCACATACCGATATTCGTAGTGTACATATTGATGAGCTGTCCGGCAAATTCAGTACCGTTGGCAGAGAGTTCCTCGCCACTCCCATGCATTACCAATGCCCCTAAAAGCAGGAAACACAAGGCCAGGAAAGCCGTGCCGATATAGCCGATACGAAAGTCTGTCAGGCTTTCCTGAAGGGTTGGTATAAATTCGAGTTTTTTCGATTTTTCTACTGTCCATAGGGAGGACCAAACGGAAACATCTATTGGCGCAGGCATCCAGCCGATAAATGCGATCAGGAAAAGAATGTCGATTCTGCTCAACCAGTCGAAATGGGATACGTGTTCGGCTTTTGGGTGAACTCCTGCTCCAAAGGCGTAGATCACGGCAACAATGGTTGAAATGGCGAGAATAATAATCACAAATTTGATCAGTTTGTCAAGGATAGAAAATTTTCCAACGATCAGTACCAGCACGGTGATGCTCAATATAATAGCACTTAAGGGCACAATCTCTAAGGATAAATGAAATACATCGGCCACCAGCCCGGCGGTGACAATTGTGACAGCAGCCTGTATGGTGAACATGGTTGCCAGGGTAAGCAGTGCAAAGGCAATGACTGCCCATAATCCAAGCTTTTTATAGCCTTCGATGAGGCTGGATCCTGTTGAGCTTGCATAGCGCGGGGCAAACTCAAAAAATGGATACTTTAAGATATTGGCAATAAGGAGAATCCATATTAGATCATAGCCAAATCCGGCACCCGCCCGTGTTGATTGTACCAAATGTGAAACCCCAACAGCTGCCCCTGCGTACAATAGTCCAGGACCTAATACTTTTAATAATTTGCGTAAATCCATTTGATATGCAAGTTAAATCTTTATTTGAAGAAAACAATGCTTATTAAATTGTTGATTTATTGCTACCATTAAAATGAAAAGATTACTATTATCGTAGTTAAAAAATTGATAGATAGGAACATGGAACAATATTATATATATGAATTATATATATATATAGGTGTTAGCACTTAGCAATTTTTACGTAAATTGTGATGTAGGATTTGATATATATTTGTATAATGTTAAATTGTAAATAAACAGATAAAAATAAACTCAACCAAGCCGCCATGAAAAAAATTCTCCTTTTATCGCTTATTGCACTGGGCATCATGATGCAAAGTGCATACGCCCAGGTTGTAATAACTGATAATCCTCCGGCAACGGCAGATCCTTCTGCCATGCTTGATCTTCAATCAGACAGTAAAGGCTTTCTGTTCCCGAGAATGACTGAAAGCGAGCGGGACAATATTTCAAACCCGCCTACCAGTCTGGTCATATTTCAGACGGACAATACAACGGGTTTGTATTACAATATAGGTACTGCAGGATCACCGGTTTGGGAAAAGATCACTGATGAAACCAATATTGGCAGTTACTGGACCTCATCGGGAAGTGATTTGTATTTCGATACAGGAAATGTAGGGATTGGAACAACTTCTCCAGGTGCACTACTGGAAATTGACGGCAGACCAGGACATCTGTTTATTGATGCAGAAGAGAATTACTCACCTAAGCTCACCTATGCCTATGAAGGCTCAACAATGTTTTTTCACGATATTTATAATATTACCGCCAATCCATATTGGAGTATGAGTTCTGATCTTGCAAATGACTTTTGGATGATTAAGCCATTAGGTAGGCTGTGGCATAATTATCAAGGAGCCACATCCGCACATGTTATAAAAACTGCGGCGGAATCACGTGCACTTTCTATTGAAAATACAGCTGGAGCCGGAAATGCCAGGGGCATACAGGTTTCCATGTCAAATACATCAAATATTTCAAGTATTATTGCTGTTGGCGGATGGTCAGATGGCCTTGGTACGGGTCTATATGGTCAAAATGACAATCCAACAATTATGAATTATGGCCACGTAGGAACCCAATATCATGGAATTTACGGACAGCATGGAATGACAGAAAACAGAGGCGCCCTGGGAGCTAGTACTTATGGTGTGTATGGAAGAAGCGGAGGCCTCGTTACATATTACTGGGGAGCAGTAGGACTCGATGGTACAGGCACCGATTGGGGCGTTTATGGTGCTGAAGGAAATGGAGCATCCCCCAATTTTGGTGGTATAGGTTCAGACGATTATGGTGTATATGGTGAATATGGAGATGAAGATTTCTTTGGAATACTGGGTGCATCTTCATCTGGAGTATATGGTCAGCTCGGAAGTTCTACACAGAATCTGAACATTGGTGATTATGCTATTAAAGGCCTTGGGGTTCAGAATTCAGGAGAATCCGGTACCGCATATGGTAATGGTGCAACCATTGGTGGGGTAACCGGGTACAATTATGAAGGAACCGCCTATTCATTTGGAGTGGCAGGGTATACGGAAATGGATCCGGATAATAGGGCAGGAGGTGTTATTGGTGCTTTTGGGAACGCCATTGCATGGGGTTCTCTTGGTTATAAAGACAGTGGAGGGACCCGATGGGGAGGATATTTTACCAGTACACAGGTTGGCACAGGTAAAGCTGCTGCTGACCCTGCCTCAAACATTGGGATCGGTGTGTTTGGTGACTTGTTTGGAGCTAAAATCAATGGTAATGTATACGGCCTTTATGCCGAAGGAAAAAATTATGGTATTTATGCCCATGGTGATATGTATCGTACCGGTGCGGATGTACACTTACAGCAAGACAATAACGGGCATAACAATGTAATGTACACCCTGGTTTCTACAGAAATGACTGTGCAAACATATGGTGTAGGCCAGATGCAAAATGGCAAAGCCACGATCAATTTTGATGATGCTTTTGCAAATGTGGTTTCATCCACAGAGCCTATCGTTGTTACCGTAACACCTATGGGTCAAACAAAAGGTGTTTACCTAAAACAGGTTGATGGAAATAGTTTCAGCCTTGCAGAAAACGATAATGGAAAAAGTAGTGTGCAGTTCAGTTGGATTGCCATAGGTAAACGTAAAGGCTTTGAAAATATGAGTCTGCCTGCTGATGTGATCGCTTCAGATTATAACGAAAAGATCCAGCGTGGACTCGTCAATGATGCTGACCTTAATGCCCAGGGAGAAGGATTATATTACCAGAATGGTACATTAACTAATGGCCAATTGCCACAAGTCAGGAATGCAGGAAATAATATAGTTCCGGAACCTGTGAAGAATTTAGATCATTTTGTTGTTGACGAAGCAATGGAGGCAAGCTCTAAAATGCCTATGCTGGAAAAGGCGATAGAAGTCAAAGATGAAGTAGAGCCGGAAAAGAAATAATCTTTATTGAGGCATGATATAAGCCCCTGCCGGTTCCGGTAGGGGCTTTTTAATTTTCGACAATCGTCTAATCCTTACAGTTCCATATCTCCCACGCCCGTTCTGCCTGCGCCTGCAGCATCACAAGTCCATTCTCGGTTTTGACTTTGTACTGTTTTCCTTTTAGCAAGAACGGTGTTTCAGGTGGGTTATAGATGAGGTCAAATAGAAGATGGTCGGGGCTGAGTTGCCGGTACGGAATATCGGGGAAGGCATCTGGGTGCCTGCCCATCCCCAGCGGTGTGGCATTGATGATAAGTTTATGGTGGGAAATGATCCTGCTGCTTAAATCCGCATAGGTAAGTTTACTTTTTCCAGGCTTACGTGATACAACCCGGTAATTCATGCCAAATCTGTTCAAGGCAAAAGCTACCGCCCTGGCCGCACCACCGCTACCCAGGATGAGTGCATCCGGCTTTTTCTTACCCAGTAATGGCAGGAGTGCGGCGGAAAATCCGTCCACATCTGTATTATAACCCTTTATAGTCAATTTGTTGCCTTCTCTTAATATTTTCAGTGTGTTCACCGCCCTGACCTTTGAAGCTGTCTCGTCAAGTTCAGTGCAGTGTGCGATCACTTCAGTTTTAAAAGGGCTGGTCACGCTCAGGCCTTTCAGTTGGGGATAGGCATCGAGGAGCTTTGGAAGGCCATGGATGTCTTTGAGCAGGAAGCGCTCAAAATGTGCATCGATGTCCTCAAGCATGAACTTATCCGTAAAATATTTTTCAGAAAGCGACTGGGAAACAGGATTCCCAATGAGTCCGTAATGATCCATCAGGCTTTGTTTTTGGCGAGTTTTTCTATCACCCAGATACTGATAATTCCGAGCAGCACACAGGCAATGGTAAACCAGAACTCAGAACCAAATTGATCAGGAAGGTAACGCGTATAATGGGTGATCACCTCTTCACCGTCTTTCAATATAATATTGCCGGAAATATCTGCCAGGTATACTTCTTTTTGCCAGGGCCAGAGGATACTTACCGAGCCGAGGATGAAACCTGTAAGTATGGAGATGGTCTCATTCCTGAATTTTTTAAAGACCCATGAAAGAATATGAGAAAATGCGATCAGGCCTCCAACAGCCCCGATACCAACAGGAATAAGTATGGAAATATCTCTTTCATTGATGGCATCGATGGCCACAAGTCGGTAATTCCCCATGATGAACAGGATGAAGGAGCCGGATAAACCCGGAAGGATCATGCTGCATATGGCGGCCACACCACAAAGGATGAGGTAGAAGAAATTATCACTTTCCCGTCCCATACTCATAAAAGAGATGACCACCGCTATGGCTGTGCCGATGACAAAGGTGACCACAACAGCAGGCGTAAGCTTCGTGATACGTTTTCCGACAAAATATACCGATGCCAGCACCAATCCGAAGAAGAAAGCCCAGATATATACCGGATATTCGGTAAACAGGTAGTCGAATAGCCTTGCCAGGCTGACGATGGCGACAATGATCCCGGCCAGGATCGCAAACAGGAAATACAGGTCAGTGTATTTTGCAAACTCCCTGAGTTTTCCTTTGAGCAGTAGTTTTATTGCTGTAAGATTAAAGGATTTAATGGCATTGATCAGTCTTTCGAAGATCTCCGTGATCAGGGCGATGGTGCCGCCGGAAACTCCCGGGATCACATTGGCCGCCCCCATGGCCATCCCCTTCAGAAACAGAAAAAAATAAAACTTAAGTCGCTGCATATTGATTGCTAAACTGTTAAATGGTTAAACTGTTAAATGGTTAAATGGTTAAATTGTTAATCCGTTAATCTGTTAATCCGTTAATCGTTAATCTGTTAATCTGTTTTATTCTCCCAAAATCTATGCCTTCCGAACTCTAAATACTTTAAGTACTCTAAATACTTTAAGTACTCTAAATACTTTAAGTACTCTAAATACTTTAAGTACTCTAAATACTTTAAGTACTTAAAATTCTCTAAGTACTTATTTTCCCTTGAATGACTCGATCAGGTTGAGGATGTTTGAATCGTTCTTCAGCTGGGGCATGTAATCGAATAATTCGGTATGCCTGGAGTAGTCGATGCCCAGTGCATTTTCCAGGACTGCGTGTGCTTCCTGAGTTTTGCCTTTTTTCAGAAGATACAATGACCTCCTGTACAGTATGGATGCATTACGTGGGTCTGCTTCCAGTCCCTTAGCGAGAATGCTCAGTGCTTCATCGAGCTTATCTTCATTCGCAATGAGTTCTGCATAATCTACCCATATATCAGGGTGAAACGGGTCCAGTTCACTAACTTTTTTATAGGAAAGAAGGGCTTTTTCCTTTTGCCCTGCCCTGATTTGTGCATCACCAAGGATATACCAGTACTCAGGGTTAATGTCTTCAAGACCGGTGGCCTTCTCCATAAACTTTAAAGCTTCTTTGGTGAGTCCCAGTTCATCTTTTGCAATACCTACACCCATCCAGGCTTCCGCGAGCTTATCATCTATATCGAGAGCATGCTGATATTCGGTGATGGCTTGCTCATAGGCGTTCATCTTTTCGAAACACTCACCGATGTAGTAGTAAGTCATGGCCTCAGGCTCTTCATAATTGAAAGTTTCCCTGTAAACCCTGATTGCCGCCTTGTAATGCTCGAGGTTGGCCAGCGAATTTGCCTTGTTAAAATAGGCAGAGGAAAATAAGGGTTCAATGGCAATGGCAAAATCATAGGATTCAACCGCTTTTTCGTAAAGGTCGAGCTGATTGTAGGCAATGCCCAGGTTAAACCATGCCGTTTTGGAGTAAGGGTAGCTGCTAAGGAAAAGATCAAAGAAATCAATCCCCTCTTCCAGCTTGTTATCGATCTCGAAACAGAATGACAATTCGTAGATGGCAGCATCATTATTGGGGTTGATTCGCAATACCTTTTTCAAATACTTGATGGCCATGCTGTAGTTGCCCATGTTTTCATACTCAAAAGCAATATTGGTATAGATCTCATCCGGGTTTTCCCCGGCAAGCAATGCTTTCTCGTATTCCCTGATGGCCTCTGCATATTTTTTATTGAGGCTGAACAGGGAAGCTTTTGTATATAATATTTCAGGATTGGCAGGTTCTATTTCTTCCAGGTCGTTGAGCAACTTTATCGCCCGTTTGATCTTCCCCTGCAAAATGAGCAACCTGGCCCGTTTCAGGTGGATGACTGTGTTTTCCGGGTGCTGCTCAAGGGCAAGATTAACAGCTATGCTCACCTTGGTGGTATCCTGGCGATCAAGATAATGGTCAATGATGGCTTCAAACTGGTCAACATCAAAGAAAACGGTGGTATTATCCTTCACCATCGCATCAAATCGTTCGATCAGTTCGCTGTCACCATATGGTATTTGTTCCTCTGACATCATTCGCTGTATAATCCGGCATTTTATTTCCGCAAAAGTAATGTTTTTTTTCATCCGCCGTGCTCCTACGCTGAAGCTTCTGCGCAAGCGTAAGCTTTAGCGATGGCGGATCCTTTATAAACGTTCTTCTTTTGCTATCTTTGCGCAAATAGGTTTTAAATTACAAAATGATATGACATTGATCAAGTCAATATCCGGAATTCGAGGTACCATAGGCGGAGCCGTAGGTGAAGGGCTCACACCTGTCGATATTGTAAAATTCGTAGCAGCTTTTGCCACATTTATTCAGCAACAGGAAAGCGGCAGGAAAATGAAATTTGTTGTTGGGCGGGATGCCAGGGTCTCCGGTGATATGGTAAACAGGCTTGTGTGTGGCACTTTGCTTGGAATGGGTGTTGATGTTATTGATACCGCTTTGTCCACGACACCCACTGTTGAGATGAAGGTAATGTTTGAAAATGCACAGGGAGGGATCATCGTGACTGCGAGCCATAACCCTGCTCAATGGAATGCGCTGAAGCTCCTCAATGGAAAGGGGGAATTCATTTCAGCCTCTGATGGTGCACGTGTACTTGAGCTGGCAGAGAATGAATCATTTGATTTTTCAGCTGTCGATGAACTTGGATCATACAAACAGGATTCTCAATCAATACAGCAACATATTGATGCCATCCTTGCCCTGCCACTTATCGATGCTGAGGCTATCAAAAAGAAAGATTTTCATGTAGTGCTCGACTGTGTGAATTCTACAGGAGGGATAGCACTTCCACAACTGCTTCGTGCCCTTGGCGTTTCAAAGATCACGGAATTGTACTGCGATCCCAGCGGAAAATTTCCTCATAACCCGGAACCTTTGCCGGAAAACCTGAGGGAGATATCTTCAAAAGTCAGGGATGCAGGGGCTGACCTTGGATTTGTGGTGGATCCTGATGTCGACAGGCTGGCCATTGTGACCGAGGAAGGCAAGATGTTTGGGGAGGAATACACCCTGGTGGCTGTGGCCGATTATATATTACAGAACCGGAAAGGAAATACTGTTTCCAATCTTTCTTCTACGGCAGCATTGCGGGATGTTACCGAAAAAGCAGGTGGCCGTTATTTCGCCTCTGCGGTGGGAGAAGTGAATGTTGTGAACATGATGAAAGAAGTAGATGCTGTGATCGGTGGTGAAGGTAACGGGGGTGTGATCTATCCTGATCTGCACCATGGCAGGGATGCCCTGGTCGGCATTGCCCTTTTCCTGACCTTCCTTGCAAAAGAGAATCTAAGCTGTTCAGCCCTCCGGGCAAAATACCCTGATTATTTTATTTCCAAAAACAAGATACAGCTTACACCCGAAATAAATGTTGACACACTCCTTGAAAAAGTAATGGCAGCATACAGTAAAGAAGAAGTGAATACTGTTGACGGTGTTAAGATCCTGTTTGAAAGAGGATGGGTGCACCTTCGCCGATCCAATACGGAGCCCATTATTCGCATTTATGCTGAAAGCACCTCCTCCGAAGCTTCAGAACAACTTGCACAGGAAGTTATTAACAAAATGCAAACCCTGATCTGAAACGATACTAAATTTTTTTATCTTGCCCTTGTTTAAATCTTAATCATGGCGGCGGGCAGAAAAAAGAAAAGAAAAAAAGTTAAGTACAGGGAGATCACCTTCCGTTTATCTGCACAGCAAAAGAAATCGCTGATCAACTACTGCTACGCCAGGAAAACTACACCCACCAAGCTGATCAAAAAGATGATCAGGCCATACATCAGCAATTATACTAATGATGTTCCGGAGGAGTATTACATCACTGAAAACCAGCTTGACCTTTTTACTGATAATGGGGAGGAAAAGGAATAAGTAGTTTTGAATTTTGAGTTTTAAATT
>JAIOSQ010000090.1 GCA_021107535.1 Bacteroidales bacterium | reverse complement strand
TAGAACATCAAAGATCCATTTTGGTCTTACGGCGAAGTTCTGATAAAAGTACTTAAAGTATTTAGAGTACTTAAAGTATTTAGAGTACTTGAAGTATTTAGAGTACTTGAAGTATTTAGAGTACTTAAAGTATTTAGAGTACTTGAAGTATTTAGAGTACTTGAAGTATTTAGAGTACTTGAAGTATTTAGAGTTGGATTTTGAGTGTTTTTGCTTGTTGTCCGAAAACCGTTAGCCAGCTGCCAGTGACCAGTAACCAGCTGCCAGTAACCAGTAACCAGCTACCAGTAACCAGTAACCAGTATCCAGTAACCAGTAACCAGTAACCAGTATCCAGTATCCAGTATCCAGTATCCAGTATCCAGTATCCAGTATCCAGCAACCAGTATCACTTTGTTTTAATAATATTTTTACTATATTGCACGGTTTTACTAACCAAATTTAGCACAATGAAGAAACTTACTTTATTCGTATTTCTAGTTGCGATCTGCACCTGGGCTGCATTTGCCGGAGGATATCAGGTCAGATTGCAGGGTCAGAAGCAGACAGGTATGGGCCTTGTGGGTTCACCTTTCGCACTTGGCGCAAGCAGCATTTTCTATAATCCCGGTGGCTTATCCTTTATGGAAACCAAATTCAGTTTTTCTGTTGGTGTAAGCGGGATTATGTCAAATGCGATTTTCCAGAAAGATGCCACAAATTATCAGGCCAGGACAGATAACCCGCTTAGCACTCCTTTTTATATTTATGGAGCGGGCAAGATAAATGACAAACTCTCCATAGGGCTTGGAATTTATACACCTTTTGGGAGCACTGCCAAATGGGCTGATGACTGGGCAGGCAGATACCTGATCCAGAATATCTCCCTGTCGGCGATCTATATCCAACCCACGATCTCATATAAGTTTAATGACATTATCTCTGTTGGGGCCGGGTTTGTATATGCATACGGAAAGGTAGAGATGAATAAAGCCGTTTTCTTTAATGAAAACTCAACAGCAGAGCTGAGTGGCACTACAGGAAACATTGGCTACAATATCGGTGTGATGGTAAGGCCAATTGAGAAATTAAGCATAGGTATTGATTACCGTTCCAAGATCATGATGAATATCGAGGGTGGGGATGCCACTTTTAAGGTGCCGGAATCATTATCCACAACAATTCCTGAAAATAACAAGTTCGATGCCAGCTTACCGATGCCTGCCAATCTCGATATTGGTATCGCATATGCATTCAATGAAAAGTTCACTCTTTCAGCAGAATTAAATTATGTAATGTGGAGTGTATATGAAGATCTTACTTTCACTTTTGAAAAACAGAACGACCTTCTTGGCTCTGTTAACCCGAGAAAATACAAAGATACTTTTATCGGCCGCATCGGAGGCCAGTATACCCTGAACGATATGTTCACATTCAGGGCAGGGGCTTATTATGACCCCTCCCCAACCAACGACGACTATTTCAATCCTGAAACAGTCAGTCTGAACACCGTTGCATGGACTTTAGGTATAAGCATTGTTCCTGTGAAGAACTTGAGCATTGACTTATCCTATCTGCAACTGCACGGACTGGAAGCTGAAAAATCCTATGTGCCTGACAACTTCAGTGGCACGTACAAGGTTATTACTGCCATTCCCGGTCTTGGAGTAAGCTATAATTTTTAATCTTAAAAAAATAAAGCTATGAAATTAAAATACTACTTATTTATATTGTTGCTCGTTGCAATTGCTTCATGTAAGCCGGAAATTGACGAGTTCTCGCCCAGTAAGGGAGGTGCAGATTTTACCAGTTTTATCGCCGTGGGCAATTCACTCACTGCAGGATATGCTGATGGTTCCCTGTACGAATCAGGACAGGAAGCATCTCTCCCCAACATCCTTGCAAAGCAATTTGCTTTTGCCGGGGGTGGTGACTTCAAACAACCCATGATGCTTGACGATTTTGGATTTGGTTTTGATGGTGCTACACCTGTACCTAAACTGGTATTGGGAATGAAAACCGATTGTACGGGAGAGACAAGCATGTCGCCTGTCCGCGCTCCTGTTGATGTTAACATGGCCAATTTTCAATCCGTTGCCGCCGAGGGGCCCTATAATAATATAGCTGTACCCGGAGTGAAAACCTTTCATTTTTTTTCCGATCAGCTGGCAGGGTTGTTTGGAAATCCTTATTATGCCCGTTTTGCTCCTGATCCAACAACTAAACTGATCGAATTAACTGCCAGTATTGATGCAACTTTCTTTTCATTGTGGATAGGAAGTAATGACGCACTTGGATATGCCCTGGCCGGTGGTGCTGCAGATGCACTTACGGATCCGGCAGATTTTGATAATTATTATAATATGATCCTTACCTCCTGTATTCAGAACCTGCCCGGTGCTTACGATGATGCAAAAGGTGTTATTGCAAACATCCCGGACATCATGTCAATACCTTACTTCAGTTTTATGAGTACACAAATCCCTTATAACGGAATGATGCTGGATTCAGCACAGGCAGCAGGATTAAACATTCTTTACGTAATGTATGGACATCCTGAAATAACTTTCCAGGAAGGCCCCAACCCATTTGTAGTACAAAACTCTGACGGAAGCTGGGGAAGGATGACAGCGGATGACCGCTTTCTGATGTCATTGCCTTCTGACTCAATGAAGTGTAATGGCATGGGAGTGGCAATTCCTCCTCCGGATGCTCCGGCACCATTCCCCATCCCACATAAATATATCCTGGATAAAGCTGAGATCGCTGATATCAGGGATCATATTGCACAATATAATGCCAAAATTTTCGAACTTTCTACTTTATACAATCTTGCACATGTTGACATGGCTAAAGTGTTGGTGGATGTTGGAAGCGGCGGTATCACAATAGATGGCATAGACTTCAGTGCAACATTTGTACAGGGAAATACATTTTCTCTTGACGGAATTCATCTTACTCCTATTGGAGCTGCTATGACAGCACATTACTTCATTGAAGCAATTAATGCAACTTATGGCGCCAAAATTCCACAGGTGAACGTTACTGATTATCAAGCCGTGCAATATCCGTAATTGAAACCTGAATAAACACATAAAGCGGGTCGTTTCGGCCCCGGAAGGGAGAAATCTTAGGATGAATTAAGGTTTCTCCCTTTTATTAAAATCCAAAATTCAAAAGACAAAATCCAATAAAAATCCGAAAGACAAAAACCAAAATTCAAAACCCACTGCGTCCGCCGAAGCTTTAGCGTAGGTGGAACACCCAACACCTAACACCTAACACTTAACACCTTCGACTAAACGAATCATCGATTATACAAATAAACAATAAATGAAGAACAAACTTGTTTTCGCAACCAACAATAAGCACAAGCTGATGGAGATCCGGAAAATTATTCCACCCGGGATTGAGATCCTGAGTTTGGAAGATATTGCTTGCTTTGAGGATATTCCAGAAACTGCTGAAACACTTGAAGGAAATGCCGGTTTAAAATCCGGCTTTACCTATTTATATTATCAGAAAGATTGTTTTGCAGATGATACAGGGCTTGAGGTGGATGCCCTTGGTGGTAAGCCCGGCGTACATTCCGCAAGATATGCCGGTGAAGATGGCAATGCAGAAAAAAACATTGAAAAGCTACTCAGGGAGCTGGGAGATGTTACAAACAGGAAAGCCAGGTTCAGGACCGTGATCTCCCTGATTATGGGAGGAAATGAGGAATTTTTCGAAGGTATCGTTGAAGGACAGATCATACATGAAAAACGTGGCAGTGAAGGATTTGGCTATGACCCTGTTTTTCTGCCTGATGGCTATGATCAGACCTTTGCCGAGATGCCCCTTGATCTAAAAAATAGTATCAGTCATCGCGGAAGGGCCATTCGAAAATTGATTGATCACTTATCCGGCCTTTAGAGCCTATTTTGAAAGGCTTTGTTCGATTGCCATTGAAAACAGTTCTCTTAAAGAAATGCCTTCTTCTTTTGCCTGCCGGGGAACAATACTGTTTGGTGAGAGGCCCGGAATGGTGTTCACTTCGAGAAAATACAGTCCCGCATCATTGAAAATATAATCAAACCTGACAAAGCCTTTACAATTCAGTTTTTCAAAGAGCATTTCAGAAGTTAAGCGGCAATGTTGTTCAATTTCAGCAGGAATTTGAGCAGGTGTGATCTCTTCAGCCATGCCTTCAGTATATTTTGCTTCGTAATCAAAAAATTCATTTTTACTGATTATTTCGGTAAGCGGAAGTGAACGCGCCATCCCATGATAGTTGATTACTCCACAACTTATCTCCCTGCCGGGGATATAGCCTTCTACCAGGACATGATCATCTTCTGCAAATGCTTTTTCAACAGCTACGGGCAATGATCCCGGCTGCTCAACCTTCGACATACCAACACTGGACCCGCCATTATTTGGTTTCACAAAACAGGGCATGCCGGTAGTTTTAACAGCTGATTCAAAATCCGTATCCTTCCCTTTAATAAAAAGCACTGAGGGCGACACCATGATCCCTTGCAGAAATACTTGTTAAAGGTCAATGCTGAGGTGGCCTGTCCACAAGCAGTAAAAGGAATCCCAAGCATTTCGAGGTACCCCTGAAGTTTTCCATCCTCTCCAGGTGTCCCGTGAATGGCAATAAAAACGGCATCAAAAACGATTTTCCGGCCCCGGTACAACAAGCTGAAGTCGTCCCTGTTGATCAGGATTTTTTCACCATCCTCCGAAGTATATACCCATTCATTATTTCTGAAAATAATCAGGTAGGACTCATATAAGTCCGGATCCAGATGCTGCTTGACAACAGCAGCACTTTTGATGGAAATTTCAAACTCGCCTGAATCACCGCCTGCAGCAATGGCAATTTTCTTTTTCATAATATAATTTTCAAATCTTTAGCTTTAGCCTTTCTAATACTAACGCTATGCCCGTATAAATTTATACAATTAATTTTTATCTTTGCTCCCGTCACGCAATATCAATTGTTTTTTACAGTTAATTTTGAAGCAATTCAGGCGAAATCACCTGTCATACAAGCATAAACAGAAAGGGTCAATGCATGTCATTCTTTAGATTTCTTTTTAAAAAGAAATTTTACCTTCATCTGGGATTGTCGATCGTGCTTACAGTGAT
>JAIOSQ010000250.1 GCA_021107535.1 Bacteroidales bacterium | reverse complement strand
TACTGACTACTGACTTCTGACTACTGACTACTGACTACTGACTACTGTCTTCTCACTCAAACACCGTCTTCGCGTAAAGCACAGGGTAAGTCGTAAAATACCCAATGGCTCCACCACTAAGGTTGCCAACTACGTTGGCCGGTGGTCCGCTAAATAGGGGTGTGCTGAAGCTTACTTCTTCCTGTACTTCCATTACGAAGTAGGCATAGCCCTCAGTTACACTGCATGCCTGAAAAGTGATCACATCCCCCGGCCTGAGTTTTTCGCATTTCTTCGACTGGTTGAGGTAACCAACGCCTATGCCATTGGTGAATCCACCATTGTAAAAGCGGTCGTCCACCACCTGTTTCTTGGTGATGGTATCGGTGAGGAGGGTGTCGTTTTTATAGATGTTGAATATATAGAAATTCGCCTCAGGCGGATCCCAGTAATAACATTGTACCACATAATATCCTTCCTCGCCCCAGTCGGGTTGGTATTTCAATCCGATATAAGCAGTATCCCCGATGGAAGGTGTGACAGAAGACGCAGTATAATGCGTTTGTCCGTCAATTTCCTTGGCCAGCTGAATATCCAGGGTGTAAGTTACACCGATCACGGCTTTAAAGCCTTCCGGCAGCAGATAAATTCCCGGGCTCTCTTCCGACAGTAAGCTGACGTTGCCTTCATCATCTATCACCTGTACATCGGCATTGCTAACTGCTGGTGGTGGCTGATTGTAAAAGTAACTGGTGGATTCGGTCAGGATGATGGCATGCCTGCAGCTGTCATCAGTTGTGATCTGACCATCCACTACCAGCCTGCTGTATGTATCATCCAGATCTACATCGATGCGCTCGGTGCATGAGGCCGCTACAAGAATAAGTCCGCTCAGCAGTGCAACGAATTTCGGTATTTTATATATCATTGTTTTCATCTTCGTAAAAACTAAAATTTAAAGTTAAAGGTGATCGACGGAATGATACCGAAGAGGTATGTTTTTTCTGCATAGGTTTCATAGCCCTGGTTGGGATTTCCCGGAGAGGAGGGCTCCTGGACAAAGTTGATGGCCCAGGTGTTGTGCCTGTTGTAGGCATTGTATACTGCGAGCGTCCAGGAGTGTTTCCATTTTTTACCAGGCTTGTCTTTTCCGTGAAGGGTTGCTGAAACATCCAGCCTGTGGTAATCTTCCATACGATAAGCATTCCTGTCGGAATAGATGGGCAGGATCACTCCCCCGATCACGGCCCTTCCCGTAGGAAAAGTAACCGGTTGCCCTGTGGCATATACCCAGTTGGCGGCAACAGTCCACCTTGGCGAGATATCCCAGTTGGCTACGACGGAAATATCATGTGGCCTGTCGTAGGGTGCCTGATATTTATCACCATTATTGATGTCGGGGAACTTTCTCCAACTCCGTGACCAGGTGTAGCTTATCCAACCGCTGACCTTTCCGTTCACCAAAGGCAAGCCGTTCAGGCGAACCATGCCTTCAAGGCCATATGACCATGCATTTCCAAAGCGTAATTCACCCTCAAGCTCTTTGTTCAGCAACAATTCGGCATGGTCTTTAAAGTCGATGGAGTTTTTCATTGATTTATAATATGTTTCCACCGAAGTTTCTATGAGGTTGTTTTTGAAATTCCTGAAATATCCGACCGCAAATTGGTCGGAGATCTGTGGCTTTACATTCGGGCTGGCCGGAAACCAGAGGTCGAGTGGTGTGCCGGCTGTTGAGTTCTGTGCCAGCTGAATGTACTGGTTTGTCCTGGCGTAACTTGCTTTTACGGATGAAGATTCAGTTAACAAATAGTTAAGCCCGATGCGGGGCTCCAGACCCCAATAGGTTTTATAGATTTTTCCCTTGCCATAGACTGTAGAGTCGATCTTCTCAAAGTTTTCATCGAAGTGATATACTGTGCCGGGCCCTATGTCGGAGAATGTTGAGAGCCGTAATCCGTATTTCAGGATCAGCCGCGCACCGATTTTTTGTTCATTGCTAACATAAATGGCAGATTCTATTGCATGGTTTTTCGGGACGATCCACTCATCGAAGAGGGAATTGTCTCCTTTGCCTTTGGCAATACCCGGATTAAAGGTGTGATGGATGGAGGATATCCCGAATCGTATGGTATTTCTTTCGTGCAGGTAATAGATCAGGTCGGCTTTCAGTCCAAGGTCTTCCATGTCTGAATTCCATTCAAAAGAATTGGCTTCATTATCGGATGCGGTGCCAAGGCCGTATTTATATTTACTGTAGATAAACGAAAAGTTAGAGAACAGTGCTTTTGAAAAAAGATGATTCCAGCGCAGTGTGGCTGTTTGATTACCCAGGCTCATCCCTGCAAACTCATTTTTGAACACATCCCTGCCAAAATATCCGGAAAGATAAACCCTGTTATTCTCATTGATCACATGGTTGATCTTGGCATTGAAATCATAAAAATAAAGTTTGTTGTTGTGCATGTTTTTCTCGGAAGAAAGGAAGAGAAAGAGGTCTGCATAAGTTCTCCTCCCGGATATTATGAAGGCAGTCCTGTCTTTGATGATCGGGCCTTCAAGCGTCAGGCGGCTGGCTATGATCCCGATACCTCCGGTGCCTGAAAACTTTTTTGTGTTCCCGTCCTTCATCCTGACATCCAGCACTGAAGCCAGCCTACCGCCATATCTCGCCGGGATATCTCCCTTGTAGAGTTTCACATCTTTGATGGCATCATTATTGAAAACCGAGAAAAAGCCAAGCATGTGTCCTGCATTGTATACATTGGCTTCATCCAGAAGGATAAGGTTCTGATCGGGTGAGCCGCCCCGGACACTAAAGCCGGATGATCCTTCTGCGGCAGATTGTACGCCAGGCAATAGCAATATGGCCTTGATAATATCCACTTCACCCATAAGTGATGGGATTTGCCGGATGGTTTTTGAGTCTAGCTTTAGGACACTCATTTCCGCTTCTTTCACATTTTTGTCAGGAGCATCTTCTGTGATCTCTACCTCCTTGAGTTGTTCTCCCTTTGGTGTCAACTCAATATCAAGGGTGATGTCTTCCTGCAGCTCAATTTTGTGTACTGAGGATGCATACCCAATGTAGGAAAATGTGATGGTGTAAATGCCCTCGTCCAGTTTGATGGAGTAATATCCGTAAGTGTTGGTAACAGTGCCTGATTTCAACTCACTGATGTAGATGGTGGCACCGATCAGGTCTTCCCCTGTTTCACTGTCTTTCACATGCCCGCTGATCGTACTCCTGGTCTTATCGGCTTCACCCCTCTCTGTTTTTGATGTGGCCTGCAATGAAATTAAACAGCTGATCAGGATCAGTAATACCCTCATCGAATGAAAATGCATCCTCCTTATCATAAAATTTTTCTATTTATCTGTTGAACTAACCAAAAGCGAGGGTGATTGTTAAGTATACAGACGAACTGTCGCCCCGAATATTGCATAAATCTACAAAATACATGATAATTTGTCGTATCTTTAACATGGAACGATATTTGATCCGGGATATTTTCTGTTTATAATTGTAATGGTAAGCGAAAAAAATAAACTTTTTTACAGTCTCTTTTTTCCAACAGTTTATCTGTTGATCATCTGGGCAGTGGCAGTGGCGGAATATCTGCTCGACATCCGTTTTGTTAGGTATGGGCTGTGGCCCAGAACCCTGGATGGAGCCATCGGCATACTCACTTCGCCACTGATCCATGCGGATTTTAATCATCTGTTTGCCAATTCAGTTCCACTTTTTGTCTTGGGAACCACCCTGTTCTATTTCTACAGGAGCATTGCCTTAAGAGTTTTTATCCTGATATATTTGTTCAGTAACATTTGGGTTTGGGGTATTGGGAGAGAGGCTTATCACATTGGTTCCAGCGGTATCGTATATGGGCTTGCCGCCTTTCTTTTTTCAAGTGGTTTGATAAGAAAAGAACCGCGGCTCATGGCCATTTCCATGATTGTTGCTTTTCTCTATGGTAGTTTGATCTGGGGCGTCTTCCCGGAATTGTTTCCGGAAAAGAACATCTCATGGGAGGGCCACCTGATGGGGATTTTTGCAGGTGTCATCTTTGCAGTTTATTTCAGAAAAAAAGGACCGCAAAAAAGAACCTACTCCTGGGAGGATGAAGAGGAAGAGGAAGAAGGTGATGAGGATGCTTATTGGAAGATTCCACCTGTTTGAGATTTTAAGACGGGAAGACTGTGGGAATCAGGGAATCAGGGAATCAGAGAGTCAGGGAATCAGAGAGTCAGGGAATCAGAGAATCAGAGAGTCAGAGAATCAGAGAATTGGAGACTTTGGGACTTAGTGAGGGTGCGGGGCTTGATTTTGAAATCAGAAATGTGCTACCGGCCGACCTTTGGAGAGAAATTCATCCATAATTCATAATCCAAAATTTCCATGTTCCATGTTCGTTATTCCCACCGCCCACCGCCTATCGCCCATCGCCTCATTTCGTTTTCAAAAGCAAGCGATCATACAAAAACAACAACACCACTGTTCCCATCCCGATTGCTGAGAAGAGCATCCAGATATTCGAGGGATGATAGGTGGCCCAAAGATAATTCGTGAGGTCTGCCTGATCGAGATTCATCAGTTCACAGGCCCTGCTGAAATATTCATTCTTTGAAAAAGTATCTGAAATTTCGGGAATGTCCAATCCCTGCTTGCCGACTTCCTGTGAAAGCAGGTAATACTTATCACTGATCCTGGTATAAACATTTCCTGAGAGTATCCCGGCCAGGAAGTTACCACCGGCGAGCGGGAGGTAATAGGTACCCATATACATAGCCACTTTGTCTTTCGGGGCGATCTTACCAATATACTCAAGTATGCGTGGCGAACTGGCCATTTCCCCGGTGGCGAAGATCAGGATGGATAGAAAGAGATAAAAGCCGTTCTGGGTCATAAACCAGAGTGCGATACCTATTGAACTGATAAAAAACCCTGTGATAATGGTATTTACCGGTTTGTACTTCATGATGAGAGAGGATACCAGTACCTGGAAGAACACAATATACAGGGCATCAATATTTATTAGCATTTCCGGGTTTACTGTCCCTTGCTCGGTCCCGATGAAACCAGCCATCCATGGCCAGAATCCGCTAAGCCAATTGTAGATCTCTGCGGTATTCACCCATTGCTCAATAAATACTGGCAGGGTGTAAAACAGCTGGTTGTACATGGTCCAGAAACCAACGATGATGATCAGAAATAAAACCAGTCTGATATCTGATAGTGCTTTTCCGAGGTTCAGGAATATCTCTTTGATGGTTTTTCCCAGTGCCTGTTTTACTTTTTCACGAGCTGGTTCTTTATAAAAAAAGATGACGAGAATCAGGTTGACTAAAATGGCTGCCGACGACATCCAGAAAGCATATTTCCAGTCGAGTTCGCGTAATTTGGAAGCCACCACAGGGCCCACAAAAGCACCAACGTTCACAATCATATAAAATATCCCGAAACCTATGGATGCTGTTTTTTCTGTAGTTGTTTTGGTGATCGTTGCAGAGATCACCGGTTTGAACAGGCCTGCCCCCAGTGCGACGTAAAGGAATGCAAGGAACATGGAGGTATATGTTGTGGCATATCCCATCAGCAGGTAACCCGAAGCAAGGATCAGGTAGGATATGATGAGGACCTTTTTATAACCAAATTTGTCGGCAATGGCCCCGGTGATTGTTGGGAGTATATATAAGATCCCGACCACGCTTCCCATCAGCAATCCCTTTTGCGCCTGAGAGAATCCGAGAGCCCCGTCATCGGTGGATCCGGTAAAATACAGAGCCAACAATATAAAGATACCATACCATGCCCAGCGCTCAAATAACTCCATGGTGTTTGCTGTCCAGAAGGTGGTGGGGAATCCGAATAGCTGTCTGCGTTTCTGGTTCATTGGGTGAATTGTTGCGTGCTGCAAAGAAACAAAAAAGTATTAGGTGTTAGGTGTTAAATGTTAGGTGAAATTTCGATTTTCGTTATTCGATATCCGATACTCGATATTCGATGTAGTGTTTCACTTTCTCATACATCGGATCATACCCAATCACCTTCCTGAGGGTGTCGCTGCATGTGATAGGGCCGGAGTATTCCCTGTAGTTACAGATCAGCTTGACCGTTTCATAGTCCAGGTAGGGGTGATGCAGCAAGGTTTTGAATTCAGCTGTGTTCACATCAATTGTCAGGATAAATGATGTATCTGCTTTTACATTCTTCTGAATTCCCGCGTAGCGGACGCTATCCATGCCATATACCTCAAGCAATTGCTCAATGGAAAAAAAGCCGCCGAGCATACCCCGGTATTTAAGGATTCGGCTGGCAAAAGATGGCCCGATCCCATATAGTTTGACGAGTTGTGCAGAGTCAGCAGCGTTTATCTCAATCATAACTGGTGGGCGCTCCGGGCGAACTTTCTTCTTATAAGGAGTATAGTTTGGGTATTGTTTCCTGATGTGGGAATTGCGATGCGTGGTGTCGGCCTTAAGGGTGTCGGGCCGGGAAAGTGCAAGTTCAAATTGCCTGACATTTTCCCGAAAAACGGACTCATCAAATGCTTCTTTTTTTATCAGTTCCGGTAAAACAGCATTTACACCCTCAGTAAGAATGATCAGCACTACCAGCACCATAAGTCCGCGCCTTTCTGCGTAATTAAAGGTAAGATAGGCTTTTACCTGATCCCTGATGGTGGATGAGATGTTCTTCATTACTTTAAGTGTATATCTATTAATACCCAAAAAGCTGAAATGTCACATGATAAGTTTT
>JAIOSQ010000080.1 GCA_021107535.1 Bacteroidales bacterium | reverse complement strand
CCAGCATCAAGAAATCCCATGCAAATACTTCACAAGATTATCTGATCTCTCCAGCCCGAGTTTTTTGCGCATTCTGCTTCGGGCAGTTTCCAGTGCACGAAGCGATTGATGGGTGATCTCTGATATTTCCTTGGACGACATGTTAAGGCGAAGGAAAGTGCAAAGTTTGATCTCATTAGGTGTAAGCTCAGGATGCAGGGCAAGGATACGTTCCCTGAAATGGCCGTGCTCTTTTTCAAACCTGATCTCAAACTCCTTAAAGCCCTGCCCCTGAATAAGACTCCTTAATTTAGAGATCGCAGATATGATCTTGTCGCTATACTCATTGTGGGTTTCCTTATTTATATGCCTGAGGTCATCTATGATTGCATTGCTCAATTCAGTCCTCCTGGTAATATACAAGGCATTTTCAGTCATGATCTTTTTCTTGAAGTCGAGTTCATGCGCCAATGCATCCCTGGCATGTTTCAGTTCAAGGTGTGTGCTTATCCTTACCAATAGTTCTTTTTCACTGAAAGGCTTGGTAACATAATCTATCCCTCCTATTTCAAATCCCTGCAAAATACTGACCTGGTCGGTTCTTGCGGTAAGGAAAATAACAGGTACGTCTTTGGTATGTTTCATGGTTTTCAGCACCTTGCAAACTTCAAATCCGTCCATGCCGGGCATCATAACATCAAGTAGTATGAGATCAAAATTGACTTTTTTACAAAGTTCAATTGCATGAGGGCCGCTCTGTGCATAGGAAACCGAAAATCCCCGCTCATCCAGAAGGCTCACCATTAAGCGTATATTGGAAGGGATATCGTCAACGATCAGTATGTTTGAAGGATCATTTATCATTTCTTATTCAGTTTCAATTATTTCTTTCATTTTTTTCACATACTCCGGAAAAGAAGCCAGGCTGGAGTCGATCTTCTCAATATCATAATTGTCGCAATAACTAATAAGCTTATCTCCATAGTCTACCAATAAGCGAATGTTGAATTCAATTCCGGTTTCATGAATAGCTGTTGCAAATGCACGAATTGTTTTGAACTCTTTCAAGTCATTGGCTTGTTTCCATAAAGGCAGGCATCTCTTATTAATTTTTTTCAAAGCAGCTTTAACTGCATTCAAAAATTGCCTGTCATAACTGCTCCCTGATTCCAGGTTATGCATTTCCTGAAGGGATTCACTTTTGCTGCCCTGAGCCAGCAGATCATTCATTTTCTCAAATAATTCCCCTATATGAAAAGGTTTGATCAAAAACCCATCAAACCCGGAGCCGGAAATTCGCTCTATATCTTCTTTCATAGCCAGAGCCGTTAGTGCAATTACAGGAATTCCCCTGAATGTTTCACTGGATTTAAGCTTATTAACCATCTCATATCCATCCATAACCGGCATCATAATGTCCAGGAGTACCAGGTCTGGTCTTGTATCTTTCAGTTTCTGCATAGCCACTGCACCATTCTCAGCCTCAACAACCAGGATTCCTGATTGCTGAAGGTTGTCTTTTACAAAGCGCCTGTTTATTTCAGAATCTTCAACCAGCAATACCTTCTTTCCCCGCAGGAAAGCCATCGAAAGATTTTCATTCCTGTCCAGAGTACCGGAAAAATCTGCCGGGCTTACATCTTTTAAGGTAACGATAAATGAGGATCCCTCACCAGCGGTACTTTGAACAGCAATATTCCCTGACATCATTTCAACAAGTCGTTTTGTGATTGATAATCCCAGGCCTGTTCCTTCAGTACTTATATTTTTTTTATTCTCTACCTGGATGAAAGAGTTAAAGATCTCATCATGAAATTCAGGAGGGATACCTATACCACTGTCTTCCACCCTAATTTCAAGATCCAGTTTGTCTTTCCCGGTTTTTTCTCCTTGACTTACACTCACCACAACGCGAAGAAACCCGCTTCTGGTAAATTTAACTGCATTACCGACCAGATTGAACAGAACTTGTCGTATCCGGGCTTTATCCAAAAGGAGGTATTCCGGGACTTCCGATTGCACATCGATCACAAAATCGAGGTTTTTCAGTGCTACTTTCACGGCAAAAACCTGGCTTATCTCAGTGATGAGTGAACGAAGATCCACGGAGCCCAGGTTGATCTCAAGCTTTCCGGCTTCTATTTTCGATAGGTCAAGGATATCATTTATCAGCATAAGAAGACTATTGCCGGCAGATTTAATAGAAGCGGCATACTCCTTAAGACGTGAGTCTTGCACGTGGCCGGTTAGCATCTCGGAGAAACCGATTATAGAATTCAGGGGTGTTCTGATCTCATGAGAAATATTCGAAATAAATTCACTTTTCACGCGGTTTGCCTGCTCAGCCCTTTCTTTGGCCTCCTTCAGGTTCTCCTCATACTGCTTACGATCTGTAATATCCCTGGCAAAAGCACAATTATATTCTTTCCCGTCGAACTCAAGGAAGTTGATTATTAATTCCACAGGGAACTCATGGCCGTCTTTGGTCATGTGTGTAGATTCAATAGCAAAGGTCTTTTTTTCCTTGATCTCAGCCCAATAATCTTCCCAGATTTCCTTCCGGAAATGTTTGTCGACATCAAAAGCCGTCATTTCAAGCAATTCTTCTTTGGTATAACCCAATGCTTTACAAGCCGCATCATTCACATAGAAAAAACGGGCATCCCTACGCATCCAGAATGCAGCATCAGAACTCTGATCAACTGAAAACTGGGTCAGATTCAAGGCTTCTAAAGCTTTTTTACGAACAGTGATATCCTCACAAAATTCTGCAAGCCCGGATAACTCACCCTTTTCATTTAAAATAGGATATCCGCGGACACTCAGGAAACGGCCATCCGGACATTGAATTTCCGCGCTTTGAGCTTGTCCGGTCTGAGCCGCTTTAACTACAGGGCAGTTCTCACAGGGAGAATCACCTTCATGCCAATACTTATGACACTTTTTTCCGATAAGTTGTTCCTGTTCAATGCCAAGATTTTCAGTATATGACTTATTCACCCATCTGATCTTCAGATCAGGGCTGTAATACGCAAACATCTCAGTCATACTATCGAGCACCATCGCTTTTTCGATCCCAATCTGCCTGATGGTATCCTGGGCATCTTTAATGGGGGTAATATCACGGATAATATCCAGCACTTCATCCTTTCCAATGGGTATATACCTGGCTTCGAAGAAATTCGTGCCATCGGGGACGTCTATTTCATATTCATCAGTAACGATCTCACCGGTTTTCAATGCCTCTCGGATCATTTTCAAGCCCCTACGAACAAGTTCATCCGGCAGGTTAACTTGAGTAATTTTCTTTCCCATAAACTCCTGAGGTTGAAGTGCTAATTTATCAGAAGAATTTGCATTGTAATCGAGAAAACGTCCGTTCTTATCAAACCTGAACATAATATCGGGAAAAGCATTCAGCATAATTTCATAGCGAGTCAGGATCTCCTGTAATTGTTGCTCAATTTTCCTGGATTTTGAAATGTCAAAAACAACCCCCCTGACTCCAACAACTTCACCGCTATCTATTATAGGATATGAATACAGCATCACAGGGAAAGTATTCCCACTCTTTCTGACAGCAGTGAATTCTTCACCTTCAAGGTGTTTCCCCCTGAATAGCAATTGCATTTTTTTCTTTGCCCGCTCAAGATCATCAGACGCAACAATATTGGAAACTGTTAGATTCTTACCTACATCTTTCTGGGTATAGCCCAATAATTTCAGGCCAAACGGATTGCAATAGGTGATCCTGCCTTCAAGGTTGTACTCGAATATCCCAAGGGGGATCAGGTCGATCAGATGCCTGTATTTTTGCTCACTGTTCCCGTAGGCTGTTTCCAGTTTTCGGAACATCCCCTTCGCATTCTTGTCAGCTTGTTTATTTGTTTTTTTTGTCACCAATTCGGAAATTATTATCTAAAGATAACTAAAAAAATAAAAAAACCCATAGAATGTGGGGTCAAAATATATGTGAAATAGGTTTTCAGATCAGTTTCTTTGCTTTTTCAAGGGCTCTCTGTATGCCGGAAGGATCTTTGCCACCGGCTGTTGCATAATGAGCCTGACCGCCGCCGCCGCCCTGGATCTCTTTTGCAAGTTCTCTCACCAAAACCCCGGCATTCAATCCTTTATCGCGGATTACATCGGCTCCAATCGCAACGGTGAGGAATGCCTTGCCGTCAGCTTCGTTGCCAAGAACCAGCAGCAACTTATTATTTTCTTTGATAAGGTCAAAAGCAATGTTTTTGATCACATCCTGGCCAGCATTAATTTTTGTTGCAATTAAGTCAACACCATTGATCTTTTCTGCCTTCGCTTTTAACTCATCACCAAGCCCTGATGACAGTTTTTTATTGAGGTTCTCCACCTGCCTGAGTAACTTTTTATTTTCTTCCAGCAGATTTTCCACTCCTTCAACAAGGTCTTTGGGATTTTTCAGCAATTGCCGGATAGCACCTTCTGCTTCAACTTTTACATGAACAAAATCTTCTGCAATCCCGGCAGTAACAGCCTCTATTCTTCTCACTCCTGCAGCTATGGCACCTTCAGAAATAATTTTAAAATAGCCGATCTGCCCGGTAGCTGCAACATGGGTTCCTCCACATAATTCAATAGAATCGCCGAAGCGGATGACCCTCACCTCATCAGCATACTTCTCTCCGAAGAGCGCAAGGGCACCCATTTCTTTGGCCTTATTCATTTCAATGGCACGATGTTCATCCATCACAAAATTTTCCCTGATCATCCTATTGACAATCTTTTCCACTGCTACGATCTCCTCATTGCTCATTTTCTGAAAATGAGAAAAATCAAAACGCAAATGTTGTGCATCGACAAGAGAGCCTTTTTGTTCAACATGATCGCCCAGCACTTTTCTCAGGGCATGATGCATCAGGTGAGTGGCTGTATGGTTATTTTCGGTTTGCCCGCGCTTGTCAGCATCCACAATGGCTGTGAATACATCGCCCTCCCCTTCCAGGCCTTTTTCTGCCAGGTGAATGATCATATCATTTTCTTTCCTGGTATCAAAGATTTTGATGGTATGATCGTTACTTTTAAGGATGCCCTTATCTCCCATTTGTCCGCCAGACTCAGCATAAAAAGGGGTCTGGTCAAGCACAAGTTCGAAATATGTCTTCTTCTTTTCAGTGACTTTTCTGTACCTGAGCAGTTTCACTTCCGCTTCCAATGCATCATAGCCGAGGAAGATCGTAGGTTGCTTGCTTTGGGAAACGATCACCCAGTCGGCCATATCTCTCTCTGCAGCTTTCCTCGAGCGGTCTTTTTGTTCCTGCAACCCCCTGTTGAAGCCTTCCATATCTACAGTCCATCCATGCTCCCTGGCCATGAGCTCGGTCAGGTCAACAGGAAAACCGTAGGTATCAAAAAGTTCAAATGCAAAGGCCCCATGGATAAGCCTGTTAGGGTTTTCACCTTTCATATACTGATCAAAGCGCCTGATACCCTGCTCCAGTGTATGCAGGAAAGAATGCTCCTCTTCTTTTATCACCTTTTTAATCAGGTCCTTCTGTTCCACGATCTCCGGGAAAGCATCCCCCATCTGTTCAGCAAGCGAATCTATCAGTTTGAATATTACGGGTTCCTTTTCATTCAGAAAGGTATATGCATAGCGTACAGCCCTTCTGAGTATCCTGCGAATAACATAGCCGGCACCCGTATTTGAAGGCAATTGTCCGTCGGCAATTGAAAAAGCAATGGCACGTAAATGGTCGGCTACCACCCGCATGGCAGTATCAGTATCAGAATTTTTTCCGTATGACAGTCCTGTCAATGATTCCAGACGCTTGATCAGCGGGCTGAAAACATCCGTATCGTAATTGGATTTTTTACCCTGCAATGCCATACAGAGTCTTTCAAATCCCATGCCTGTATCTACATGCTTTTCCGGTAAAGGAACCAATGAAGCATCTTTCATCCGGTTAAACTCAATAAAAACCAGGTTCCAGATTTCGATAACTCCAGGATGTTCTTTGTTCACCAGGGTTTTCCCATCTACTTTTTTACGTTCGGCATTATCCCGCAGGTCGATATGTATTTCAGAACAGGGTCCGCATGGACCGGTATCACCCATTTCCCAGAAATTATCTTTTTTCGAACCGTAAAGGATCCTGCTCTCAGGCAGTAAATTTTTCCAGCAAGCGTATGCTTCCTCATCTGTTGGAATACCTTCTTTTTCATCACCCTTGAACACTGTCGCATATAAGCGAGTGGGGTCGATACTAAAAACTTCCGAAAGCAATTCCCAGGCCCATTCAATGGCTTCCTTTTTGAAATAATCGCCAAACGACCAGTTTCCGAGCATTTCGAACATTGTATGGTGATAAGTATCATGCCCAACTTCTTCAAGGTCATTGTGTTTACCTGAAACCCTCAGGCATTTTTGTGTATCCGCCACGCGGGAATGGCCTGCGCTCCTGTTACCAAGAAAAATATCTTTGAACTGGTTCATCCCTGCATTTATAAACATCAAGGTCGGATCATCCTTTACCACCATCGGGGCAGAACGGACTATCGTATGCTGTTTATCCCTGAAAAAATCGAGAAATGTTTTTCGGACTAATCTTGACTCCATAGCTAATTTATTAACAATGCAATTGTTGAATATTTGCGGATTTTACTGAGTGCAAAGTTAGTTTAATTAATTATTTTTGCACGATACGGGTATGATTTTCATATTGAACTATTAATCTATCCGTTTCATTTTTACCATGGGGAAAGAACAATATTTCTATAATCCTAAGTCACTCACTTATGAGAAGCTGAAAAAATCGAGGATGTTTATCTTCCTGCGGATTTTTCGTTTTCTGCTTATCTTCGTTGCTTTTGCTGCAATCGGGATTTTTTTCGCATACACCTTTTTTGACTCCCCAAAAGAAAGAATGCTAAAAAGAGAAATTGCCCAGTATGAGTTTCAATTCACGCTTTTGAACGATCGCCTCGACCAGGTCGGGTCTGTCATGAAAAACATACAGGATAAAGATGATAACATTTACCGGGTGATCTTTGAAGCAGAACCTATTCCCAGCTCATTCCGTGAAGCAGGATTCGGTGGGGTGGACAGGTATGCCAGGCTGGATGGATATAAAAACTCTCAGATCATCATCGAAACCACCAAAAAACTAGACAGGATTACCAGCCAGATGGTTATCCAGTCAAAATCATTCGATGAAGTTTTTGACATGGCACGCAACAAATCACTTATGCTGGCCTGCATACCGGCTATTCAGCCTATCGAAAAAGGAAACGGGCGTATTGTATCAGGCTATGGAATGCGCTACCATCCCATCCTTAAATACCGTAGAATGCACTGGGGAATTGATATCACAGCACATTCAGGAACCCCGATATATGCCACTGGCAACGGAGTGGTGAACTTCAACGGACGCAAGGGCGGATATGGAAAAACCTGCATGATCAACCATGGATACGGGTATCAGACACTATACGGGCATATGAAAACGATCACCGTAAGAAAAGGACAGAAGGTCAAACGCGGGGAGATAATCGGTTATGTTGGAAGTACAGGTCTTTCCGCTGCGCCACATATCCATTATGAAGTCATTTATAACAATAAAAAGGTGAATCCTGTGAACTATTTTTATAATGATTTCACACCGGAGGAATTTGAAAAAGTGCTGGAACTAGCCTCCCGTGATACACAGGTGCTTTCGTAACACCGAAGAACGAACACCGAAGAACGAAGAACGAAGAAAGTCGACAATAAGAATTCCGCATTAAGAATAGATAATTAAGCGTTTATGCCTGAAGGAAATCCTTCCAAGATCTATTATTCCATTGGAGAAGTAGCAAAGATGTTCGATGTGAACACTTCACTGATCCGGTTCTGGGAGAAAGAATTCAGCATCATCAAGCCCAGGAAGAATAAAAAAGGCAACAGGCTGTTTACCAAGAATGATATTAAGAATCTCCGCTTGATACATCACCTTGTCAAAGAACGCGGATATACGCTCAAAGGTGCAAAAGAAACCCTGAAGAAAAACCCCGAAACCATTGATAAAGATGCCGAAGTAATCGACTCCCTGATGAAGATCAAGAAGTTTTTGACGGAAATGAAGGAAGGGCTGGAGGAATAGGGAATAGAGAATAAAGAACAAGGAATAAGAATAAGAACATGGAAGTGGATTATAGATTTTGAATTATGGGTGAATTTCTGATTTCAAAATCAAGTCCCTAAGTCCCTCATTCTCTGCGTCATTTAGTCTATTTCCTGTAAACCAGGCACTCCCGGATCCCGTAAGCTTACTGAGTATTTTCAAAAGATACTTCCTTGTATTAAAAAAATACATATATTTACTTCATATTGTTTACGAAATAGCTATGCCACTCATGTACTTGAGCAAGAAGTGAATTTACTTAATTTACAAGCACGCCTTGACATAGTAGCAGCAAAACGACAGAGATTTATATGCAAATCAAGAAACTATCTTGCAAAAGACCAACAATTCCCTGGACGTAATCTGAGATCATAATAGATTGAATTAAAATAGCTTAACAGACGAACGATATAATATTATATAGTCTATTAATTCATACACAAACGGTAGCCAATTATTATTATGGGAAGACCCCCAACAAGACCAAAGGCATTACGAGATGGATTTTATATTGAAATTCGAAATAAAGGAGCCAAAACCGGAATAAAAATCCGAAGAGATAATAAAGAACAAATGTTATATGCAATAAAGGAATATGAAAAAATCAAAGACGTGATAGTTTTAGGGGAATTTAGAAACGGAAAAATGGTAAATACTACATAATATCCAAAATCCAAACCTCAAACCACGCACAATCCCTGAGCCTCTCAGTCTCTATGTCACTTAGTCCTTGCTTATCAACATGTGAAATGTCGAATGACGAATGGGCAATGAGAAGGCGAAAGAATACACCTTCGCTAAAGCTTCGGTGTACAAAGGATAGAAGAAGTTGCTTACCCGAAGACCGAACACCGAACACCGAACACCGAACACCGAACACCGAACACCAAACACCAAACGCCCAATGCCCACCGCCTACCGCCCACCGCCCAACACTTTTATGCCTTAACATTAATTAACGCCACCTTTAACATTATTTAACAGTATCCAATCCCAGGGTTAAAACATCATCTTTTATCTTTGCGTTAACATAAAAAATTGATAAAAAATGATGGAAACTGATATCAAAGCACTCAATGACCGTATACAAAAGGAGAGTGCCTTCGTTGACATGCTCAACATGGAAATGCACAAGGTAATTATTGGTCAGAAGCAGATGATTGAACGGCTGCTGATCGGACTTCTCTCCAATGGCCATATATTACTGGAAGGCGTTCCGGGACTTGCCAAAACCCTTGCCATTAAATCTCTTGCCAATGCCATTGAGGCTAAATTCAGCAGAATACAGTTCACACCTGATCTTCTGCCTGCCGACCTCATCGGCACATTAATATATAGTCAGAAGAAAGAAGAATTCGTTGTGAGAAAGGGGCCTGTTTTTGCCAACTTCATCCTGGCAGATGAGATCAACCGCTCCCCGGCCAAAGTTCAGAGCGCCCTTTTGGAAGCTATGCAGGAACGCCAGGTAACCATTGGTGATACCACATATCCCCTGGAAGAACCTTTCCTGGTCCTGGCTACTCAGAACCCGATTGAACAGGAAGGAACCTATCCGCTACCTGAGGCACAGGTCGACAGGTTTATGCTCAAAATAGTGATCGGATATCCGGGAAAAGAAGAAGAAAAGCTCATCATGCGCCAGAATATAATGGAAACCTTTCCTGAAACAAGCCCCATTCTGAAGCAAGAAGATATTATTAAAGCACGGAACATCGTCAGGGAAGTGTACCTGGACGAAAAAATTGAGAATTATATTACTGACATTGTTTTCTCATCCAGATTTCCCGCTGAATATAAGCTTCCTCGTTTTGAATCAATGATCAATTACGGAGCATCACCACGTGCCAGCATTAACCTTGCCCTTGCAGCAAAAGCTTATGCTTTCATTAAACGTCGCGGCTATGTGATCCCTGAAGATATCAGGGCTGTTGCGCACGATGTGCTTCGTCACAGGATCGGCCTCACCTATGAAGCCGAAGCTGAAAATGTAACTACAGAAGAGATCATCAGCGAAATCCTCAATACTGTTGAAGTACCGTAGGATCAAGTGCTAAAAAATTAATCACATTCAAAATCCGGACAGGAATTGGAAACAAGTGATATTATAAAGAAAGTCAGGAAGATTGAGATCAAAACCCGTGGTTTGTCCAACCAGATCTTTGCGGGCCATTATCATAGTGCATTTAAGGGGCGTGGCATGGCTTTCAGTGAGGTAAGGGAATACCAGTACGGTGATGATATCAGGAATATCGATTGGAATGTCACTGCAAGGTTCAACCATCCCTTTATTAAGATTTACGAAGAAGAAAGAGAATTGACGGTAATGCTGCTTATCGATGTTAGCGGATCGAATGAGTATGGCAGCCAGGGCCAGTTCAAAGAGGAGCAGATGACCGAGATCGCTGCCGTGCTTGCTTTTTCAGCCATTAAGAATAATGATAAAGTTGGCGTGATATTCTTTAGCGATCAGGTAGAGAAATTCATCCCCCCGAAAAAAGGAACTACTCACATCCTTCGGATCATCAGGGAACTGATCGATTTCAAACCTGAAAGTCAGAAAACGAATTTAGCCGAAGCCCTCAGATACCTGACCAATGCAATAAAAAAACGCTGCACCGCTTTCATCATCTCCGACTTTCTCGACACCGGCTTTGATGAAGCCCTGCGTATTGCAGGAAACAAACACGATGTTGTTGCCTTAAGGGTATATGATACAAGCGAAACGATGCTTCCGAATATTGGCCTGATAAAGGTCTTTAATAAAGAAAGTGGAAAATATACCTGGGTCGACACTGCCAGTGCCAGGGCACGGAAAAACTATAATGAATGGTGGAGGATGCATGACAACTATCTAAATACGCTGTTCAAAAAGAGTGGTATCGACCACGCAAGTATCAGTACTAATGAAGATTATGTAAAACCATTGGTAGGTTTATTTAAAGCCAGGGAATCCAGGATGTAAGGCATGAGAACAAGGGCATTATATTTCATATTAACAATCAGCGTGATGCTGGGCGGCAACATCCGGGCACAGGAGGTTACTGCTTTCGCAAAACTTGACACCACTGACATCCTGATCGGAGATCAGATCAAGCTGAACCTGGAATTCACCATGCCTCTTGATTACAGGGTTATCTGGCCGTTTTACCAGGACACGCTAACGCAGCATGTCGAGATCATCGGGCAGACTGCCGTGGATACCATCATCCATGAGTCGGATAAGCTGGTTAACATGATACAATCAATCACCCTCACCTCATTTGATTCAGGTTATTACCGGATTGCCCCAATGAAGTTTTATTTTCAGCCCATTGATGACACTGCCTTTTCCGAAATATCAACAACAGCGGTATACCTGAGAGTTCACACGATGGAAGTCGATACCAGCCAGGCCATAAAAGCCATCAAGCCTCCGCTGACAGCACCCTTGACATTCAGGGAAGTATTGCCCTGGATATTGATCGCTCTGGCAGCGATCTTCATTGTTCTTCTCGTCATTTATGTGATCAGGAAAAGGAAAAAGTCAGAGCCTTTATTCAGAATACGGCCGAAAATCATATTGCCGGCACATGTTGTCGCCATGAACGAACTGGAAAATCTGAAACTGAAAAAACTGTGGCAATCCGGCAAAGTAAAAGACTATTACACAGAGCTTACGAATATCGTCAGGACATACATCGAAAACCGTTTTGATGTTCGGGCAGTAGAGATGACCACGGATGAGATCATGGAGGGAATGAAACAAGCTGATGCCAATAAGGAGATCATTGAAAAGCTGAGGCAAACCCTGATGCTCGCCGACCTGGTGAAGTTTGCCAGGGAAAATCCACAGGCCCTGGAAAATGATACAAGCATGAACAACAGCATGGAATTTGTCCGTGATACGATACAAGAAATTGAAACTGCCATAAAGGATACGGAAGAGGATTCCCCAGCCGCTGATAATGAAGGAAGTAATAAGAAATAATGTTGACGAATATTGAATTTGCAAATCCCGGGTTTTTATACCTGCTGATCCTCCTGCCATTGCTGGGGGGCTGGTACTGGTATAAACTAAAAAACAATAATCCCGGATTGCAGCTTTCTTCAACAACTGGCTTTGCAAAGACAAAACGAAGCTGGAGGCAATACCTGATCCATATGCTTTTCGCATTCAGAATACTTGCCATTACCTTGGTGATCGTAGCCCTGGCAAGGCCACAGTCGACAAGCAGGAGCAGGGATGTGACCATCGAAGGAATTGATATCGTGTTGGCCATTGATGTTTCAAGCAGTATGCTGGCGCAGGATCTTCGCCCCGACCGCCTGGAAGCAGCCAAAGATGTCGCCTCCGATTTTATTGCCGGCAGACCTGATGACCGCATTGGATTGGTGATTTTCAGCGGAGAATCCTTCACACAATCACCTCTGACAAGTGACCATAGCATGATCAGGAACCTCTTTAAGGATATTGAATGTGGGATGATTGAAGACGGCACAGCCATCGGTGACGGAATGGCTACCTCCATAAACCGCCTGAAGGAAAGCCAGGCCATCAGCAAAGTGATTATCCTCATCACTGACGGAGTAAATAATGCAGGGTCCATTGACCCTCTGTCAGCCGCTGAAATAGCCAGGATGTATGGCATCAGGATCTATAGCGTTGGTGTTGGCACCATGGGAGTGGCGCCCTACCCTGTTCAAACACCTTTTGGAATACAGTACCAGAATATGGAGGTGAAGATAGATGAGGCAAGCCTGCAGGAAGTTGCAGAATTAACCGGAGGAAGATATTTCCGTGCAACAAGCAATCGCAAACTGAAGGAGATATACCAGGAAATCGACCAGCTGGAGAAATCTAAGATCGATGTTACGGAGTTCAGCAGGAAGCATGAGGAATTTTTGCTGCTTGCCCTTCTGGCTCTTGTATTTTTCATCCTGGAAATCTTATTGAAGCATTCAGTTTTCAGAACCATACCATAACAGAAAAAACAGAATGATCAGGTTCGAACATATAGAATATTTATACTTTTTACTGGGGATACCTGTATTTGCCGGCTTTTTCATGTTTGCCTTGCATCTGCGGAAGCTGGCCATGCAAAGGCTGGGTGACCAGAAGATCATCAGCAGGCTGATGCCTGATACGGCACCGGAAAAAGTCGTTTTAAAATTTATCTTGCTGAACCTCGCATACATCTTTCTTGTCATAGGTATTGCAAATCCGCAAACAGGATCAAAACTTGAGAACATCAAGCGGGAAGGCATTGACCTTGTGGTTGCCCTGGATATTTCAAACAGCATGCTTGCCCAGGATATCAAACCCGACCGCCTGACACGTGCCAAACAAGCACTATTCAAACTCATTGACAAATTAAAGGGCGACAGGATCGGGATCATTATCTTTGCCGGAAAAGCTTACACCCAATTGCCAATCACAACAGATTACGCTGCTGCCAAAATGTTTGTATCCACCATCTCAACCAAAGACATCCCCTCTCAGGGGACGGCCATCAGTGAAGCAATTAGTTTGGGTATTGAATCGTTTGATGACAATGAACAGAGTAAGGCCATTATCCTGATCACCGACGGTGAAAGCCATGAGGGGGATGCGATGGGCGCAGCACAGGCAGCCAGTGAACTCGGCATAAGGGTTTATACGATCGGCATGGGACTTCCGGATGGTAGCCCAATACCACTGATTAACAGCTATGGGCAGCAAACCGGTTTTAAAAAAGACCGGGAGGGAAATACGGTCATCACCAAGCTGAATGAGGTGATGCTGCAGCAAATTGCAGCAGCCGGAAATGGAGATTATGTGAGGGCCAACAATACCCAGGCAGGGCTTAACAAAATATTTGAAAAGATCAATGCACTGGAAAAAAGTGAAATAGAAACCAGGATGTTCACAGACTATGAAGACCAATTCCAGTATTTTCTTGGCTTCGGATTGCTGCTTTTGTTCATAGAGTTTTTTATTTTTGACCGTAAAACGAAATGGGCCGGCAAGATCAGGCTGTTTGAGAAAAATACAATGAATAATTAAGAAAGATGTTCTATTCAAAATACATATCGGGATCAATTATTTTTTCACTGTTGGCTCTTATTTTGTCAGCCCAGGGTGAGAACAAATATATCCGGCGTGGAAATCATGACTTTGAAGAGAAAAATTTCATTGAAGCAGAAAGAAACTACCTGGAATCACTCAATAAAGGCGGAAAGACATACAAAGGGCTATTCAATCTTGGTGATGTTTATTATGAGCAGAAGGATTATCAGCAGGCTGGTGCCCTGTTTGATTCCGTTGCATGTTTAGATCTGGATGGAGAAACCATGAGCAAGGCTTATTATAACCTTGGAAACACCTTATTGAGTGTTTCTCTTGATTCTGACAGCCTTGCTGCCAAAGCACTGCCGCTGAGCGTTGAATCATATAAGAACGCATTGCGTCTGAATCCGGGTGATACGGCCGCCAAGTACAACCTCGCCTATGCCCAGTTGATGCTAAAAGATCAGCAGCAGCAACAGCAACAGCAAAACCAGGATCAGAACCAGCAACAGCAAGATCAGCAACAGGACCAGGATCAACAGCAGCAGGACCAACAACAAGATCAAGATCAAGATCAGGACCAGGATCAACAGGACCAGGATCAACAGCAGCAGCAGCAGGACCAGCCCCAAGATCAGCCGCAAAACCAGCAACAACAGCAGTCGCAAGGGCGGCAACCCAAGCAAATTTCCAAAGAGGATGCCGAGAGGATGCTGGAAGCGATGAAAAATGACGAAAAGAAAACGCTTGAAAAAGTGAAGCTGGCAAAAGGCAAGGGAAAAGTGGTGAAAAGCGAAAAAGACTGGTAAAAAAGTGATATAGAAACCAAAGCAGAGATATGAAGAAGTATTTGTTATCGGCCATATTGATGATGTTTCTCATCTTCCCACAGGTTCTTGCTGATGAAATTGAATTTACGGCATCCGCAAGAAACCTTGTATCGCTTGGTGACAGGTTTCAGCTTACTTACACTGTAAATTCAAGGGGAGGAAAGTTTTCCGGGCCGTCAATCAAGCACTTCAGGGTACTGTCCGGGCCAAATATATCAACAAGCCAAAGCTACCAGGTCATTAACGGAAGAATGTCCCAGTCAATTACCGTCAGCTATGTGTATTATCTTCAGGCTTTTGAAGAAGGCAAGTTTGAGATTCCCGCTGCCACCATCAGCATTGACGGAAAGAATATCAAATCTAACACACTTAGCATTGAAGTAGTCAAAAGCAATGTTCAAAAGGGAACCGTACAAAAAACGGGTCAAAACACTCCAGGCACAACTACTTCGGCAAGCACAGATCAAAATTCGAAAGATGATGTTTTTCTGAAAGCATTCATCACAAAAAGAAATCCTTTTCAGGGAGAGCAAGTGATTATAACATATAAGATCTATACCAACAATGTACCCATTTCCGACATTGATATAGAAAACCTTGCATCGTTTCCGGGTTTTTGGTCTACAAGCCTACAAGATAACAACAAGCAAATTACACCTGAAAAAGAGATTGTTAACGGTACAGAATATTTAACAGGCATCTTATACCAGGGAGCCCTGTTTCCTCAAAAATCCGGAGAACTTGGCATCGACGCAAAAAAACTCAGTTGCACTGCGCAGATCAAGAAACAGGGAACAAGAAAAGCCAGAGATCCATTTTTTGATAGTTTTTTTGATGATCCGTTCTTCAATCACCAATACCAGAATGTCAGGATTGAGATGGAATCCAACCCCCTGACCATTCATGTTAAACCTTTACCAATTGATAAAAAACCGGCCGGTTTCAGCGGGGCTGTCGGGAATTTTAAACTAGCAGGCTCTGTTGACAATACTGAGCTCACGGTGAATGATGCCATTACGCTAAAACTCGTCATTTCAGGACAGGGAAATCTGGAACTTATCAATACACCTGACATAAACTTTCCACCGGATTTCGAAGCATACGAGCCCAAAATCACCAAGAATATCCGTACTTCCGCCTCAGGAGTATCAGGCAGCAGGACTTTTGAATACCTGGCCATTCCGAGAAGTGCCGGTGATTTCAGTGTAGGCCCGATTGAACTCAGTTATTTTGATCCCAAAACCGAAAAGTACGAAACCCTCAGAACAGAAATTTTTAACTTCCATATTGAAAAAGGAGATCAGAGCAGTACTTCAGTTACATACAGTGGAGTTGCCCAGGAGGACATCATGTATCTTGGCCAGGATATTCATTATATCAAGACCGGAACATTCCAGCTGACCGAAAAAGGGTATTTCCTTATTGGCTCCCCCTTCTTTTTCATTTTTCTCGCTGTTCCCGTTGCCATACTTATCATCCTCTCATTTCTACTTGTAAATATGAGAAAAAGAAGAAGCGACCTGGCCCTCGTGAGAAACAAGAAAGCAACAAGGGTTGCCAGGAAAAACATGAAAAAGGCTAAGGAATTCTTAAAAACACAACAACAGGAGGCTTTTTATACCGAAATATCCAGGGCACTGTGGGGATATCTGAGTGATAAGTTCAACATTCCGCTTTCTGATCTTTCGATGGACAGTGTCAGCGAACGGCTGGCTGAAAAACAGCTCAGTCCTGAGAGGATATCGAAATTTATAGAAGTGCTGAACTCTTGCGAATATGCACGTTTCGCTCCGGGTGAAAGTGCTGGCCTGATGAATGAAATATATAATGAATCTATCAATGTGATCAGCCAGATTGAAGGAGAACTAAAATCCTGAACCTGATTCAGGGAAAAAATAGAAGATCAATCAATGAAAAAAATATCAAGCATCATCTTCGCGGCCTTTCTCCCCCTGTTAATTTTGGCAGGCCCGCAACAGCAGGAACTTATTCATGCAGGTGATTCAGCATATAACCATGAGCGGTTTAATGATGCAATCGCCAAATATGAAGAAGTCCTGAGCCAGGCTTATGAATCAGCTGAACTGTATTACAACCTGGGCAATGCTTATTTTAATATCAATGACCTACCTGCTGCAATCCTCTATTATGAAAAGGCAAGGGTGCTTGCTCCACGCGATGCGGATATTAATTTTAACCTGAACATTGCCAACAGTATGATCACTGACAAAATAGATGTCGTACCTGAAATCTTTTACATTCGCTGGTGGAAATTCCTTCGTGACAATTTTAACATCCATACCTGGACGCTCATCAGCATGGTCATGTTTATCCTTGCCGTATTTAGTGCCGGTTTCTTTTTCCTGTCCCGTAGCATCTGGCTGAGAAAATTTGCATTCTGGACAGGCATCATACTTATTTTGTTCAGCCTGATATCGTTTTCGATTACCTATACCAAGTACCAGATACAGAGCAAGCACCTGGAAGCCATAGTCTTTGATCCGACCATTACGGTTAAAAGCTCTCCGAATCAGCTTGGAAAAGATCTTTTCGTGATCCATGAAGGCACAAAGGTGTTTATTCTCGGAGAGATGAATGCCTGGTGTAACATTAAGATCGCCAACGGAAGCACTGGGTGGCTGCCGGAGGCTAGTATTCGGAGGATCTGAAATCAGAAATCAGATATCAGAAGTCAGAAGTCAGAAATCAGCCTGCCTGCCTTTGGAGGGACAATCCAAAATCTAAAATAACTCAAAACTCAAAACCCAAAACTTCTTTACAGTCCCAGCTTCTTTGCCAGCTTCTTCGGCAGTGCTTCCTTGTGCACCATAATCGCAATGGTATTGAGTTTTACATAGGATTCTGACATGTTCAGGTATCCTCCATTGTCATTGCTGTCGTCGTCCCAGCTATTCTTTGTGATGTAGTATTTTGTCTCGTGCTGGTCTTTCACAATGCCGCTGAGGTGCATCAGGTGGTCGTCAGTGGAGCTATAGTTGTCAAAATGTTCCTGGCGCATTTGCTGGCTTATTTCTTTCTCATCGCCCGGCTTTTCAAAATCATACAGTTCCTTTGCTTTTTCTGATGCTGTGAGCTTTTCCCAGCGTTCCCTTTCGGTGCCGTCCAGGCTTTCAACATCCTTTTCAGGAATGATGGCAATGCCGTTCTTGTGCGAAAACCCCTTGTCGCTGACATCTCCGTCCCAGCACATGGAATACCCGTTTTCGAGGGCATAATCGATCACGTCCATCAGATCCTGCAAAGGCACGTTATAATAGAGATCGGCAGACCAGTTGTCGGGGATCTCAAGATTTACCTGTTCATAAAAGGGGTAGATGGAATAGGAGGTCAGTTCGACATAATCATCAGGATTAATTTCCAGTTCTTCGGCATAGCCTGACGGATCAAAGTCATTGCCTTCGGCTTCAAATGATGCAGGAACACTTCCCAGGTATACATCCAGGATGGCACTGTATGCCTCAAACCACTTTGGAGTAAGTTTACCACCCCGTTTTTTCACGACGGCATCGAGGAATCCCCTGAGCACACCATCCATCTCACCATGATTGTGTTTTTCCTCACCTATTTCCAGCCCGGGATAAACTTGCTCAGGAACAATGCCGTACTCCCTGATCACATTGGTCACATCATGGGCCTGTCCTCCTCCACCAAAATTCGATCTGCCATGAAGCCTCACATATTTCAGTGCTTTATCAGCATACGCATAACGTACAATGAACATTTCAGAAAGATCGGTTTCCAGGCCTGTTATCCGTAATACCTCAGCCTCGAGAAAGGAAATTCCTCCAAAAGCCCAGCAAGTTCCGGAGCGATGCTGATCTTTTATCGAAGTCACGGGAACTTCAGCAATAGTTTCAAAGATATAAGCTGTATCTGCAGCTTCATCCTGTGCATCAACTTGCCGTGGGGATAGTAATAAAAAAGCTATAGCGGAAACAAAGAATAAGAGTTTGAATAATACTTTCATTTTAAGGGAATTTTTTAAGGTTTAATATATTTTTGAAGCTAATTTACTACAAAATTTGCAACCCGGCATGAAGACCGTTAACTGATTCTGCCCTGCCGATAACTTAATAAAACTTGCATTTTTCTCAGAATCTTTTATTTTTGTTAGTTAATTACTTAAAACAATTTAACCTACATTTGTTAATATTTTTAGGTAATACAAATTTGCCGGTTATTAAAAAAGGTGTAACTTGTGCCACCTAATAGAACATAAAACTAACAGAAAATTCATATTCCCGTTAAACCAAAAATCAAATTTGACTAACATGAAAAATAAAATTTTACCATTAAGTCTAGTTACGTTAGTTATTGGTCTGGGCGCATTCCTGATCTCTGCAACCGTCTCTTTCCCCGACTCATTTGTCCCTTTCGACACTGATTACAGCGGCGGAGAAGAGATTAAATCATCCGAGCGATACCTGGCAAAACTCCGTAATAACCAGCTTAGCGGCATGCTCAATCCCTCAGATGTCATCAATGCCAGAATGCAGGCTGAAAAGAATGCTGCACAGAATGCCACACGCGAAGATTTTGAATGGTCGTTTTTAGGCCCTGACAATGTAGGTGGCAGAACAAGAGCACTTCTCTTCGATAACACCGATGCAGATGCCAATACGATCATAGCCGGAGCCGTAAGCAGCGGCCTTTATAAATCGATTAATGCCGGCCTTACCTGGTACAAGATAAATGGTGAAACCAACAACCTCAATGTTTCATGTATGGCTCAGGGGCCCGACGGAATCATTTATGTCGGTACCGGAGAAGCCTTCACTGTTCAGGAGTATTCAATCTTCGGAGGCTTTAATTATAATGGAGCGTTTATCGGGACAGGGATTTACAAATCCACTGATGGTGAAAATTTCACGCTGCTTCCTTTTACAGCGCCTGTTGCAAATGATGACACTGTGGCTTTTGCCTACATCAACAAGATTGCAGTCAACCCGAATAACGGCGTTGTTTGGGCAGCAACCAACAAAGGAGTATGGTACTCCTCTGATGATGGTGGCACATGGAATCTTGCAAGGGTTGGAGATTCATTATTCCTGCTTGGGCCCAGTTGTGATGTTAAAATTGGTTCTGACGGTATCACGGCAGTTTCTGTAGAAGGACTTGCATACATCTCAGACAGTGGTCATCCCAACCAGTTTGTCCTTCATTCCTCTGACACTTTTGACCTGCCTTATGAAAATGTCGGCCGTACCGAGTTTGCCATTGCCCCAAGCAACCCGGATATTCTTTATGCTACTGTAGTCAATACGGGCGGTGGACTGATCAATGTTTACCGTTCCGATGACAGGGGTGTTCACTGGTGGATCATCGCCCCGGGAGGAAGCCAAAACCTGAATTTTTTCTCCCTGGATGCCAATACCAGCCAGGGACAGGGACTCTATGATAATGTACTGGTCGTATTTCCTGACAATCCAGACAAAATATTACTCGGAGGTATTGATATGTGGGAAGGACTCAAGATCAATGAAACAGGTTTCTTCCAGTGGACACAGAAATCAAACGGTCTGTTCCCTCCTCAGTTCTTTCCGTCATATGTACAAAACAACCATCATATCTATGTATTCCGTCCCGGAGTAGCCAATCAGGTGTTTGTCGGACATGACGGAGGAATATCTGACGGTAACATGAATTCTTCCTTCTATGAATTCATTGACCGGAATAAAACATATACCACTTCGCAATTTGCAAGCATTGGCTTTGGCGGACAACTGAAAAGGGTTCTTGGCGGCGGCCATGGATCAGGAACACAATACGTGAACGGTCATGGCAACCCCGCATCCGCTCAAAACGGAACCCAGATATGGTCAGAATGGTTCCCCAATGGAGGAAACGGGGGAGATTGTTTCATATCCATCATTGATCCGGACCTGTTTATCTATTCTCGGGCACCGGGTGATTTCTTCAGAAGATCCGAAGATGTCGGATTAAGCTACTCAAATACTTTCCTGCCGGGTGCCATCCAGATTCCGAATGATGCTTATCATACGCCCTGTATGTATTGGGAGAATTTTGAAAATGAGTTTAGCAGGGACTCTGTTGACTTTGCTGCTAAAACTGAACTCCTTTCAGGAACAAAAGTTATGGTACGCAGCTATAACAGGGAGTACCCATTTGAATATATACTCCCCGTAACCATGAATCCTGGAGATACACTCAGGGTTAAGGATATTGTTTCAACAAAATTCTTCCTGGGTACAGACAATGCTGTATGGATGACTTTTGATGTCCTCGACTTTGGAGGAGTACCCGAATGGTTCACCATTGCCAACAAAGCAAAATCCGGATTTGACGGACAAGCTCAGTCTATCGGCATGTCAGCAGATGCTAACTATCTTTTTGTGGGAACCCTGGAAGGGCAAATTTACAGGATCGCCAACATAAAACATGCTTATGATTATGAACGTGCAGATGTAAACAGCCCTTATTGTATTATTGCCACAACAGAGATACCGCTGATCAATCCGGTTACCATGGAGCAAAACACACAGGTGGTTACCTCAGTTTATGTTGACCAGCAGGATCCTGCTCATGTGATCGTGACCCTTGGAAATTATGGGAATCAACATTATGTATTCCAGACTTTCAATGGGCTGGATGCTGAACCTACTTTTACTTCTATTCAAGGTGGCCTGCCACAGATGCCGGTTTACTCTTCAATTATAGAAATGAGCAACCAAAATACTGCCATCATAGGCACTGAAATGGGAATGTATATTTCAGAAGACATCAACATATCCTCACCCACATGGACACTGGTGGAAGGCAGTACAGGAAAAGTCCCCATATTCCAGCTCAGGCAGCAGCTTGTTGCCCAACCTGAGGTTGAGATCAGTTACCTGGGCGCTGGTGGAGATACCATTACTGACGTATTCCCGGGCACCTATAACTACGGTGTGATCTATGCAGCCACTTATGGCAGGGGAATGAGCCTTAGCAGGAAATATGAAAAGCCTGTTGGCATATTCAATCCCGGTGCAGAATTTCATGCATCCTCTCTGAAAGTATATCCAAACCCGGTTAGCAATACCGCAACGATCGAGTATTCAATGGATGAAAAAGCAGACGTGATCATTGCTGTTTTTGACATTAACGGCAGAATGGTGGTAAATGAACAAATCTCGCAAACAGCCGGCACACATCAGTATAAGCTTGATTGCAGCTCACTGCCTCGTGGCACATACATTGCCAGGATTCATACAGGCAAAACTGTTGAAACAGGCAAATTTATTGTTGTACATTAATTATAAGAATCTAACATAAAAAACTAACTCCAAATAAAAAGAACGGACATGAAAAAATTATTATCCACTCTGCTTTTTCTCTTCGTGATTGCCATTATCAGTTTATCAGCCCAAAACAGAGTCTATGCCCCAACACTGATTGATCCGGAAAATGGTGATGACGGGCAAATGCCTGATGTTATTCTTGACTGGACAGCTGTTGGTGGAAGCGGCGGAACAGTTGAATACCAGATTCAACTTGACATCACTGACGCATTCACAAGTCCTATAGTTGATGAGACTATAGAATTTTCAGGATATCAAACAGCGCTGCTCCTTTTCGGACAGGAATATTTCTGGAGGGTAAGGGCCATGGAAGGAAGCGATGTATCTGATTGGTCTGAGACATTTTCATTTATCACATTTGAAACTGTTGTTCTGAACAAACCCAACAATAATGCCGATGAGCAAAACCCGAATGTTGAGTTTAAATGTAAGGACAGAATTGGGTCGGCTTTAATCACCGGTGTTGAGCATTATCAATTCCAGGCTGATACATCAGAAAACTTCGACAGCCCACTCCTGTTTGATGGATTTAGTGAAATAGTCAAGTTGCACGCAAGTTTCCTCCACTTTGGTGAAACTTATAACTGGAGAGCAAGAGCAACACATACATCCGATCAAAGTGCCTGGTCAGAAATCTGGGCATTTACTGTGATCCCCACTGTTGCGCTTGATGAACCAGGCAATGGTGCAACAGACATGGGCCTGGCCAATGAACTCACATGGGATGGGATTTCCGGAGTCCTGGATTATACATGTCAGCTTGCTGATAATGCAGGCTTTGCCGGAGCACTCTCGCTGATCCTGGAAGAACCCACCTATACAACTGATGGCTTCTTATCATTTGGGAATGAATATTTCTGGCGGGTACGCGCAAATCATGCTACCGACACCTCCGCATGGTCTGAAGAAAGGAATTTTGTAACCATTAATACCGTCCTTCTTTCATTCCCTGAAGATGAGGCTACCGATATCGTTATCAACCCACGCTTAGAGTGGGATATGATAACAGGAGTTGATTCCTTCGATGTTCAGTATAACTATACACCGAACTTTGATGACCCCTGCTGCACTGCAAGGATTGCGGGTTCTGATAACTTCTTCCAGGTGATCTATAACCTCGAAAAGGGTACACCCTATTACTGGAGGTGCCGTGCTATGAAAGGCATTGATACCACTGCATGGAGCGAAATCTGGTCATTCACTGTAGAAGAAGAGATCGGTATCAATGAAACGGCTTTCAATGCAAGCAACATCAATATTTACCCCAATCCCAGCAATGGCAAACTCTTTATTGATATTACCGCAGAAGAAACATCAGAGGTGAACATTTACATTATGGATCTTCTCGGACAAATCCATATTGAAGAAACCATGATGTTCGGACAGGGTAATTCGAGCAAAGTTTTTGATCTTAATGAACTCGCCAACGGACTTTATATCGTTAAACTCCAGAATGGTGAACAAAGCTATTCGTACAAGATCACCGTTTTTAAGTAAAAAACCAGAAACCAAATACCAAATTCCAAAAAAGGCCGCAGCGATGTGGCCTTTTTTATTTAGTCATATCTTTTACCAAAGCTGAAACCCAGGTAAAAAGTCAGAAAGAAAGACTGTTCAGGGTTGTTTGCCATAATGGCTACGGGAATAGGATAATAATCAAGGATGGCACCTACTTCAACCGCTTTGATGGAAGAATTATAATCTCCGAACTCGAAATTCAGGCCTAATTTAGCGTAGAGGCCAGGATGAATCCTTGTATTTTCAATGCCATGGGTAAAGGGTGCCCGGCCATAAATATTATCCAGTCCGTGTTGTTTTGAATCATATTTCTCAATGTCGATAGAATAATCGTCAAATTCTGCTGAAAAATTTAAAATATAAAGATAAACAGGCTTCGCCAGAGCAATTGACAGGCCGCCAAAATAGATAAATCTCAGCTCTAAACCGCCCCAATATGGTTTACGGTTCAGAAGCCGCTTAAATCCAAATCCACCACGCAAAACATAAACATGGTTAAGTTTACCGTATACATAACTTTTCGCATTGTTAAAATATGGGTTGATGGTCCTGATCTGTTTTGGGGATTTCATACTTACAACATCAACTTCCCACAGAAATGTTTTGAAAGCATTGATATTTCTACCCATCCTGAAATGAAAACCCCATCCCCTGGAATGAAGCAGCAAGCCACCTGCAAATTCCCTGCGAAGCAATACCCTGTCAGATATGGAATCGTAAACCTGTTCGTATTTTTTCTTTTTCTTTTTTTCAGATTCCTGTTCCTGCCCATATCCAAAAAAACCCACCAATAGCAGGAGGGTCAGAATAATTATGTTTTTCAAAAGGGACATCGGATCACAAAGCCGGGAAAAACTTAATAATCAGCAGCCTGCCATCCCGAAACAGACAAAGGGTATATTGGACTAATAATTCTGCTCTTTCTGATATTTATATGATTCGCCGTAGGCAGCACATTTTTCATTTGATCTGCAGGAAGACGCAAAAACAACAATCAATACTATCGCAGATGCAACTATTAGCACTTTTTTCATATTTTTAATCATAATAATACTTTTCAAACATATTCAATCACAAAATTAAACGCATTTTTGTAATATTAACAAAAAAAATGCAAATATGTTGCATTACAACTATGTTAAAACCATATAATGAGCACTTTCACAGTAAACCCAAAGATTGAAGAAAGCTGGAAACACATCCTGATCAATGAGTTTAAAGCAGATTATTTTGCAGACCTGAAAGCTTTCCTGCTCGCAGAAAAAGAAAAATATACTATTTACCCCCCGGGAGATAAAATATTTGCAGCTTTTAACCATACTCCCTTTGATGAGGTAAAGCTTGTAATTATCGGACAGGATCCCTATCACGGCCGGGGACAGGCCAACGGTTTGTGTTTTTCTGTGTCTGAAGGCATTCGCAAACCGCCCAGCCTCATCAATATCTTTAAGGAGATCAAGGACGACCTTGCTTACGAGATCCCGGAAAGCGGAAACCTTGAGAGATGGGCCAAACAAGGAGTATTGCTGATCAATGCCACCCTCACTGTACGGGCAAATTCAGCAGGATCACATCAGAACAAGGGATGGGAACAGTTTACAGATGCAGTGATTAAGACCCTGTCAGAGCAGAAATCAGACCTGATATTCTTGCTCTGGGGAAATTTCGCAATCGCAAAGAAAGAAATGATTGACGCAACAAAACATCATATCCTCACGGCAGCACACCCCTCCCCATTTTCTGCACAGCGTGGTTTCTTTGGCTGCCGGCATTTTTCCAAAATCAATGAAATACTCCGCCAACTAAATAAAGGCGAAATCAACTGGAAGATAGAATAAGTATAGGTATTCCCCGTTCATTCAATCAGCATAGCAAAATTGAAAACTTTCCTGCACATATGGCCATTTCTTCTACTCCTGTTTATTGCATCCGGCTTTTACGGGCAAAGCTATTCTCTGGAGATCAGGCCGGCAGACAGTGCTGAGTTGAAATTTATGAAAAGGCTGAATTTCAAGGCTAAACACCATAATAGCCTGTCAGCACATAAAGAGCTTAATCATGTTCTGCAATATTATTATGCAAAAGGGTACATCACAGCCAGTATCGATTCTCTCCGTGAAGATTCCTCTGGTGTTGTTGCATGGCTGTATACAGGAGAAATGTATAATATGTCAGTTATCCGGCCTGGAAATATCGATCCACTGATCCTCTCCCAGAGTGCTTACAAAGAGAAATTATACACCGGCAGGCCCTTCAACCATAAAGAAATTACCAGCCTGACCACTAATATCATCCGTTATTGCGAAAATAATGGTTATCCATTTGCTTCCGTCAGGCTTGACAGTGTCTGCATTTGCGAGAATAACAACATTTCTTCCAGCCTTAACCTTAAACTGAACCAAAAAGTAAGCATCGATACCATTATTATTAAAGGGAACTCGAAAATACACATGAAGTTCATCACAAACTATTTTGGCATAAAAGCTGGGAATATATACAATGAGTCCAAAATTAAAAGAATAGAAAATAAATTACAGGATCTTCCTTTTGTATCAGTGATCAAGCCTTTTGAAGTTGTATTTATCGCTGATAAGGCGAGCGTGATACTCTACCTCGACAAAAAACAGGCCAGCCAGTTTGACGGGATCATTGGTATCGCCCCGAACGATCAGACTACAGGAAAGCTTTTGTTAACCGGTGATGTAAAATTGAAACTAATGAGTGCTTTTAACAGGGGAGAACTTATTGACTTCAACTGGCGCAAGCTTGAAGCTAAAAGCCAGGACCTGAAGTTTCATTTTAATTTTCCATTTCTTTTCTCAAGCCCTTTTGGCATTGATTATTATTTTCATCTTTATAAAAAAGACACTTCCTTCCTTACACTTACAAATAACCTTGGCATTCAGGTTTTATTCAACGGCTATAACCACATAAAGGCCTTCTATGAAAATCAGCAGTCAAACCTGCTCAGCACAAGCGGGCTTGAATTTGCAACCACACTCCCGGCATATGCTGATATTTCAAGCAGCCTGTATGGAATAGGCATAGATTTTAATAAGCTGAATTACCGGTATAACCCACGTAGTGGATATCGTTTCGACCTTTCCGGGGCAATCGGGCTTAAAAAGATACGCAAAAACCAAAATGTGAACCAGGCCCTGTACGATAGCATTCCGCTCAGCAGCACCCTGTACAGACTCCGCCTTGGCGCTGAATTCTTCATTCCATTATTTCAGAAAACCACACTGTTGATCGGTAATAAAAGCGGATACCTGGAAAACGAAAATCTTTTCGACAATGAACTATTCAGAATAGGTGGCCTTAAAACCCTCAGGGGCTTCGATGAAGAATCGATCACTGCTTCTCTATATTCTATTTTCACCCTTGAGTTCAGATACCTTTTCGATGTCAATTCATTTTTTCAGGTCTTTTTTGACGGATCTTTTTATGAACGCAATAGCTCCTCAGGCTATATTAGTGACACCCCCCTCGGATTTGGCGCCGGCCTAAGCTTTGAGACCCCTGCAGGAATCTTTGCCTTCAGTTATGCGCTTGGCAGCCAGCGAGGCCAGCCCGCCAAATTTAGAACATCAAAGATCCATTTTGGTCTTACGGCGAAGTTCTGATAAAAGTACTTAAAGTATTTAGAGTACTTAAAGTATTTAGAGTACTTGAAGTATTTAGAGTACTTGAAGTATTTAGAGTACTTGAAGTATTTAGAGTTGGATTTTGAGTGTTTTTGCTTGTTGTCCGAAAACCGGGGAGTATTCAGAAAACTGTGTCACCTTGTTTCTCCCAGGGAAAGCCCTGGAGGTCGTAGACCGGAAGGGCTTTCCCTGCAAAGTTATAATTTTATAAGTACTTCTCATATCGGTCTCCAAATTTAT
>JAIOSQ010000288.1 GCA_021107535.1 Bacteroidales bacterium | reverse complement strand
TATTTCAATGGTTTGATAAAGTCTTTGAATTCATTGGGGAAGAAGCAAACATTCCCCTTGAAATTATTGACAATAATGAGCACGAGGATGGCGGAATAAATTTCTATATCAGTTATATCGGTCCTTTTGGTGGTATGGGTGCTAATAAGCGAGTAAAAGTTGATATTTCAAGAAGTGAGCATTTAGAATTTGAATCCATTACAAAAAATCTAATTTTGTCTTATTCTGACCAGGAAGAGCACAAACTGCTTTGCTATTCATTGGAAGAAATGTTAGTTGAAAAAATGCGTTCGGTAATGCAACGAATGCAAGCCAGAGATTTTTACGATATCTGGTATTTATTGGAAGTTCATGGAATGGATGTAGCCTTTTATTTGAATGAGTTTAAAGCCAAGTGTGAAAGCAAAGGATTGAATGTATCAAACTTCTTAGAAAAATTAGAACAGCGTTTGCCACAATATAAAGGACGATGGCAAAAATCAATGATTGAACAAATAAAGGATTTACCAGCCTTTGAACAAGTAGAGCGAGAAACAAAAAGACATTTCAAGAATTTGAATCTATAACTCAAAACTCATAGCTCTCCACTACCAATCTCCATTAATCATTAATAATTTGGATTTCATCATTCAAAAGCCCCATACCTTGAACCCCGCACCAGTAATGACGGATTTTGAATTTCCGTTCGCCGTTGGCCATTGACTGATAGCCGTTTTCCCGACCCAAGACCATTCATATTAAATTATTTGCTATATTTACGTTTGATATTTACTGGTCATTGAATTTGCATGACAATATTTGAGATACCTATTATAATAGTTGAGCTATAAAACTGAATTTCAAGAATATGAATCCATCTGCATCATGAAGTTTTATCTTGGGGTCACTGATTATGAGTGGTTCTCGTTTCTTTCAGAGCGGAGAAATGAGGATATCAACTTTTGGCAGCCTGGTGGAATCGCGGGGTTTAAGGTGCTAAATCCAGGAGATCCTTTTCTTTTTAAACTTAAATACCCATTAAATGCAATTAGTGGAATCGGTTTTTATAGCACTCATTCAATTCTACCTCTTGATGTGGCTTGGGATATTTTTGGAGAAAGAAACGGAGTGGAATCCTATCTCAAATTTAAACAAAAAATTATATCCTATCGAACAGCAAGCAATACCTTTGAATCAAATCCTAACATTGGTTGTATCGTCTTAACCGATCCGATTTTATTCAATAAGGAAGATTGGATAACTGTTCCCAAAAGTTGGGGTAAAAGTATAGTTCAAGGTAAAAGTTATAGCACAGATGATTTTGAAGGGGCTGATCTTTGGACTAAGATTGAACAAAGATTAGCGAATTATGATCTTTTTCAACGAGAGGAAAGCGATAAAAGCCAATTTATTTTAGAAGATAATAGTTCCTCGCAGTATTCAAAAAAATACCTAACAAAAATTAGGTATGGACAAGGTGCCTTTAGGGTATTATTGACGGATGCATACAACAGGAAATGTGCCATTTCTGGAGAAAAAACTCTTCCTGCTTTAGAAGCTGCCCATATTAAACCCTATGCAGATTCTGGGCCTAACTATATTTGTAATGGGTTACTGTTAAGAGCGGATATTCATAAGCTATTTGATGCTGGTTATCTTACAGTTACAAAGGATTATAAAATTGAAGTGTCCAGTAAGATAAAAGAAGAATTTGAAAATGGGAAAAACTATTACCAATATCATGGAGGAAATATTAAAACTATTCCTCATCAAATTTTGAATCATCCCGATTTGAATTATCTTGAATGGCATAATTCAAATATTTATATTGGGTAAAAAATGAAATAGCACAATAATGCACAATTATTATTTCAAAGATACAATCGAGTCATTCCTCAATAAAAGCACTGAAGAAATTCTAGGTTCTATTACTGTTGCTAATCCATTCGATGCGACTCTCTTTCAAAATTTGTCATGGGAACAACAAATTCCAATTCTGAAGAAAGCTCTTAGTGGCTATCAGGGAACAATATTCTTTGAGTTCTCAGTACCAAGAATGGGGAAAAGAATTGATTGCTTGGTCATCATTGATAATGTTGTTTTTGTAATAGAGTTTAAAGTAGGTGAAAATCAATTTCATCGTTATCATGTTGAGCAAGTTTGGGATTATGCACTTGATTTAAAGAACTTCCATAAGCCGAGTCATCATGTTGCTATGGCTCCTATCCTTGTTGCTACAGAAGCGGAAGGTTCTTTAATTGAATTCCTTTTAACCTCACATAATGATAAACTATTATTACCAATTAATATAGGTAAAAAAAGGCTCGCTGATATTATACATAACACGCTTCAATTTTTTGAAAATGAATCGTACATTAACGTAGATGAATTTGCTTCGGGATCATATTTTCCTACTCCAACAATAATTGAAGCTGCCATTTCACTATACAATAATCATACGGTTGAAGAAATAACTAGGAGTGATGCGAAAGCTATCAATTTAACAAAGACCACAGCGGCAATTTCATCAATCATAGATTCAGCAAAGGCAAGAAGAAAAAAAACGATTTGTTTTGTAACTGGTGTGCCTGGAGCTGGCAAAACACTTGTAGGGTTGAAGGTTGCCACCACTCACCTTGATAAGGAGGAGGCCAATAGGAGTGTCTATTTATCTGGAAATGCTCCATTAGTAGCTATTTTGCAGGAGGCCCTCACTAGGGATAAAATACAACGAGAATTAGATGATGGTAATAGAATTACGAAAGGTAAAGCAAAACAAGCTGTAAAGACATTTATTCAAATAATTCATCACTACAGAGATGAATATCTTGTGAATACTGACCCTCCTTATGATCATGTTGCAATTTTTGATGAGGCCCAAAGAGCATGGAATAAAGAGCAAACAGTCAAGTTCATGAGACTAAAGAAAAAGATACCAGATTTTGATTATTCTGAGCCAGAGTTTCTTATTTCATGCCTTAATAGGCACCAAGACTGGGCTGTTATTATATGTCTTGTTGGTGGCGGCCAAGAGATTCATACAGGGGAAGCAGGGATATCCGAATGGTTAAATGCAATTGATCATAAGTTCCCTGATTGGGAAGTTTTTATTTCACCTAATCTGTCAGATTCTGAGTATGCAGCATTAGATACTATTAAGAGATTACAAGAGAAATGTGAGGTGACATTAAATGAAGATTTGCACCTTTCCGTATCCTTGCGGTCGTTTAGAGCGGAAAATCTTTCATTATTTGTGAAGCATTTATTAGATCGTGAAATTGAGCTTGCTCAAGAAGTATTTTCAAGAATTTCAGAAAATTATCCAATAGTAATAACCAGAAATTTCCAGAAAGCCAAAGATTGGCTAAGAGAAAAGGCTCGTGGTAGCGAACGATATGGGATGATTGTGTCGTCTCAAGCACAAAGGCTTAAGCCTTATGCTATTTATGTAAAATCTCCTGTAAATCCTGTTAACTGGTTTCTGAATGATAAGGACGATGTACGTTCATCATATTATTTGGAAGATGTTGCTACAGAATTTCATATACAAGGATTAGAATTAGATTGGGCTTGTGTTTCATGGGATGGAGATTTAAGATTTTCTGAAGAAGGATGGAAAACATATTCATTCAAAGGAAGTAAATGGCAAAATATCAATAAAATTGACAGGAAAAGATACCTTATAAATGCATATCGTGTACTTTTAACTAGAGCCAGACAAGGCATGGTTATTGTCGTTCCTAAGGGTGATTCCTCAGATCCAACTAGAGACCCCGAGTATTACAACTCTACTTATAATTATTTAAAAAAAATAGGATTGAAGGAGTTAACAAAATAGATGTTTGATCTTTCTTCGTTCCTCGTTTTTCGGTCTTCATCTACTGCCTATACTCATTCCCATCAACATCTATCCAAACCGAATGCCCATCAATCTAAACTTTCACAATTCCCTTCTCAAAAATATGCCCCGCCCTCTCGTATTTTACCGGGATGGCAAGTTCATTAAATTTCCCTGTAAGAAGTGGGACAAAACATGATTTTGAGTATTAATAGGTAGGGAGTGAGGTTTTTCTGATGATTTTAGAATGTAAAAGATCTAAACTGTATTTATGAAAAAATCAATCATTAAGTCTGATTATCAAACATTAATATATGAGTTTCGTGGGTATAAAGTAATGCTTGACTTTGATCTGGCAATACTCTATGGGGTTGAAACAAAAAGGCTGAAAGAACAGGTTCGGCGTAATATCACAAGATTCCCGGAAGATTTTATGTTTGAGCTTAACAAAGATGAGATTGATAACTTGAGGTCGCAAATTGCGACCTCAAGTTGGGGAGGTACAAGATATGCACACATGGCATTTACCGAACAGGGTGTTGCAATGCTATCATCTGTTCTGAGTTCTGAAAAGGCAATTCAGGTAAATATTGAGATCATGCGGGCTTTTGCAGATTATCGGGCATTGATCATCAAAAATAAAAACATGTGCAGGGAACTGAAACTACTTGATGATAAGATCAATCAGATATTTAGATTCTTACTTGAAAAAATTGATGCTCTCAGGAGCCAACAATTGGATGATTCAAGAGATAGAATCGGTTATAAACAAAAAAACAGCTGACCCCTTCGGGGTCGGCAATCCCAATCCTACATGGAAAATCGCACATTAATTTAAAACTCAAAATTTAAAACTTAAAACTCACCGCGTCCGCCATAACGAAGTGAAGGTGGAAAACCCAAAACTCATTTCCGAAATTCTCTGCCATTCAAATCAATCCAAAAAGTTTGATTGCCTGATTCCACCTTCACAATCCCCTCCTCAAAAATATGCCCCGCCTTATCATACTTCGCAAGGATAACAATATTTCCGGAAAAGTCGATGTAGCCGCTGAGTCCGTTTTCCTTATACAGTGCCCGACCTTCGTGGAAGTTTGAGACGTACTCAAAAGTACAGGGGATCATGAGCTTGCCGCGGTCGTCGATGAAACCGTATTTTTCGTTCATCATGACCCGGGCCAGACCTTCGTGGAAGTGATTGGCAGATTCGTATTCAAAGTGGGTCATCTCGTAGCCATAAGGATCGATATAGCCCCACAGACCGCCTTTTTTCACCGGGAACATCTCATGTATTGAGGCGGAGATGCTTTCAAACACCGCCGGGATCACCATCTCGTTCTCTGCATTAATATAGCCCCACTTATCACCAACTTGTACCCCGGCAATGCCGTTGGCAAACATTAAGGCATTGTCATATTCCGTGGGGATCACAAGCTTGCCGTCTTTGTTGATGAAGCCATACTTGTCTTTTATTTTCACTGAGGCAAAACCCTCATGAAAGCTTCCTGCACTTTCATATACGGGCCGCACAATCACCTCCCCGTCAAGATTTACAAAACCATACCTGCCTTTCTGCCCAACTTTCGCCATGCCGTTGCTGAAGACATTCGCTTCCATAAATTTATATGGGACTACCAGGCGGCCTTTCTTGTCGATGTAGCCGAAGAGGCGTGATTGTTTCACATAAGCCATGCCTTCATAGAACTCCGAGCTCAGGGTATACTGTGCGGAAATAACCCGAATGCCCCGGCTGTTATAAAATCCGTCCTTCCCTTCATTGCTGTAGCGGATCATGCCTTCACGCCATTCGCCCATGCTTTCAAGGGCAATGGACACCATGATACGGCCATCTTCATCGATAAGGCCATAAAATCCGTTCTTCTTCACTTTGGCTGCTCCATCAACAAATTCGCTTACCTCATCATATTCTGCGGGGATGACCAGCTTGCCGCCGGCATCGGCATAGCCGTACTTTTCGCCATCCAAAAATGGAATTCTTTCTGCGATCTCCTGTGCTTTGAGGAAAAATGTTAGTAGAAATAAAATGGCCGCAAGGGTGTATTTTTTCATGACGGGTTTCTTTAGTTCAAAGATAGTAATTCCTTATTGAGTGCCGAGTTCCTAGTGCCAAATGCCTGGTTCCTAATTGAAGTTTAAAGTGTATAATTGTAAAATTTTTGTGAAAATTCGTTTTATTTGGGCCATCTGTATTCTATCAGTTTTAGACGGCGATGGGAAACTTTTCCATTGTTCATTTTTATTTTCAAATAGGAACCCGGCACTAGGCACTCCTGCCCAGCATCTTCCGCATAAAACAGTCTTTCCACCGATGAGGCAAAATCTGCGCAAGCCTAAGCTTCCAGTTATTGTTAAC
>JAIOSQ010000264.1 GCA_021107535.1 Bacteroidales bacterium | reverse complement strand
TTGAAACACTTCAGGGATTTGCCCGGTTTTTGAACTCAAAACGTATCGCGAACCCGGTTTACAGGGAACAGGGCATCTACATGACCATCTCCCTCGGAATAAGCCCCATGACAGATCCTGAGCCCGAGCAGGTAAGCTATGTATTATTCGACAAGCAGGGTAAAATTATCGTTCATATTTCAGCATTCGACTACAGGCAATATACCAAACGTTTCACCTTCGATCAGCTTTGCGAATCCCTGGGAAGTACTTTTCACCGCTTCCTGGAATATTATAAAGAAGGTTATGAAGAACGCATCATCAATGAACTCAAATCCGTAAGATAAATAAATACTATACTGAAATGGATAATCAATCAACAATAAAATGGCGCCCGCTGTGGAAAGTATGGATCCCGATAATCCTATTTCTTATTCCACTTATCATGGAGGGGCAAATACTAGGCACTATATTCACACCGTATATCTATGGGCTGATTTTAATCGCCTATGGGATCGTATATTACCTCAGGACAAAGCTTTGGCAGTCAGTAGCACTAACTATTGTCATGGCAGTGACTATCTGGTTTTATTTCCTTGCTGAACGACCCGGCCGGACAATTGAAACATTCCAATTAATTGACATTTATTTGGGACAGGAGGCTTTCCTCTGGATGAAAGATTACATAACCATGCCTGTCTGGTTTATCTTCCTGGCATTAAGCGCTGTCACCTTTTTTACTATGGGGCCTACCCTTACCAAAGCCATTGATCTGGAAGGATCTGCTATAAGGCTATTTAAACTTTCAGCCAGGCAGGTTTTCAGTGAGGGGAATGGCTTTACCGACAGACCATATACTGCCGGCAGTCACTCCTATAACAGGGATGAACTGATCGGCTTTGCCTTATTTCTTGAAGGGAAAAAGATATGCCTGACAGAATACCCGGATAAAGGGATCAAATTGATATTTTCTATGGGAATAAGCCCTTTGTGCAAAAAATACCGGGACAGGATCAGCTATGTGATGTTCAAGGATGATGGGGAATTAACTGTGTTTATTTCCGAAAAGGATTATAAGCAATACCGGAAACAATATACTTTCGACCAGCTATGTGAAATGATGGGCAAGACTTTCCTCAGGTTTGCCGAATACTATAAAATCAATAAAGAACAAAGAATCATTACTGAAATAAAATCAGTTTAAAAAATTATGAATTAGTTTAAACACGAAGGACACAAAGTACACCACAAAGTAACACGAAGTTTTACTGTAAACTATCAACTATCAACCAACCCAAAACTCAACATCCAAAACTCAAAACTTTTCTGGTTATGAAAACAAAAACGAACCTGCTCCGGATACTGATTGCTTCTGCAATCCTCCTGGGCCTTATGTCACCTACACATGCACAGCATGAGAGGATATATTATGCCGTCGAAATTGGAGGCGTGCTTTGCGGCTATGTGACAAGCGATGTAAACAATGTAGAATACAGGGGCATGCAAATGACCGAGGCTCACGACACTGCCAACCTTTTGCTCAAGGCCCTGGGGCAGGATATGAACATGCAGATCATCAGCAGGTACGTCTTTAATCCCGAAACCTACAAAGTGGCGCTGAATCATACCAAATTTAAATACGATGCCGGAAACGTTGTTTCTACCATTTTAGAAGTCTTCGATGATTATGCACTCAGGACAGAGTCGCCCGGCGAAACTCCCGATACGATTTACGATATAGCAGATGTTATCTTCGACAACCCTATGGGAGCGCCATATATTGTCGAGGACTTTGTAAAAGGCGGGGCAGAGAAGAAAATGTACCGTGTCTATGATTATGTACGTGGACATATTGCAGATCAGAAATTCACTCTTCTGGGAGAAGAGGATATCATGCTTGCCGGACAGGAGTATAAGACCCTGCTTATTAATATCTACAGCAGTACAGATGGCACAAATACAAAAACCTGGGTTAATAAAGACGATGGCATGACCCTCAGGTTTGAAATCATGAACCGCCATATATACCTGGCAGACGAATCGGTCATCAAAAGAATAAAAACCGTTGACCTTGACAACACAATTTTTGCGAAGGTGGATAAAAACATCTCCAATTTTATGGATATATCGTACATGAAAATATCTGCAGATATTAAATCTGCCGGGGAGCTGATCACTGTGGAAAGCCTGAACTTTCCGGGGCAAAAGTTTGAAGGTACGGTGGTTGAAAACCACATCCAGGGCATATTTGAAATCGAGCCCTTATGGTATGATGGTACAGATGCTCCTGCTTTTCCTCCCGATTTCAGTGATAATGAATCGCTAAATAAATACCTGAAACCTGAGATTTTTATCGAATCAGATCACCCTGAAATCATAACCCTGGCAGAGGAAATCACTACCGGATCGAAGGATTCATGGGAAGCAGCAGTTCGCTTGAGCGAATGGGTTGGAAAAGAGATCAGGGGGGCGATACCCGGGGGAACTACTGCCATCAACACATTAAAGACCAGGCAGGGAGAATGTGGTTCTCACTCACGTCTGCTAACAGCGTTTTGTCGTGCAGCCGGCATTCCTTCCAGACTTTCAATCGGATGTATGTACTCTCCATGGTATGGAGGAAGCTTCGGCCAACATGCCTGGACGGAAGTGTACATGGGAGAAAATATCGGCTGGATTGCCATTGACGCAACCATACAGGAGTATGACTATGTAGATGCCGGCCATATCAAGCTGGGTATTGGCGCTACCTTCCAACCTGAAAATATGGAGATCCTTGATTACAGGATCGCCGGGGGGGACACAACAGCCGAAATAAGCGGCATCCCTCCGGAATATGAAAATATCATCGGGCCTTATACAAACTTTGACAACCGGAATGTGCTTGAGGTCCAATATTCCGATGGAGGAATAGGGGTAGACATCATGGGACGCATGGTCCTCGCCCTTAATGATCCTGATGAAAAGGGACACAGGTATGCTAAACTATCTGCAGATGTTTATTTCTCCTTCCCGGAGGATAATAATGGACAGGTAGATGAAATGATTATTGTTGAAAGGGTATATGCCATGAAAAACCTCAATGAGGAATTCGTCATTGATGAAGAAACTCCGGAGGAATTCAAGGCTTTTATGGGTCCGTATGTGATCATGCAAATCCAGAAGACGTTCACTGTGATCTGGGATCAGGGCGGGTTGGCTATGCTGATCCCTGATGTGGAAGACTCCAGGCCATTGGAAAAAACAGCTGTTGAGGGGCAATGGAGAGATCCTGTTGATAAAAAAGAGTACAAATTTAAGAAAAACAGCGATGGCAGTGTAAGCGGAATGGATATCTATGTTACCAGTGTTCTTCCTAAAGGCGCAACAGCAGCGTGGATCATCGATAAGGCAATAGAATCAGACGGTCTTGAAGCCGCAGAAAAGAAATTCAGAGAACTCTGGGATAACAGGGCTTTAGACCTGGATCATACTGAAAGCGACCTGAATAAGCTGGGATACAAATATTTGAATGAAGACAGGATGGAGGATGCCCTGATGGTTTTCAAACTGAATGTAGAATCCTATCCTCAATCATGGAATGTATACGGCAGCTATGCTGAAGCCCTGGTAAAAAATGGGGATACTGATGAAGCCATCAAAAACTATCAGAAATCAATTGAATTAAACCCTGACAATGAGCATGCGAAAGAAATGCTGGAAGAATTGACTGTAGAAACAAATGAGTAAACTTTATTAAACATGTTTGAAACAAGAAAATTAAGGCCTAATACAAATGTCACCGGAATAGCCCAGCCAATAGTGGCTCTGTTAATATTTGCCATTTGCTGGGGACTCTTGGGGATAACAGCCGGATTGATAAGCATGGCATTTATCTTTTGCCTTTATGCAATACTAAGCCTGGCATATTTTATTCGTACAGGCAATGCCTGGTTTATTGTCACGATGGTATATCAGCTAACAATAGTGAGTTTTGCCATGGTCGCTCCAAAAATTGGACCTTACGCCATCAGCAAAGAAGAGTTTAAACCACTCGTACTAATTCTTGTTGTGGAAATGGCTGTTTTAATCTATATCATGGCAACAAACAAACTTAGATGGCGCGGCAGGGAGATCCTCGAATTGGCCGCCAGGAATATAAATGAGACAACAAATGGCTTTACCGAAAGGCCCAGGCCCCTTGGTAAAATAGATTACCGTCAAAGTGAATTACAAGCTTTCACAAGCTACTTGAAAAGCAAGCTTATTGCCTTCACCTACGGTGAAACTGATAAAACAGTTATCGTGCCTATCATGATGGGAAATGAATATCGCTTGCCTCTGGGCTTTTCAAATGATTATTCAGAAAATACCTGGATAGCAATTGATAAGGAGGGGAACGTTTCTACACATATTTCAAAAGATGATTATCTGAAATATAAAGAGGCTCTGTCCTTTGATCAATTATGTGAATCCCTGGGCAATCTGTTTATTCAATTCTTTGATTATTACCAGAAGGGTGAAGAAATTAGTATACAGCATGAGATCAGTAAGATCAAGACCAACCCATTTTCATGATAAAAAAATAAATCCATGTATTTCAATAGAAAGCTAAAGCCACCAATAATAAGTACAGAGATGATCATAGGGATCGTTGTTACTGTTGTATTTCTTTTTTTGCTGATATTTAGCTTCAGGATTGCCATGGGCTTTGGCGCACTGATTACTTTTTCTGCGGCTATTTTAGCAAGCATTATCCT
>JAIOSQ010000022.1 GCA_021107535.1 Bacteroidales bacterium | reverse complement strand
GCGAGGTTTTTTGTTGTACCACTTCTGCAATCTTCTATCATCATCTGCAATCCCCTTCGCCTTCGAAAATCTCCAATTCCAAAATAACCTAACACTCACTATGTCCGTTATATGCACATGGAATTGCCCTCCTCTGCTTTCAGGCTTTCATGAACCTGAAATTCATCGGAACCAGGTTCCGGTCCCCATTTTCATTGCTGTGAAAGCATTAATCCTAAATTTTTATCATTAAATGCTTTACAACGGGATTAAAATTATATATATTTGTTATAATTAAAATTATCCTTTAAGCGGATACTGCATTTAATTGTATTTTCATCAAAAGGCGGGACTATCTGTCCGGAAACCGATAGAAAAACTACTACGGCCTTCCGTCTCTTATTTACTTAAACCAAATCTTTTGATCTAATGCTATTCAGTTCACAGGGTGACTGAAGTGCGGATATTGTATCCGGAAAGCACATTAAGTATTTTCCAAAATAGGAGGATTTCAACATGGTAAAGAAAAGAAATGCATTTATTATTCACGGGAGAGTTGTGGGCAAGGAAACAGGACAGGGAATCCCTGACCTGAAAGTCAAGGCATTTGATAAAGATCTGTTTTTTGATGATCTGTTAGGTGAAGTGACTACCGATAAGGAAGGGAATTTCGAAATCGTATATGATAAATCTGATTTCCGGGAACTGTTTTTCGACAATAGGCCTGATCTATATATTATGGTAAAAACTCCTGAAGGTGAAGAGATTTATTCGTCGAAAAACAAGGTCAGGTATGGAGCCGACAAGGTTGAGGATTTCACTATTCCCATACCGGCCGACATATATTTCTACCCAAAGAAAGAGTTTACAGTTTCGGTACTCCGCCCAGAAGACATGCTCAGTCTGGATTTCAAATTCATCAATGTCCGGATCTCGGGGAAACAACTTCTTGCGTTCAATAAGAATCTCCCGGCATATATGGTGGTTGAATTTCCGCCCCAGAATATTGCAGAGGAAGCATTCTTTGAAGTTGATAAAACAAATAACAAGGATAATTTCCCAATTACCAATGATAAGGATCCGGATAAAGGGCAATCTGGAGATGAAAATCCTTATTCCCCTTGTAAATCAAGAATATCTGAAAACAGCCGCCTTGTATTTATTATTCCTAAGGACAAGAAGATCAGTTACAATAGTGAAGGTATCCTCAAAGCATGCACTGAGCTCGATCTGAAAGTGGCACCAACAGCCTCCCCACCTCAGGCGCTGCTCTTTGCAGATATAAAATATCATGATCTACTTCAGAAAGTAGACATGCTGAAACATGTTGATCAGTCAAAGCTGAGTTTGCAAAAAAAGGATAACCTCGTAGCTGGCAAAGACCTTTTCATTGATACAGATCCTGCAAATACGGCTTTAGAGACAGAGGCACAGAAATGGGTAGCCAGGTCCACGATGGCAAACTACCTCCCCCGCGCTTATGATGATGAGCTGAGAGTGAAAGTTGCAGATGATTACTGGAAGGGAAAATTACAACTGAAGATGCCTGAATTGAAAAAGCCAACGGATCTGGAAACCAGCATTGAAGCCCCTTTCAGGCTAATCATTTCACCTAATCATTACGCGGCCTGGGCCCATGCTCCACTTTCAGTAAAATCATCACTGTCAAAACGCTATGAACTATGGCACACCCGCTATGCACTGCGGATTAACGATAAAGTTGTTGAAGATGATCACAGGCTAAGGACAATCAGGGCCATCTGGATGCGTGATATCGGATTTGACGCAGATAATCATACAAAGAAGCCTGATCACTACAATCCCGGCGTGTTTGATGATAACCTGTTCAGAATGTCGCTTGATGGATATGACAGGCATAATATTGTCCACCTCACTTCCAATCATTATATACCTCCTTATACCGAGAACAATATAACAAAGAAATACACTCCAACTCCTGCAGATGTTAACCGCCTGATGCTTACATCATTAGGTGCCTGGATGAATATACGTGGCTTCTGGGATCCCGATAAAGGAACAGATCTATCAGTTGAGGAATGGAAACATCGTGGTACCATGGGCCGCGATCACTATGTAAAGGTGGTTTATAAGGGCTATCTCTATCCCTTCGGCCACAAGGCGTCACTGGTGAAGGTCACAGAAAGGAAATTCCATCCGCAGATCATGATCATGATGATCGGGAATAAGCAAGTGTTTAAAAAGAAAATGGATGATTATGTCGGTGAACTAAAAATGAATTACCGGCCGGAAGCCTCCTCCGCCATGTGTGAGATCAACAAAGCTTTTGAAAAGGAGATCTATACACTCCTTGGAAACATCGATGGCAAGTCAGAAAACCAGGTCTCTAAGCTGATAAGCGAAAGCAAAAAAAGGTTTGGCAATGAAACAGTTGCAGCTTTCAATGCTGCCACGGACAAGAGGAATATGGAATTCGATTCGCTTGCTGAACATGCAAACCTGGAGTACGAAAGCAGCATCAATGACATTATCAAGAACTTAGTCCCCTGGAAATACCCAAATGTGGCAGGGAATATTGCCTATCTGCGCCAGCGGATGTACATCATTGTCAGGCAGCCGGAAAAGATATATGTCAACAATACAGGTTTAACTACCCAGCGGTCATATGACCTGCAGTTCCCATTCTGGAGTGCACAGATCACTACGCTGGTAACACCGGATCTGAATCCACCTGAGCAAGATGATATTCTTGGAAATGGACAAGCACTTTTCTGGCCCTGTGTCGGCAGTGACAGGTTTAAGTTTCATTTCATTTTGAAGGATTATGCTGGTCATGAAATTGAATTCAACGCACCCTTGATTTTCATCGAGCAGCCAATTCTGAATTATTTCAAAAATAATGGCAATTCTAACGAAGACAATTACAAAAAGGTTATCACAGATTATCTAAACGAAATAAAGAATGCTTACGAAGGTGAGAATGGCCCGAATACGAGCGGTCAGCCAGTCATGTTTGCCGACAGTGCACATGATCCCGGCAAGGCTACTCTGGACACCAATTCCATAAAATTCAGTGCAGAGATTCCTGCAGAACTGAGTCAATACGAAAAGCTGCAAAAGAACATTGTGGATTTTGAATCACCTCAATACTACCCGATCATCAAGGAGGCCAATGTGATCATCCCGTCCATTAAACACCTGGCCGGAAACGATAATAGTGTAGATATTAAATACAATGCTTATTATCTGAAACATGGTTTTAGCGCTCAAAAAAATAAAGGAGAGGTTTTTCTTGACCTCATTAATGTATCTAAGCTTGATTTTAACAGCCAGGGAGACCGCTCAGGCGGGCTTGTGAAACCGAATCTGGGCATATCGGGTTTTTCGAAACTTATGGGGCCTGTTGCGGGAACAAATCTGACCGGACTGGCAGAAGGGAATTTCGATCCATCCGACTTCTTTGGTGCCCTCGATGCGAAGATCTTTGGTGTGATCAGCCTGATGGATATCATTCAAAGTGTGAATGCACTGGATTTTTCGAACAAGACAAAAAATTTCCCTAAAATAACCACTGATACAAGCTCGGATAAACTCATTGCAGAATTAAAATGGGAACCTGAGTTGAAAGACTGGGAAAACCTGTTCATAGCAAGCAATGATGGTACAAATGCATCCCTGATGATCAACGGGAAGATGACAGTTCAAAGTTCCGGTAAATCCGATATTGACATCACCTGTACATTAACAAACTTCTCTCTTGATCTTCTTGGGAATTTTGAAAGTTTCCTACTGATCCGTTTCGTTGATGTAGTTTTTAAATCACAGGGTGGAAAGAAAGCAGATGTTGACGTTAATATTGCAGGCATCGAATTTATCGGTGTACTGGCGTTTGTTGAGAAACTGAAGGAATTTATACCGCTGGATGGTTTTTGTGACCCGCCCTCTCTGGAAGTTACCGAAAAAGGAATTAAAGCCGGGTTCTCACTCGGTATTCCTGATATTGCGGTCGGGGTTTTCAGTCTGGAGAATATCAGTCTGGGAGCTTCCTTTACGATTCCGTTTACTGATGAGCCACTAAGCGTCCGATTCAACTTCTGTGACAGGCACGAACAATTTCTGCTCACTGTTTCTTGTTTTGGCGGAGGTGGTTTCTTTGCCATTACGCTTGATCCCGGCGGGATACAAAGGCTTGAAGCAGCATTTGAGTTTGGTGCCAAGCTATCAGTGAACTTCGGCGTGGCCAGCGGTGGCGTATATGTGATGGCCGGGATCTATTTTGAAATGAAGATGGATCCTGAAAAAGCTGCACTCACGGGGTATTTCCGGATGGGTGGAGAGGTATCTGTACTCGGTATCATCAGCGTTTCAATAGAACTATACCTTGAGCTAAGATACGAATTCACCTCCGGTAAATGCGTCGGGAAAGCAACACTCACAATTGAGGTTGAAATCATCTTCTTCAGCATTTCCGTTGAGATCAGTTGCGAGAAGAAATTTGCAGGCTCCGACGGTGATCCTTCTTTCGAACAACTCATGGAGAAATACCCGCATCCGAAGACGAACATAGAAGTTGATCCCTGGAAAGAATATTGCGAGGCATATGCTTAAATCCAGTCGCAATGCATTAATTGAATTTAAACGAAGACAGGAAAATGAAAGAACAAAAGATTATCTGGACAGTACTTCCAAACGGCATAGACAAGCCAAACACACCTGAGGCCGGCTTGAAGTTTTCAGTTTTTGTTTCACCGAGGCTGTATTTACCCGATACAGCACCGGAGCGGCTTGATGAGTTCCCGGATTTCCTGAATTGGCCCGGGAAGGTGGCAAATATGCAATTTGAAGTCGAGCTTAACAACGGGGATAAGCTGACTGTAACGCCCGACACATCGGAATTCAAGCCCGGGCTCTGGACAGCGCTTTTTAAGAATGACACCTATGTTCGTCCCTTTGCGTTCAGGGATATGAGCGACAGGGCTATCCGCACCTATCCTGTTCAAGGCATTAGCAGCTATATCAAAGGTAAATATATCAGCATTGCCGAAAATTCTCCCGGTTCACTGCCATTACTCACACCCAGGATAGATGATTACGGAAAGCCAATTGGTGATCCGAATTCAACCCTGGAATCGGTAATCGATGACCTGGGGGAACTGCTTAAACCCGAAAAGACTGTGATCTGTTCAATAGGCCCCAACAAATACGGGTATTTCATTGAACTCTTATATGCCGAGAATCTGGATCAGGTCACGAAGGAAATCGTGGCGGACCTGATGCCATGTATTCACAAGGAGGGATTCAAACTTCAGGAGGAAAAAGCTAAAATAATACGGGAAGATGCAAATCTATGGATCATAACTGATGGGAAAAACAGGTTTTTCCTTGAGGATACAGGTTCATTAATAAACCTTGTTGTATATAAAAGCATTTATTCAAAAATTGATCAGGAACTACGAGATGCCGGAGTACTCGACCCAACAAAACTATATGGGTATAAAAAGGAAAAGCTGAATTTTCTGCAGGCAAACCGCTTCTACAACAGAGAAGAAGAAGACAATCCCTATTTGTTCAAGCCCAACGCCATGCAGATGCCAGATCCAATTGAAATACCCAGGATCGACTTCCACCAGATGCACTCCACACTTGGGGATCATCCCTCGCTTATGCGGGAATTGGCCCTCGTGCTTGACTTCATTATTCCTGTCCCTGAAGAACCCTTTTCAAAGATCTGTGTGCGGCCTGTATGGAATGTTGAGGATCCACCATCAACTTTTAATAATGACCAGACCACTACATGGACAAGATGCATTTCAGGTGATGATACTTTTACTGCTCAGCCAGAAGCCGGCAGCAATATAAAAGAGAGGATGCTTGACCTGACAGGTGCGAATGATGAGCATGCCGGCAGTAATTCTGTTTATGACCTGATCCAGATCGACCCGGATGGGGCTTCATTGCAGATGCTGAACACAGCAAACTCATTAAAACGGCAAATTAAAAGAAGATACCTCCACACAGAAATGAAATTTGACCCAAAGGCTTTGATAGTGGACTGTATGCCAAAGATAAATATGTTGAATAGTATTTTGGAAAAGGTGAGTGAATCCCCAGTTTTTATTTCAGAGAACGCACAGGTATCGAAAATCGGCTCCAATACCTGGATCATAAATGACAATGGTGAGACACTGGAACTTGAATTAACAAATAAAAGCAGCCTGCATATATTCAGAAAGATGAACGTAGCATATGATACGCCTGATGATGCAGGCCTTCCTTCCCTACGCTCAGCCGGAATCGCCCTGACTAAATCCGGACGGGCTTATGACCTGAATACACGTTTAAATGATTCCTTCAAGATTAACGAGGATTTTGAAGACAGTAATGTCGATGAAATATCCCTTTATGCTGATGAACTTGTAAGGGGCTACCGTGTCGACATCCTGGATGAAAACACAGATACCCCCGAATGGCGTTCATTATGTGAGCGTGAAGGAACCTACTATTTTCCGGGGACAGGAGCCAAAGACGAAGAAGTAAAGGATGAAGGATATGTGAAAGGGGGATCGACCACCTCGGGTGATGCCGGGGATAGTGACCTTTACTTCCATGAAACAGTATTCCGTTGGAACGGCTGGAGCCTCTGTGCACAGCGGCCGGGAAAGTCGATCATCACTATACCGCATGAACCCGAAGAAGTCTATTTATTTAACTGGGATGAAATTGATTCCAGTGATGATGAAGTGATTAACTTCCTGGTAAATTATCATAATGCACGCTGGGCGAAGACTGTCCCCCTGAATAAAATTGATAATTCAACCTACGAAATCGTTGGCCCAAAAAATTCTTACACGCTGAAGATTGCAGGTGATGAGGTTAAACTTACACCTGAAATCGGTGAAGTCCAACACTACCCTGTAAAAATGGAGGGGACTCAGCGCAAGGTCTATACAACAGTGTATAAGCAGGATGAAGTCCCGGGCGTGGTTGGCAACGAAGCTGCAACCGAGTTTAAGCTTGAATCATATTTCAACGCCAAACCTGGAAGTCTGCCAAAGCTTCGCTTCGGCCATGGTTATAAGTTGCGGGCACGAATTGTCGACCTGGCAGGTAATAGCCTGAAATTGGAAACACCGGATGGCTCTTTCGCATCTGATTCGGTTTTTTACATGAGGTTTGAGCCTTTGTCCCCACCTACCCTGGTTCCGCTGGCACAGTTCACAGAAGGGGAATCACTTGAACGAATGGTGGTCAGAAGTAATTTTGATCAGACTGAGGCACAATATGTAGCATCCGAAAAAGTACAAAATGCCATTGAGGATAAAGATCTGCAATATATAGAAGGTAATGAACGCCATGTTGTACCTCCAAAAACATCTCAGCTCACTGCCGAAACCCATGGTGAATTTGATGATCATATTGGTACGGAAAAAGACTACAAGGCCGGTTATAATAAAGCAAAGAAAGAAAAAGGGACTTTATACGACAAGGAAATTGTCGATACGAATACGGGACTAAAGGTTGGCCTTCCTGATCCAGGAACAGTAAGGATCGTCCCCGAGCTCAAGCCTGGAGAGTTAGAAGAGGATAAGCCCGGCCGTTATGTGATCCACACGGAAAAGGATCTTTTACTGCCATACCTGCCTGACCCGATATCGCGGGGAACTTCATTCAGCAACTTGCCTGGACTTGATTCATATTCAAAATCCAAAGAAACAGATCCAGAAAGGATTAGCAACCATGTTCTGAAACTGAATATCCTGAAAGTACCATTTGAACTTGATTGGCCGAATAGTTCGCCTTTCAGGATAAGGATCGAAGAGCGGCCCGGGAAAATGACAGATAAGAAATGTGAAGAAACCTTTGATCCTCTTTCAGATGCACCAAAGTGGCAAGATCAGGTATTAACAATATACCTGGACAAGGCACAGGAAACCACTATACGTTATAGTTGCTATTTCAATGAAGAAGATCTTGAGAGAATGGGCATGTGGAAATGGTTGCAAAACTCTTTAGATAAGAGCGAGCTTGAAAAATATGTGCTTGCAGGAAGCCACTGGATGATGACTCCTTACCGTAATATTACGCTGGTACATGCTGTGCAACAACCCCTGTGTGAGCCGGGAATCATGCTGATCAAGTCACTTAAAAGCAAAATCGGCGATACATTCAGCTATGTTGAGGGAGAGATCCACCTGAATTCGAGCAGTACGGAAAAGATCGACCTGCTGGCCCAGTGGACAGAGCCCGTTGATGACCTTGCAGACCCCGGACCCGACACCATGGATGTCAATGCAAATGCTTTTGAGCTTAAAATAGCAAAATCCGATCCAAACAATATTCTCTTGCCGGTTAAGCCATGTATTGATCACCGTCATGAGTTTGGCGACACGAAATACAGGCATGTTAAATATTATCTGGTGGGAACATCACGATTTCGTGAATATTTTAATCCAAAATTGACCGAGGCGGAAGCCAGCTGCATTGACTGGGATAAAGTACCGGGTGATGACAGTGAAATGCTTATCACTCTGATAAACAAGAATCGTTTGTCGAAATTTACTCCGGCAGGTGCAAATATCACGAAGGGTTCGGATAAAAACAAGATTACAGTAGATGAGGGAGGCACCAGCGTTATTTTGACACTGAATGAAGAGAAAAATGCCTTGCTTTTGAGTGACAATGGCAAGGAATATATTTATGCTATCACATTGAAAGGAGATTGGGAGTTGTGTATCAACGAAGATCTGATCACACGCCGGGGCCCTGTATATGAAACGGATGTCCTGAACTCAGCCCGCCCCTTATCACCAAAACTGCAATATGTTGTGCCAACATTTGGCTGGGAGGAGAAAAGATTCCCCGGGGGTAAGAAAAAAT
>JAIOSQ010000207.1 GCA_021107535.1 Bacteroidales bacterium | reverse complement strand
TTCATTGGCAGAAACCTTTGATATAGGCATGGATACTGGCACACAAGTCGATAAAGATTATGAAGGCAGTCCGTTTGCATTTACAGGAACTTTGGATAAAGTTATAGTGACTCTGACTGATTAATGTCGAGTAGGTAAAGGGAAATTTTACCATGAGGATGCAGATCAAATTCTGCGCCAATACATAGCTTTGTATTTAAGGTAAGTCTACGCATTCATAACAACCGGCACAAGCTATCCTGCGTAGTTTTTCTAAAGCCTTAAGCACTCATATCTGAGATTTCCATATCTTTATGCGGATAAGAAACAGGATCGGCGGCAGGGTTCATGCCAGCAGAACGTTGGTATAACAACAAAGAAGGAGAAATATGATGGGAAAGCAGCAAAAAAGCAACATATCACAGAAATCCGATAACACTCAGGAACGATTTCAGGATCTCTACGGACATATTCAGCCTGAAGAGCAAATCCGGCTCCTGGCATCAGTTGTTGAGCAGTCCACCGATGGTATGGCGATCGCAGACATGCAGGGTAAATTAATTTTCGTTAACAAGAAGTGGGTAAGTATGCATGGTTACGAAAATGCAGAGGAACTGGTTGGCCAAAACCTGAGTATTTTTCATAGCAAGACACAACTCGAGAAGGAGGTTGAGCCATTTAACCGGGAAGTCAATAAAAAGGGTTTCCATACTGGTGAGGTTGGCCATGTGCGCAAAGATGGAACAGTATTCCCTACACAGATGACGTCCACATTACTCAAGGATGAAAACGACATACCGATTGCTTTAAGCGGTGTAGCTACTGACATTAGCATACGTAATCAGACAGAAGAAGCATTACGGGAAAGCGAAGTTCGTTATCAGGTATTGTATAATTTATTGCCATATGGAGGAGAAGTTATTAACACCAAAGGGGAAATCATAAATTGTAGTCCTTCAACGGCGCGGATGCTCGGTTATGAAGTATCTGAACTAATCGGAAAACATATAACCGAACTGCTCGATCCTGGTTTTCTAAGTTTATTTCGCCTGAAATTCCCACAACTTATAAGTGGAAAACCTGTAACTGCAGAAATTCGCATGATTTGTAAAAATGGCAAAAAGCTGAATATTCTGCGTGCCGCTCAACCCATTTTTGATAAGAAGGGCAAGGTTGAAGCCTTTCTGGCTTTAAATGTTGACATCACTGACCGCAAGCATGCGGAGGAGGCATTAAAAGAAAGTGAGGGAAAATTCAGGTTAATAACTGAAAACTCCATTGATGTAATATGGAAAACGGATCTCCGTTTAAATTTAACTTATCTCAGCCCTTCTCTTCATGAAGTTACTGGTTTTTTACCGGAAGAATGGATAGGCACACCTGTATGGAAACATACAAGCTGGCTTTCCTTCGCAAAAATGGCCAGGACAGCACTGCAAATCATTAATAAAACAAATAAAAACAAGATTTCGCGCATTGAAACGGAATTTTATAATAAATCAGGAAAACTATTTCCGGTAGAGATTGCAGGAAAACCAGTTGTTGATGCAAAAGGAAATTTTATTGGAATTCAGGGGTCAGCAAAAGATATCACCGAACGCAAAAAGGCCGAATTAGAACTAAAAAATAAAAATGAAGAATTACAGGCAAGCATAGAGCGTATCCAGGATATTAACATAGAACTGGAAAAAGCCAGGGAAAAAGCCGAAGAAAGTGACCGTCTTAAATCTGCCTTCCTGGCTAATATGAGCCATGAAATTCGCACCCCAATGAATGGGATCCTTGGCTTTGCCAGACTACTGAAAAAACCGAAACTCACAGGTGAAGAGCATGAAATGTATATTAGTATTATTGAGCAAAGCGGAGACCGCATGCTCAATATCATCAATGACCTGATAGATATTTCAAAAATTGAATCGGGTCAGATGGAAGTTTCTGTGTCAGAGTCGAAAATTAACGAGCAAATCGAATACATCTACAGCTTCTTCAAACCTGAAGCTGAGAAAAAAGGGCTACAGATCTCATTCAAGAATTCTTTAGCTGCAGAAGAATCAGTAGTTCAAACTGACCGGGAGAAAATCTATGCGATTCTTACTAACCTGGTAAAAAATGCCATCAAATATACCCATGAAGGTGCAATAAAATTTGGCTATAAGAAAAAGAGGAATTACCTTGAATTTTATGTAATAGACACGGGCATTGGAATTGCTCCTAACAAACAGAAGATCATTTTCGACCGATTTGTTCAGGCTGATCTGTCTTTATCCAGTCGATACGAAGGAGCAGGATTGGGCCTGTCCATTACAAAAGCTTATGTAGAAATGCTTGGTGGTAAGATCTGGGTGAAATCAGAAGAACAGAAAGGATCGGAGTTTTATTTTACTATTCCGTACCGGCGATAAGAATAAAGAACAAGGAACAAGGAACAAGGAACAAGGAACAAGGAACAAGGAACAAGGAACAAGAAACAAGAAACAAGAAACAAGAATGAGGAAAGTAGCAGTATTAGGCGCAGGTTACGTAGTAAAACCAATGATAGATTATTTTATTGATATTTGTAAATATGAAGTAATCGTCGCAACACGCACTGTATCAAAAGCAGAGAAAGTAATTGCAGGAAGGCCTTTGGGCACGCCAATTAGCTGGACAATCGACCAACTTGATGCTTTGGAAAAGATCATATTAGAAGTTGAACTGGTCGTTGTGATGATACCCCGATCATGTCATACAGCTGTTGCCAGGCTATGTCTGAAGCACAAAACACCCATGATAACAACAGACTTTAAACATCCTGGAATTGCGTGTTTTGATGAAGAAGCAAAAAAACAAGAGACACTCATTCTTACAGAACTTGGTGAAGATCCCGGACTCGACAACATGGGCCTAAAGCAAATGATCGATGATGTACATGCTGTGGGAGGGAAAATCACAGAAATTGCATCCTACGGAGCAGGCCTGCCTTCATTCGAGTATAATCGTAATCCATGGGGCTATAAATTCTCATGGGATCCGAATGGACTGATGCGCTCAGCAGTATCAGCTGCTACCTACCAGGTAGATGGAAAAGTAATTGAAGCATCCGCAAAGTTTGAACATCACAGATTGGTGGATATTCATGGGATCGGCACATTTGAGACTTATCCAAGTAACGACAGCACCCGCTATTTGAATGAATTCGGATTGGATGAAAACATTTCCATCTACAAAGGATTACTGCGGTATATCGGTTATTGCAACACCATGATAGGTCTCTTAAAAATAAAATTGATCGAGAATACCAGAGAACGCATTTTTAAGAATACTACCTATCGCCGGTTTATTGCTGATCTCATTGGCTCTTCAAGCACGGAAGATATAAAAAGCAAATTTGCAAAATCAGTAGATCTGGATGTTAATGATGACTTTATTAAAAAATTAGATTGGCTCGGATTGTTTGATGATGTCCTGATATCGATTGAAAGTGGTACAAATTCGAATCTTCTTGTGGATCTTATGCTGAAAAAAATGGCATACGAACCTCATGAAACAGATATGATAATTGTTCACAACGAAATGCTTGTTGAATTTTCTGACAGAAAAGAAAAACAGATTTCCAGCATGATGGTCGAAGGCATTCCGAATGGTGACTCTGCCATGTCAAGAGCGGTTTCCCTACCACCAGCTATCGCAGCAAAACTTATTTTAGAAGGGAAAATCACAAATAAAGGGGTGTGTATTCCATCAACAAAAGAAATGTATGAGCCTATATTGGATGAAATGAGTACTTTTGGGTTCTCCTTTAAGAAGGAGATAATTGTCTTATAGAGGATTTTTTAGAATTACAATCACAACAAAGCAGCTTAACAAAACATAAATCAGTGGGCAATAATAGTTTAATTAAAATATGATTAAAATACATTCATTTCACATTCCTGTTATGGGAATTGGATTTACCATTGATACGCCATTAAAGGTATCTCAATACGGAATTGATTCTGTCATTTCCATAGTAGATGATATCCTTATCGAAAAGTTAAGAAAGCTGTACTGTGGTAAATATAAGATCCCTTACCAGGAGATCACGGATAAAACTGAAGATTTCAGGGCAAAAAGGATTACGTCCTATCTGAATTTATTAAACAAGCTGGCAGAAAAGAAATTTGAAGAATTAAAAGATGCCACTGCCGGGAAAGCCAATGAGATCAAAGAATACTTCAATATGCTGCCTGACAGTTCAACCTTAAAACAAGAATTTAAGAGTTTAACAGCAAAATATTTTAATTTAGATGAAATCAGGAGCTGGATAAAAGAAAACTTATTAATGGGCAGCATTGATGTGAATATTATGACCAAAATTGATAAGGAGAACTATTCAAAAGGAAAAAAACTACCTGGAAAATACAATGACGCCCACGCTGCACTTCGGGGATATGCAAATAGTGATTTAAGCTCCTCCATTGTACTTTCGGCAGGAATGAAT
>JAIOSQ010000282.1 GCA_021107535.1 Bacteroidales bacterium | reverse complement strand
TAAAACTTTTTCGCTTCCTTGTCAGCATCGTATACCGGAACGCCAAGACTTTCAAAAATCCTGCAAACCGTGGATTTTCCAGTTCCAATATTCCCGGTGATCCCTACCTTTATCATCACTTTTGGAGTATAAATTCAACTTTTTCAGGGTTTAGCCTGGTGATCCTTATGAAATCAGGGCTTTTATCCATGCGCACTTTAAGAAAGTTTTTCTCTTTGTCTTTTTCCGGGTCGTAAAAGGCCGACATGAAAAACATATCCGCTTGTACAAGATTATAATCCTTAAGAGCAACCTGGTACGTGATGTGCACGTTTTCGGGAAAGGTCCTGATCCTGATGCCGGTATCATCTGAAAGTCCGTGTATGGGTAATTCGATTGTGGACTCCGTGAATTCTTCAATATCGATCAGGGCTTTCACCACGGTTTCAGAATAGCTTATTTTATCATCTGTGAAGGGCAGAATCAGACTGATTGCTGTTTCAGTTGATCTGTCAAGATCTGTAAAAGATTTAGCTTCCGTAAAAATAAAGCTGAGCGTGTCAATGATCGTGGAAGGACCGCTAACCATGATTTCCGAGGGGATGAGGCGCAGGCTGTCATAAATTTGGTACTGCGGCTTACAGGAAATTTCCAGCCTTGACTGAACAGGAATTGTTCTTGTAATTATTTCTTCGAAATCCAGAAATAGCGTGTCCGGATATAGCAATAGTATATTATGGTCAAAATTGAAGCGGTTGGAAACCTGGTTCCTGAGCTGGCTGGTCAGGATGTAGTATTTGTCGAAATACCTGCTTTTTTTCAGATCGGCAGCTTTGAGGTTTACCCTGATCGCTTTGGACGATGAGAAAACCTTCACGGAAAATAAATCTCCTCCTTTTGCACGCAAACGGGCTGTGATATGACCATCAGCATCGTTGAGCTGCATGTCTTTCGGGATATTCTGAAAATCAATGGGAATATTTATGTCAGCAACGTATTCATCCGACATTTTGATCAGAAACCAGATAAATAAAGATATACCCACACAGATCAGGAAAATATACAGATGATTCCGAAAATCCTTGTCACGGGGATTTCTGGCTCTGCTGATTAAACCTGTAAGGGTGGATTTCACAACAGGATGATTTGTTTACTTATTGGCACCAATCTGTGCGGATGGATCCGCAGCGATGGCCGACTTCTCGAAGGTCATTTTATTCTGGTTCCCAACATCAAGGGTGATGGTCTTTTCACTTATTTCAAGAATCTTCCCATGGATTCCGCCGATAGTGATCACTTTATTACCCTTTTGCAGGTTTTCCCTGAATTTTTTCTGATCCTTGGATTTTTTCATTTGGGGCCTGATGAAGAAAAGATAGAATACCAGTACAATGAGGATCAATGGAAGATAGTTCATTAACTGGTTTCCATCACCGTTTTCTGCGCCGCCCATCATAAGGAAAATAGTAAGTATGTTCATGTCATTAATTTTATTAAGTTTTCAATTGATTATAGATCATTCGGTGAAATTATCTTTGCTTTTATTCTCAATACTGTTTTATTTGGTTGTGTATTTGCTGCGACCGTTACTGTTTTGTTTTGAAATCCCCTTCTTCTCCTGCTGTCGAAAGTAACTGCAATAACATCTTCTCCTCCGGGCGGGATCGGATCTTTTGGATAACTGGTGGCAGTGCATCCGCAACTGGCAGACACAGTTGTGATGACCAGGTCCATCTTTCCTGCGTTCCTGAATTTGAAGCTGTAAGTAACTTTTTCCCCTTCTATAATAGTTCCGAAATCATGAAGTGTTTCACGAAACTCAAGAACGGGTAAATCTCCCATGTCACCATCGCCGGATGCTGTAATCGGGTTGTGTACTACATCAGTAGATACATTTCCTGTTTCATTATTACAGGATGCCATGATCAGGAATATCACAAGTATGCTGAAGATAAAATATCTGCCTGTTTTCATCTATTTGGTTATTAATCTGTTAATCTGTTAATCTATTAATCTGTTAATCTGTTAATCTGTTCCCGCTTAAGCAGGATTATTAACGTTTCTTTATCAATCATCTAATAATTCCTGAGTATTGTTACGGCACCCTTAAATATATCTTCTCCCAACTTCCCTTCGCACTTCAGAACATAAAAATATGTTCCATCTGGCAGGTTGCTACCGTCCCAGTCGTTGTTATAATCAGTGGCTTCAAACACATTATTACCCCAGCGGTTAAAGATCACAATCTCATTGCTGATATAATAATCATTTATTGGCTGATAGTTTCCTGAACCGGTGCCGCCTGCACGGCCCGGATTATCTTCTTCAGGTGGTTTTATCGTGATGATAAAGGTATCATTGGCTCCATCTCCGTTCGGTGTAAATACATTTGGAATGAGAAGCTTTACACTTTCTACAGTGATCACAGTAATATTCGAATCAACACAACCATTCATCGTGGTGTATTCAAAGCGTACATTATGTTCTCCCATTGCATCAAAGGAAAAAGTGGGATTGGGGAGGTTAGAGCTGGTTCCGTTTTCCAGTGCCCAGAAATAGTTGGACAGGGAAATGGAATCTTCTGAAAGGTTTTCATACCAGAAGGTCACCCTGGGATCCTGGATATATGTAGTCGTATCCGGAGTGGTTATAATTTCCGGCATATCCCATACTTCAACCCAGTAGCTGGTATCGAATCTGCATCCTGCATCATCATAAATGTGTACCCCAATGAATCCTTCACAAAGCCCAATAGCATAAGAGGAATCGCCCGGATCCACATTGGGGGTATCCCATTCTATGTCGAGTTGCCCGGTTCCTCCACTGGCAAATACCCTGACCTGTCCTTTACAATCACCTCCCGGACATCCTTTGTTTTCCTGGTTCTGTTCAAATTCTACATATATGCGAGGGTACATACCGAGGTAGATGCTGTCTTCACAGGAATTAATATTATTATATATTGTGACGGAGTATGTTTCCGGCCGGGTAATTATGATGTTGGTAAATTGCATTGTATCACCTGTACTCCACAGGTAGCGGAAATTACTGGAATCTACAATGAGCGAAAAGTTATCATTATAGCAAAGGGTGTCAGGTTCTTGCATAATCTTTGCATGAATAATATTTACATAGCATGAATCCTGATGAATGCCTCCCCCCACATCTGATGCTGTTACATCATAATAAGCATTCTCAGTGACCTTGATCATGCGGGTTGTTTCGCCCGTATTCCAGTAATAGGACACAAATCCGGAGCCTGCATCCAGCACAAGTGTATCAACATGACATCGCAGGGCAGTATCATTTTGAAAAACGTTGACCGTATCATATACCTGCCCATACAGCAGGTTGATTGTTAGGAGGAAAGAGAATAGTATAAAAAACTTTTTCATGTTTTGACCCTGGCCTGTCGGAATAATATTATTCGTCAGAATTTTGAACGGCAAAAGTACGCAAAAATTGTAAACATTGCTTCAAAAGACCTAAGTTTGTTCTGAGTTGGATGTTTTCATCCCCTAAGGATATTCTGTGACCGCAAAGCTGGTATTTTTTGACAAAAAGTTATATTATTTTGCCGAAAATGACAATACTGCCGATAAGTATAGAAATATCTATATTGGCAGAATGTTTGATCAAAGGTGTTTGGCTTAAAGGCCGGAAAGGTGGACCGCTCCAAAGCCATCCAGGGGCTGGCAGAGGATGGTAAATTGGTGTTTAGGAATTGAGTTGCTGGATGCTGGTTACTGGTTACTGGATGCTGATGCTGGTTACTGTTACTCATTTGCTCAGTCTCATAGTCTCATAGTCTCAGTCTTGTGCTTATTAAAGCTTCCGGTAGCCGGTAGCCGGTAGCCGTTTACCGTTTACCGTATATCATATTTATTTTAGTTCTGAATAATAATTTTTATATATTTGGTTAAACAAATCAATTAATAACCAAAAATCCTTGTTATGAAAAAACTATTTCTTATGGCATTGGCAATGTGCTTTTTCGTCGGGAGTACCGTTGCTCAGATCTCGTATGGGCCCAAAGTAGGTGTAAACATTTCCAAATACGGGTATAATTACAAAGAATCATGGGATGAACCAAATATTAAGTTCAGGTTTGGGCAATCTGTAGGAGCCGTCATGAACCTGCAGCTTCTCGATTTTCTGGCCTTTCAGCCAAGTGCGAGTTTCACGGTCAAAGGTGTAGCTTATGACGTTTCAAGCCGGGAGTCAGGTCATGCAGTTTATACCGGTTATGAAAGGGTCAGGGTGACTTATTTTGAGGTTCCCTTGAATTTTGCTGCCAGAATAAATCTTGGGCCGGGGAGTATACAGCTGTTTGCCGGGCCCTATATTGCCCTTGCTCTTGTTGGAAGACGTGTTTGGGATTATGAGAAGAATGTTAATGGTATCAGGGAAACATCTAAAGATATCGAAAAGATAAAGTTTAAAAACAAGGTACCTGAAGGTGAGGACAAAGACCGTTACCAAAGACCTCTGGATCTGGGAGTAAATTTCGGAATTGGATATCAATATAAACACTTGCTCTTTAATATTGGTTTTGCAATGGGTTTTGCAAATTTACAGCCGGATCGTGAAGGAGAAGATTATGATCCCGCGGATGAAAAGTATTCTAATCGCACTGTTTTTATTACAGCAGCCTGGCTGTTCGGTGGAGAATAATCTCTTTAATCTTTCTAACCAAAAATTTTTATAATGAAAAAAATCCTGATTTTAACATTGGTGCTTTTTCTGGGTACACATACACTAAAAGCCCAGATACATGGAGGTGTGAAAGGTGGCTTGTCAATGGCTACAATGAATGTGGATGCTCCTGTCGGTTATGATACTCCATTTAAACTTGGTTTTTGGGGCGGTGGATTTTTGGTGCTCGGCGATGGCCTGTTCAGGTTCCAGCCTGAGGTTTTATATGTGCAGAAAGGTGTGAGTCTTGAAAAAAGTGGCACTGTGGAATATGCAAGGTCAACCATGAGTTATCTTGAAGTGCCATTGATGACCAGGATCCATCTTGGGTTTAATATAGTAAATTTATATTTTAACGTGGGCGGTTATGGGGGATATTGGTTGAGTGGAAAAACAACTGCTTATTTTCCGGATCCAACAACTGGACAACTTGGAGAAACAACAACTGATTACGAGTTTGATGATGATTTTGACAATAGGTTCGATGCCGGACTGGTATTTGGAGTGGGCGTGAAAGTGACAGTTGTGTTCCTTGAAGCAAGATATTCACTTGGACTTGTAAATTCACAAAAGACAGGTGAAAATAAAAATGATACAAAACTGTCCTACCTTGGGGTTGCGCTTGGTGTTCAGTTTTGATCAATGACAGCTGCTGGTTACTGGCTGCTGGCT
>JAIOSQ010000113.1 GCA_021107535.1 Bacteroidales bacterium | reverse complement strand
CGCAACGGATGTCCTCAATACGGGTAGTTGGCGGATCGCCCCACTGCGTACCATCGTAGTAGTTATAACCGGTACCCCTGCCGGGGAATGCGGATGCTTCAAATCCCATGGTCCAAACCGCGGCCATAGTACCATCTTCAAACCTCCAAAAACGGTTGGCTGTAGTATTGAAGTTTCCTAGCAGGTCATACCAGGTCAACCCGGCAGTTGTCTCAGAAGGAGATACAGCAGATGAACCTCTAATCATACTGACCGGATTATAAAAATTCGTAGCATCGTCGATAGCTCTGTCAAAATTCGCATCGTCGAATTTCACAAGTCTCATCTCATTATTGATAGTAGAATTATTCTGACTAATTCCTACCATTCCAATGCAAAGAATAAGACTAAATAGTAATAATCTTTTCATCTTTAAAAATTTTAGTTAAACATTAATTAGGCTATAAAATTTGTATTATTTGCTTCATTTAGTTAAAAATGAACTGCGAAGTTATATAAAATTGTTTATGCAACTCCAATAAATAGACAAAAAAAACAAGCCCCGGTTGCACGTGGCTTATTAATAAATGTTAAAAAGGGTGAAAAAACTTGATTATATCTTAGAATACTACCATCGAATATCAGGTCGTTCCTTGTTCCTTGTCCTTGTTCCTTGTTCCTTGTTCCTTGTTCTCTATTCCCTCCCCGCTCCCATCTCAATATACTCTGAGCGTCTGGCTTCTTTGGTTTCATCGAAGAGCTTGCGCAAGGTCTGGTGTCGCATGGCAAATTCGCCGCCGACTGCTTCATGTAGCGCCCGCATCTTCGTATTAAAATCACCAACCCACGACATTTCAATCACTTTATATTGCGGATGTTTTTTCATTGTAATATCCATGTGCTTGAATATCATAGATTCAATCCCGTGCCGCTGATACAGGGGAGCTACACCCATAACTGTAATTCTCGTGCGTGTTATGGTTTTGGTCCATTTATAATACAGGAACCTGAGCTTGTTCCATAAATGTAGTTTCCCGTTCAGACGTTTGAGGATCTGGTTTACATCCGGCAACATAACCAGGAAGGCAATAGGCTCATCATTATGGTAAGCAAACCAGATGAACTTTTCTTCAAGAATGGGTTTTGCCTTTTTCATGTTTTCCAAAACCACTTTTTTTTCCAATGGTTGAAAGTGCTCATGAAAAACCCAGGCCTTATCATACACACTAATAAGATCATCAATATACTTGTCGGCATTTTTATATTCAAAAGTCCTTACCTGATATTCAGGGCGGCTCATGAGCCTGTCGGCAATTTTCCAGAAGCGCTCAGGAAAAGGCCTCTCGAGGAACAGATAATTAGATACCTGCTCATAAAAAGTTACAAAGCCATATGCTTCAAACTGATCCTTGTAGTATGGAAAATTATAGTTCACCCCATAACTGGGCTGGATGAAACCCTCCACCAGCAATCCCCAGAAATTATCATTTTCACTGAAGTTAATAGGTCCATCCATGGCTTCTACACCTTTAGCTTCAAGCCATTTTTTACAGGCATCAAATAACATAAAGGCAGCGTCAATATTATCAATGCACTCGTAAAAGCCCATCCCCCCGGTAATTTGCTCAAAGTTCTTTGACTTTTTCTCATCCAGGAAAGCTGCCACACGCCCGATCAGCTGCTCCTTATCATCTGTAAGTATCCAGCAAATAGCATCACCATGGCTGTAAAAAGGATTTTTATCACGATTGAAAATAGATTCAATGTTCCTGTCAAGCGGGCACACCCAAAACTCATCATTTCTGTACAATATCCTTGGAACATCAAGGAATTGTTTCCTTGTTTTTTTATCAATGACTTCTATTAGCTTCATGTCAGCAAAGATAACTATTTTTGTACCTTTCAGCCAAAGTCATACAATAATATACTGCTAATTTGCATTAAGTTTTCATGAAGAAGATCTATCTTCTGGTTTTAAGATCATACCTGGGGCCGCTCATACTGACTTTTTTTGTAGCGGTGTTCATTCTGTTGATGCAATTTCTCTGGAAATATATTGACGACCTGGTGGGTAAAGGGCTTGAGTGGTATATTGTGCTGGAGTTACTTTTCTATGCATCATCCACTTTTGTTCCATTGGCACTACCACTTGCCATTCTCCTATCCTCTATCATGACTTTTGGAAACCTCGGCGAACATTATGAACTTGTTGCCATGAAATCAGCGGGGATCTCTCTTTGGAAGATCATGCGTCCATTGATCATCCTGACCATTGCGATCAGTGGTATCGCTTTCTATTTTTCCAATAACATCCTGCCTGTTGCCAACCTGAAGTTCAAGTCGCTACTGTATGATGTCCGTAAGCAAAAACTGGCATTTGATATCACCGAGGGGATCTTTTACAATGGTATGGATGGTATTGTGATGCGCATCGGCAAGAAAGAAAAAGATGATCGCAGTATCCGTGATGTGATGATTTACAATCATCTCAATAAACAGGGAAATACTGACCTTACTGTTGCCGATTCGGGAAGGATGGAAGCAAGCCCGGATGGCAGGTATCTTATCTTTCATCTTTTCAATGGTTATAATTATCAGGAAAAAACCGATCAGAAGAATTACAGGAAAAACCGCCAGTTCCAGAAAACAAAATTTTCCGAGGAATACAGGCGTTTCGACCTGTCGGATTTTACAATGAAACGCACTGATGAAAACCTTTTCAAGAACAATTACTCCATGCTGAATATCGCTCAGCTAAACGATGCCATCGATTCTCTGGGGAAAATTTACAGCCGGAAAAAAGATGATTTCTCCGGAGATTTTACCAGGCACTACCAGTATTACAGCATGATTGACAGTGCAGTTTATTTTAAGCATTCAGGCATTGACAGTCTGGCACTCCCCCTTGAAGGTCTCAGTAAAGCGACAAAGGTCAATATCATCCAGCGTGCCATGAATAAGGCCAGGGGAGTGAAAAACAATATTGAATGGCATATCAGAGATTATGAAAGCAAAAGAGAATGGCTGTCCAAGCATATGGTAGCCTGGCATAAGAAGTTTACACTCTCCTTTGCCTGCCTGGTACTTTTCTTTATCGGGGCACCACTCGGAGCAATCATCAGAAAAGGAGGAATTGGCTTGCCTGTTGTCGTCTCAGTGATATTTTTCGTGCTCTTTCATATCATCACCATCACAGGTGAAAAATCAGCAATAGCCGGAGCAATAAAGATCGAATACGGCATGTGGGTTGCTTCAGCTGTCTTACTCCCACTGGGTATCTTCCTGACTTTCAAAGCCACTTCCGACAGCCCCCTGCTTGATTTTGATATCTGGAAGAGAAAGATCGGCAAATTGGCCAGACGGAAGATATAGACGAGGTGACTTTGAGAGTCAGAGGGTCAGAGAGTCAGGGAATCAGAGAGTCAGAGACTGGGGGACTATGGGACTGAGAGACTAACAATTTAGCAATTTAACAATTTAACAATCTGAAATATTCTTCACTATTCACTCCAGATAGGCACTAGCAACTCGGCACTAGGAACTCGGAACTCCCTACTGATTTCTCCTGGTCCTTTCCCAGGTACCGGACTTTATCTCTTTTAACGAGCGGAAGAAACCAATAAATAAGGCCAGGTTCATAGCATAGAAATGCGTGATCATCCTGAGTGGCTTGATGTGAACACCTGCTTTCTTCAGCATGAGATCCAGCAGGGGTGCCATAAAAAGAAGGATCTGGAAGGCAAGGAATGCCTGGAAAACATATGAGTGGAATGCAAGAAAGACATTGGTAATAAAAGCAGCAAGAATGAAAAAAGGGCCTTGCCACCTGAGTACTTTGTGAGACCAGAAACAGAAGCCAAGGTTTTTCCTCCACAGAAGGTGTGAAAATGTTCTAAGGTTCTGCCAGCTGCCTGTGGCAATCCTGACCTTGCGCCTGAACTCATCCTTCAAAACATTTGAGACATCTTCAAAAACACGGGATTCAAGGTCGTTTATGGCCATTTTTCGCTTTTCAAAGATCTTCATATTGATGTAAAAATCATCAACAAGATAATTGGAAGGAACTTTTGAATAGTCCTCCTTCCGGATGGCATAGCAACCCCCAAAAGGCCCCATCATGGTACCCCATAATCTTCCTTCCATATTTTTAATATGGACCTCACGGGAGATATAAGCCTTTTCCTGATAAGAGATCCCCTCTACCTTTAAGCCCTTGTTGATCATATTTGTATCGACAAGGCCGATCTCCGGGTTCTTAAAATGCCTGACCAGCATAAAGACAGTAGCGGTGTCAAACATCACATTGGCATCAGTCAGAATGAGAATACTTCCGGCAGATTCCCCGACCAGTTCATTCACAACATTGCCTTTCCCTCTTCTTTCCTTAAAATCCCAAAAATGCAAATGCTTATGCTCCGGCAAATATGTGTTGATGATCTCAGCAGTACGGTCATCAGAATCATCGGAACCAATCAGTACTTCAAGTCTGTTTTTTGGATAATCATTGGCGAAAATACTTTCAATTTTTTCTGCAATAACCTCTTCTTCATTGAAAGCCGAGATGATCACAGAAACAAAGGGAAGTTCATCATCACGCTCATGTCTCAGCTCATTATCTTTCTTCTTTCCTGACAGGGCCTTAAGTATGAGAGGATAGAACAGGTAAGTATGAAAGATGAGGAGTACAGACAAGCAGAAGATTATAGCCAGCACCAGCATTAGATGTGTTCCTTATAAAAACCTGTGAGGGCTTTAGAGATTGATAAATTATCGTACTTTGCTTCAATAAATTTCCTGGCATT
>JAIOSQ010000047.1 GCA_021107535.1 Bacteroidales bacterium | reverse complement strand
TTCAGAATAGGCCATTATGGCCAAAGTTATCTTGCAAATCAAATCAAAAAATCAAAGAACGTCTTGTATATATTGTATTTACTATACTTTTAGAAGATTGAACATTTTTTAACGCATCACTACTGATCTAACATTCAAAATTAAATTCCTAAATAAATGGGTGTAGCAACATATAGAAATATTCCGATTTCAACCAAATGCAGTATTCTCTTTAGCGGTTTTAAAAATCAGTTTGGCTGGTCTTTTTTTGGTTTTGGCCTGATATTTTTCTGGGCATTTGCAATGAATTCGGATTTGTCATTCTTGCATTATACCGGAGAAATTATAACAATTGAAGGAACTGCCACAAATTCAATTGCAATTGATGCCTCGGAAGGGAATATCCCTGTAATTGAAAATCACTATAAATTTAAGACTGAAGACGGACTTGAATTTGAGGGTTTCTCATATGCCACAGGTCGAAGTATTCAAAGCGGGAAAGCAATAACAATTGAATACCCGGAAGGAAATCCGCAATACTCAAGGATTAAAGGTATGAGAAGACAGATTTTCGATCCTGTAGCACTCTGGGTGGTATTATTTCCTTTTATAGGCTTGATATTCATGTTCTTCGGCATAAAAAGATCAACACGTACTTTAAGGTTACTTAAGAATGGAGAGCTGACAAAAGGGAAACTCATTTCAAAGGTTCGCACAAACACAAGAATAAATGGACGACTTGTTTATAAATTAACATTTCGTTATAAGGACTATCTTGGAAATGAATATGAGCTTAGAGAAAAAACCCGCATGCCTTATTTGTTGGAAGATCAAGGTGAGGAAAGCCTGTTATATTTAAGACACAAACCTGCTTATGCAATAATGCTTGATTCATTACCTTCCTCTGCATCAATAAATGCAGAAGGTAAGATTGAATCAACGTCATTTAGAAGATTGATCTTCCTGATGTTTATCCCTTTGCTCACACTTGTGGGGCATGGTTATTATATTGTTAGCACGTATGTCATTTGAATGACTAATGATTAGATCCTATTGATTAGTGAAGATTGGTTTTACGAATTCAGAATTTAGAATTAATCCATAATCCATAATTTGAAAGTTGATGTCCGAAGGGGATGGGTGAAGGCGATAGAAGAAGTTCACTCCAACACCTCATGCTTCCCCCAACCTCCTCATCACCATCATTTCAATCCTTTCAAACAATGCCAGGGGTTGCAGTGACCGCCAGTTAAAAGCATCAAAGCCTCCACCGAAGGCGATGTAGTAATCGAGTTGATTAAGGACAAACTCCTCAAGCACATGATCGCGGAAGTTCAGCCCAACGATCCAGCCTTCTTCAACATCGTCAAACCATTCGGAATAATAATCATTGTCGCCGGCATGAAAGCTGAGGATGTTTTCTCCTATCAGCAAAAACCTGTTGATGCCTTCTTCTGTCATCCGGTCGATGAGTTGCCGCTTCAGAAAGCTGATGTCGTTATAGAGTGTATCATTCCATTCCCCAAAGAGCTCGATGATGCAGAATTGTTTCTCATAATCAACAAAAAGCACTTTCACAAAGAGCGTTGCGGATCCTATCTCATCCCATTGAGGGTGGATCAGATAATTATAGATAGCATGCGTGAACTCAAACTCACTGTACTCCCTGCCGTAAAAGGGTGATCGCTCGTCCTCACAGGCGATGTACAGTTGACGCCAGCTGTAGTATGGTTCTATGGAATGCACTTATTAAATTGCTTAACTGTTAAATTGTTAAATTGTTTAATTCGGTTAACGGTCAACGGCTACCGGAAGTTGGGTGCCGTCTCACACCGCATACCCCACGCCTATATTGCAAACTTCACTCCCGGCACTTCCTTTAGCCTTGCATACACCTTTTTCAAAAGTTCTGCGCTGTCAATATCCACATTTACGGTAAAGCTGATGTATTTTCCGCCGGAACTCAGCCGGCGGCGCCAGTCTGAAAAGGGCACCTTTAATTTATTTAACAGGGTTTCAAGGTTCTTTTGACTTTCATCCGCATGAATGCTGGTTTCTATGATCACTTTCAGGTCAAAGCTTACGGGGTAGTTCACCGACTCCCCGCAAAAAAGATTGCAGCTTTTTCCTCTTCCGTTTCCACCGGTATTAGTCATGGGTTTATATGTTTAGTTGAAGGTTTGTGGTACGGGGTACGGGGTACGGGGTACGAGGGCCGAGAATTTATGATGCTTAGTGATAAATCCATAATTCATAATTCATAATCCGTAATCCATAATTCATAATCCAACTCAAAAGCAATACGTAATATTTATGTGCCCCCAACTAAAATGGTGTGCATTTTTAAATTCGGGGCTGAGATAATATTGTTCCAGTGTAAGCCCCAGTTGTTTATACGCCACGTAAATCCCGGCACTGGCCTGCAACAGAAATCGTTCAATATCTTCGGCCGGAATAGTATAATTGCTCGTCTTATTGAACATTCCTCCCTGCAGGGTAGCATTATACAATACCACCTTTGCTTTTGCACTTGCAAAGATACCATATTGCCATTGATATGCATTTCTTCCTTCAGTTGATTGTTCCAGTGCAAGCCGTGGCATACTGAAATAGGGGTTTAGCCTTCCGGCCCTGATCCTGAGGCCTCCCCCGGCATTGTCATAAAGCGTTCCTATCTGCCCTGTGGCAAAAACATTCAAATCAAACACTCCGGGATTATATAATCCCTTTTCAACTGTCGCTGTATAATTCAATACAATGTCATTCTGTATCTGGTTCTGCCAGCCTACAGGCTCAATGTGATGCATCTGTCCCTGTACGATCCCGCCGAGCGAGCCCGGACCAATCAGTCCGATGTCAAGTTCAGAGTATTGCCTGTATTTATGGTCATTGCTGAGGGTATTTTTGAAATGGCCGAGGTACAGATATGCCGAAAATGGATGGTCACCATCCAACACATGGGTTACATCAGGGTTGGTGGGTGTATATATATTCTGCACGATGGTCATACCGTGATAGTTCATGGAATATTTCCTGTAGGGGAGCATGGAAAAGGACAGGGGAGAGGAAGCAAAGATCGGTGCAACATAATCGATCCTTAACCCATTGGTATAATAATAATCCGTGTTATTAAAGATGTCGTTGTCGAAATTCACCCCTATATACCTGTTGGTGCTGGTATAGCTGATGGCATAAAATGCTGCGTCTTTAAATTTACGCTCTTGTGGCGGAATTTCCTGCACAATTATCCTGATCTCCCCGGGAACCCTGACTGCAATATTATTAATAGTGTCGCGCCTTGAAGTGATAAGGGGTTTACTGATCTCCTTTGTTTTGATTTGAAAGTTCTCAGTGTGAGGTATTGCAGGCAGATACAAGCAATCTGGCGGAATAGCCGGGGGATGCCATTCCGGGGATGTCTGTTCTTCCAGTAAAGGCTTTTGATCCGGAACTGGCGTCATCCTTTCCTTCTTTGCAATTTGATCACATGAATAGTTGATCAACAGCAAAAGTAAGATGTATGTTAACCTGGTAAGGCTCAAAGCAGATCTTGTATGTGGATAGCATCTAATATTCTTCCAATTAAAATATTTTGGGATATTTTTCCGGATTCATATCATGCATGATGTTGTATACTGCATCAAAGACATCCTCTGCATTTGGATTGGAAAAATAATCCCCATCGGTGCTGTATGCAGCCCTGTGTGCATATGCGGTCAGTGTGGCTGGTTGTGAATCAAGATAGAAAAACGCTTTTTGCTCCTCCAGCACTTTCTGCATCATATAGGCTGTGGCTCCGCCTGGTACGTCCTCATCGAAGAACAGCACTTTATTTGTTTTCTTTATGGAATTCATGATCATATGGTCCACATCAAAGGGAAGAAGGGATTGTACATCGATCAGTTCAACATCAATTCCAAACTCTGTAAGCTGGGCCACAGCATCTTCTGCGATCCGCACACATGAACCGTAGGTCACAAGTGTAAGGTCTGTGCCGCCTTTAAGTATTTCCGGTTTTCCTACCGGCACTTTAAATTCCCCCAGGTTAGATGGAAGTTTTTCCCTTAGGCGGTATGCATTCAGTGGTTCGATGATAAGTGCAGGTTCATCCGAAGCAAGGATGGTATTGTAAAAGCCGGCAGCCTGAGTCAGGTTGCGTGGGACAAGCACATGCACACCCCTGATGGAGTTGATCACCATGCTGAGCGGGGAGCCTGAATGCCAGATACCTTCCAGCCTGTGCCCTCTGGTGCTGATGATCATGGGGGCTTTTTGCCTTCCTTTGGTCCGGTATCGCACGGTGGCCAGATCGTCACTTAAGACCTGCAGGCCATAAAGCAGGTAATCGAAATACTGTATCTCAGCCATCGGGCGTAATCCCCTCATTGCCATTCCAAGACCCTGTCCTATAATAGTCGCTTCCCTGATCCCTGTATCGAAAATTCGCAGTTCACCATATTTCTCCTGCAAACCCTCCATGGTCTGGTTAACCCCGCCGATCCTGCCGACATCTTCTCCAAATGCACACACAAGCGGGTTGTTTTCGAAGATATAGTCAAAGTTTTTATTCAGTATTTCCCTGCCGGGAATGGAAGGGGCGTCATCGGCATATTGGGGAAGGACTTCTTTTACTTTGAGTGCTGAATGCTCCGATTCGCTCCAAAGATGGAGGCTGTAAGCGGCATTGTTATCTTTCATGGCCTCATCACGCCAGTTTGTTACATTTTTCTTGAGTGAGTTTTCCGGATCGCTGCAGGAATCGCAAATCAGTCTTAATATCTTCTTGCCCGAAGACATAATATCTTTCCAGATGGGTTCGCCCACCATGGAGAGTTCTTCCTTGATTGCATTTATCTTGCTGGTTTTTGCACAGTTACAGGTGCTTATATCAACCATTTTCAGAAAGTCGTTTCTTTTCTCAATAAGAGGCTGCTGAAACTTTTTCAATGCAATCTTCCTGGCTTCTTTAGCTTTCTGTAGGGCTTCTTTTTCAATTTTGTCAAGGCTTGCAGCATCGGCAATTTTTTCTTTAAGGATCCATTCACGCATCTTTTTGATGCAATCATGTTCTGCTTCCCACTCAAGCTGCTCCTGGCTCTTATATCTTTCATGAGAACCCGAAGTGGAGTGTCCCTGTGGCTGGGTGAGTTCCTCCACATGGAAGATGACAGGTATGTGTTCCCTGCGGCAAAGATCAATACCCTCTTCGTATGCTTTGCATAATGCCGGATAATCCCATCCTTTCACTTTATAAATGTGGTAACCTTTTTCGGTATCCGTATGTTCAAATCCTTTAAGGGCTTCAGATATGCTATTTTTTATGGTCTGATATTTCCGGGGAACGGATATGCCCCAACCGTCGTCCCATATGGAGATCGCCATTGGAACCTGCATCACCCCCGCGGCATTGAGGGTTTCCCAGAAAATACCCTCGGAAGTGCTGGCATCGCCAATGGTGCCAAAAGCAACTTCATTACCGCTGATAGAAAACTTTTTGTAATTTTTTAATGCCGGATTATTGCGAAAATGTTTTGATGTCATAGCCAGTCCAAGCAATCGTGGCATTTGTCCTGCAGTAGGGGAGATGTCGGCAGAGGAATTTTTCTGTTTGGTAAGATCCTTCCATTCGCCCTTCTCATCCAGGCTGCGGGTGGCAAAGTGATTGTTCATCATCCTTCCGCCGGTACCAGGATTGGCCCCGGGTGCAGTATCTCCATATAGCTGGGAGAAGAATTCTTCAAGGCCCATCATGCCGCTAGCCAGCATGAAGGTTTGATCGCGGTAATATCCCGACCGCCAGTCACCGTTTTTAAAAACTCTGGCCATAGCCAGCTGTGGCACTTCCTTGCCGTCACCAAAAATTCCGAATTTTGCTTTACCGGAGAGTACTTCACGACGCCCTAAAAGACTGGCCTGCCTGCTCTCATTGGCGATCCTGTAATCCTTAAGTATTTCCTCCCCGGATAAAGAAATTCCACCTGTTTTGCTCTTCTCAGTCTTCATGATGCTTTCAATTACCTTAAAGTCTAAACAAAGATAATTGAAAATGGTTCTGGGGAAAAAGTTTTAAGTGTTGAGTTTTGAGTTTTAAGTTGGTTACTGGTCACTGGTTACTGGTTACTGGTTGCTCAGGCCGGCCTACAGTCTCAAAGTCTCACAGTCTCACAGTCTCTGATTCTCTATGTCTCTGACCCTCTGATTCCCAGGGTCTCAAAGTCACTGACCCTCTGATTCTCCCAGTCCCACAGTCTCACAGTCTCCCAGTCCCTTTTCCGTCATGATCCAGGTTTTTCCTGCCAGTTTATGTGGGCGATACCTGCCCCAGCGAAGGATCTCTTCCATGCTTTTATCAATACTAACATATTTACCTACAGGAACTGCCAGTTTAAGCCAGACTTGCTGGGCATGCCAGTTCTCCCGCTCTCCCAGGGTAAAGAAGGGATCAAACACCAATTGACTGTTTAGCTGTTCGAAGTGCCATTGGGTAGCTTCAGCCCTTTCTTTGGCAGACCAAACGGATCTTTCCCTGGCAGTTGTAAACTGTGTTAATGCATACTCCGAATCTTTACTGCGTTCAATGACCAGTTCTATCTGCTCATAAAATAATCCCTCTTCGGTCACAACCAGATGCATTTCATGGACATTGACATAATCAAAAGAGTTATACAGAAGTTCATCAGCATATTCCTGGTTAAGACTCAGAAACAATGTGTCACCGAGCGGCTGGCTGATCTCCAGATCCTTACTGAATGTTGCCTGGTGGCGATAGTCTCTTGCTACTCTGAATGCAAAGAAAAGGGTGATGATCAGTCCGGCGATCCAGAGGTTGAGGGCAGTGATCCCCATGTACCTCACCCTTTCAATGTTGAACATCATCCTGAAGGCATTATAGATGAGCATAAGCAAGGGAATTCCCAAGAAAAGTATCAATCCTAATTTAAGAATGGCCAGTCCTCCGGCTGAAATGGAAAGTAAACCGAAGAAATCCGCCAGTGGCAGCATGACGACTTCATGATGGCCGAGGAGGATGGGGCCGCCCCATCCAAAAAGGGCAAACAGAACTGCGATGATCAATAAAATACCTGTGAGTAGAAGAATAATGCCTATAGCAACTACAATGATCTTGAGGATTACTTTTATTAAGGTGATGAACAGGCTCAGGAACTGCTCGAAAATATTCTGATCCTGGTTATTTTTTTTTTTAATAGAGTCCTTCGCTTGCTTGCTCAGATCATTGAGTTTATCCGTTAGGTGGGATACTTCCTCTTTGATGGATTTTTCAATATTGGATATATTAACACTTTCACCCTTCATTGCAAGTTTTTCAGCTGTGGAGCGGGCTTCCGGCAATGCGATCCAGAGGATGAAATATATCAGCAGTCCTGAACCACCCACAAAAGTAAAAATGATGAACGCCAGCCTGAACCAAATCGGATCCAGGTTGAAATAAGCTCCCAGCCCTGCTGCAACACCGCCTACCATTTTCCCGTCAGGGTCGCGATATAGCCTTTTGGGACCATGCGCACTCACCGGAGCAGCAGCTTCATGTGATTCCTCTGTTTCATCATCAAATTCACCGGGTTCACCCATCATGCCTATAACATCAGAAATATCATCTACTGTGATCACTTGCTTGGAATCTGTGATCTTTTCCTGCAGTAATTCTGCCATGCGTCCTTCTATGTCGGAAATGATCTCTTCTTTGCCCACGGTGCTGTAGAAATGACTTTTTAATTTATCAAGGTATTTATTCAATTTGTCATACGCATCTTCATCAATGTGGAAAATGATCCCGCTGATATTGATTGTGAGTGTCTTTTTCATCTTTATGTAGATTTCCTAAAGGTTATTAATTTGCTTTTTTTATAGTGATCTTGTTGACAGCCTTCGTGAGGTCCTGCCAGCTGACATTAAGATCGTTAAGTACTTTCGTGCCGATCTCAGTCATCGTATAGTATTTCCTCGGTGGCCCTGATTTGGATTCCTCCCATCTGTAGTTAAGAAATCCTTCGTTTTTCAGCCTCGTCAGCAGGGGGTATAAAGTACCTTCCACAACGATCAGTTTCGCTTCTTTGAGTTCTCCGAGGATGTCGGAGGCGTAAACATCCTTCTTAGCGATGATGGAAAGAATACACAGTTCGAGTACTCCTTTCCGCATTTGTGCTTTTGTTTTATCCAGATTCATTCGGCAAACATACAACAACTTTTAGTACTATGCAAGACAAAGTACTAAGAATATTATATTAGTAGTTAATGCATAATACTGTGGAAGTTTATAATAATCAGTAAATCAATGTATAAGGAGCTTATTTGGAATGAATAAAAATATTGGGTATGAGGGGTGAGGTGCGGGGGATGGGGTTGAAAATGTACAAATTACAATTTACAATGTGCAAATTACAATGTATAGCACTCTACCTTCCGTTAACCGTTAACCATTGGCCGTTATCCAGTATCTAGTATCCAGTATCCAGTATCCAGTATCCAGTATCCAGTATCTAGGATCCAGCATCCAGCATCCAGCATCCAGTATCTAGGATCCAGTATCTGCAAAAATCGCCTTTGGCGCATAAATCGTCATAATAAGACTCCGTGCCAGCAAAAAGATTATCAGTGCAAGCCAGAGCCCGTGATTTTCCATTGGATTGATGAGGAGATAATTGAGGGGAATATAAATCAGCAGGGAAGCGATGATCATAGTGTTCCGCATGGCTGCTGTGGCGGTACAGCCCGTAAATATGCCGTCCCAGATGAAAGCAACAAAGGAAACAATTGGCACAAGGGCAAGCCAGAAGAGGTAGGGGGCAGCCTGGCTGATCACGGCTGAATTGTCCGTCAATATATATAATATGTATTTGCCTGCAAAAAGATATGCCAGGCTGAACGGAATACTGATCAGGATACCCCAGGCGAATATATACTTTGTAAATCTGCGAAGATCTTTCAGCTTTCCGGCACCATAAAACTTACCTGCCAGTGACTCGGCAGCATAAGCAAAACCGTCCAGAAAGTAAGAAAACAATAAGAGGAACTGAAGTAAAATAGTGTTGATGGCAAGGATATCGTCACTCATCTTGGCCGAACTGGCCGTAAAAATGGAAAAAGCCAGGATCAGGAGCAGTGTGCGGATAAGAATATCCTTATTGACCATAAAAAAGCGTTTCAGGGCCTTTATTTGCATGATAGCCTTATAATTCCATTCTTTGAGCACACTTCCATAGTAGCGGAGAAACAGGATCACACCGACAGTTAATCCGGTATATTGGGCGATTACCGTACCCCATGCCACTCCATCGGATTTCATTCCGAAGCCGTAAACGAACATATAATTTGCGCCTACATTAACGAGGTTGATCAGTATGGCCAGGATCATGGGGATCTTTGCATTCTGCATTCCCAGGAACCAGCCCATCAGGGCATACAGGCTCAGTGTAGCAGGGGCAGCCCAAATGCGGATAAAAAAGTATTCGGAAGCCAGTTGCTTCACTGTGCTGCTGCTGTCAAGTATGCGAAAGGTAAACCAGTCGATGGGCACCTGGATCATGATCAAAATGAACCCACCTGCAATGGCCACCATCATGGACCGGGCAAAGATCAGGCTACACTCCTTCTTATTGCCGGCACCATATGCCTGGGCGGTAAAACCCGTGGTTCCCATCCTGAGAAAACTAAATATGGCATAAATGAAATTGAAGATCAATCCACCTATGGCAATAGCACCTATATATTGTTCAGGCGAGGACTGCAGATGGCCAAGGATAGCCAGATCGGCCATACCCACCAGGGGAACGGTGATGTTGCTGATGATATTCGGAATGGCAAGCCTGAGGATTGATCTGTTCAACTGTAAGAATTTATGGGCGAAAGTACGAAAAAGATGGCAGGCGTTGGGCAATGGGCGGTGGACTTGCAAATTGTTGAGGGACTAATTAGTAATGATAACTTTCTTTTTATCAATGATTTGTTTTCCATCGATTAATGTAGCAATATAAAGTCCAGGGGTTAAATTATCTATTTCTAATTTATAATCTTGCATGCCACTGTTTATGCATACCTTTTTTACTTCATGACCATGCATATTATGAAGGAGAATTGCCTCTCCAATTAAAGGTGAATATATTCTAATATGTAATATTTTGCTTGCAGGGTTTGGAGATAATTGGAAATAAACATCAGAGGTGTAATTTTCGGGTAAAGAAACAATCAGACCACATGGGGATTCACGGCAGTAATAATATAAAAAAGTATGACATGTATATCTCTTTTCTCTCGATTTAATGGGCGTAAGCATTTCTTCAAATAATCCAAAGTAAGATCCCATACCCTCGTAATAGCCATGTGCTTCATTAAATGAAAATACTCTTGTCTCAAATCCAAGATAAACTCCCGGAGTAATTGACGATATTACATAATCCATAAAAGAAGGAATAAGGCAAAACTCTGCAGTATCTCCAATATCAAGAGAAAAATCAAACAATAAAAAATCTTCATTTGCAGGACAATTGCCAAATTCAATGAATTGAATCGCATAAACCTTATGATTAAGACTATCGTCCCTTATAAACCCATAAAGTTCATATTCTCCATCAGGTTCGAATGGAGGGAGCTCATCGGTAGGAACTAATAAACGCTTAAATACTTTTTTATAACATTCATTACCGATACAGGTATCATCTGTTGCATAATATTCCCATAATCCGTCGACTGTGGGAGGAGTAATTATATCATCATATCTAATGATCCACTGAGCTCCTTCAACGGCCATAGGAATGTAATCTTGTGATTTTATTTCAGCATTAATTTGAATTAAAATTATGCTAATAATTAATCTTTGGATAATTTTAAAAATGCAATTGCTTTTCATATTGCTGGTGTTTCGGTTCAAATAAACTCGGACATAAAGTTACAAAATTTTAATTTAAGATCTATTAAACAGTCATGAACACCGAAGAACGAACACCGAGCAACGAACACCGAACACCGAGCAACGAGCAACGAGCAACGAGCAACGAACAGTACGCCTACGCTAACCGCGTGCCGCCATAGCTTCAGCGGTGGCGCAAGCTTCGGCGTACGAAGTATCCAGTATCTAAAAATTCTCCGCTTTTTCTTCAAAATACCCCTGCGGATGTCCGCATACCGGGCATTTTTCAAGCGCCTTCTCCCCATAATGCACATGCCCGCATTTTCTGCAGAACCATTGGATCTTTTCATCACGGAGAAAAGCTTTTCCTTCTTCCAGGTTCTCGAGGAGCTTAAGAAATCTTGCTTCATGGTCTGCTTCGATCTTTGAAATCAGCTTGAAAGCAGCAGCAATTCTTTTGAAGCCTTCCTGTGCTGCAACTTCAGCAAATTTGGGGTAGAGTTTTGTCCACTCCTCGTTTTCACCTATAGCAGCGGCTTTCAGATTTTCAGCAGTTGTGCCGATCACTCCGGCAGGGTACGCTGCGGTAATCTCCACATCACCACCTTCCAGGAATTTAAAAAAGATCTTGGCATGCTCTTCCTCATTCATGGCCGTTTCAAGGAAGAGTGCTGAAATTTGTTCGTATCCATCCTTCTTGGCCTGTTTTGCGAAAAAAGTGTAGCGATTTTTAGCCTGGGATTCACCTGCAAAGGCCTTCAGCAGGTTTTTTTCTGTTTGTGTTCCTTTGATGCTTTCCATATTATTTCTGTTTTATTCATTGATTTTTGTCCATAGGTTAGGGGAGGGAGACTGTCATTCAATACTTCAGCGTCCACATCCATTTATCCTGGGTTTGGAGGTTAAATGTAAATATTATTGGGGACCTGAGCAATCTCAAATCCTAATATCGAATTCCTAAATCCGAAACAATTTTGAATTTAATAAATGAACAAATTTATCTTCTGGAAGTTCATTATCATGTATATTTGAAGCTACTCACCCAGAGATGAAATTAGGAATCGTCAATCAACTGAACACCACAGAAAAGAAAGCTTTCAGGCTTCACATGATCTATTCATCCATTGAAGGGATCATACTTGGGGTGCTGGCGCTGAACGAATATGTTTTTATTTACAGCCTGAGGGGATCGAACTATCAGCTTGCTTTTCTTTTCCAGTTCAGCATGGTGGTTTTTGTCTTCCTGTTCATATTTAACCAGTTCAGAAAAAGAATAAAGAATAAGCGAAAAATGCTGCTGATCACGGGCCTGCTTACCCGCCTTCCTCTGATCCTGCTGTTTCTCATTCCCAGGGATGAGGCTGCCATGATGGGCCAGTCAGGATGGCACTACCTGTTTCTTTTCGTTTTCCTGGTTTATTTCTTTGGGAATATTATCATCTATCCGGCCATCAATGTTTTGCTAAAAACCAACTACAGACACGAGCACTTTGGGAAATTATACAGCTACGCCACTTCCCTCAATAAGATCATTATCCTGTTTTCGACCTTTGCCTATGGATTGCTGCTTGATGCAGATAATTTTGCCTTTACCTGGGTCTTTCCTGTCGTTGGAGTCTTAGGGCTATTGTCACTATGGGTTTTGTCTGAGATTGATTATTCAGCTGTGGTACAACACCCGGCTGCCCTGGGCTTGAAAGCATCCATAAAAGAGTCATGGCTGAATATGCTCAGGATATTGAAAACCAATAAGCCATATCGTCATTTTGAGATCGGTTTTATGTTTTATGGCTTCTCATTCATGATTTCCATTACCATAATAAATATTTTTTTCCAGGATGCACTGGGATTGAATTATTCAAGTGTTGCCTTTTATAAAAATGCCTATAATATCCTGGCCATCATGTTACTTCCTTTCTTTGGGAAGCTGTTAACTCATATTGATCCCAGGCGATTTGCAGCCCTTACCTTTGCCGCTTTGTTCCTTTACATCTTTTTCCTTCTCATGACGGATTACTTTCCATCCTATACTGTAGTTCTCGGAATTAAGATCTACTATATGCTGATCTTTTCATTTTTGTTTTACGGAATCTTTGCCGCGATGATGTCACTGCTATGGTTTATTGGTTCAGCTTATTTCTGTATGCCTGAAGAAGCAGATGATTACCAGTCGCTGCATTTATCACTGACCGGTGTTCGCTCGCTGTTTGCCCCTTTAATTGGTGTGTTCTTTTATGAACTGGTAGGATTTGCCGGAACTTTTATGCTAACCCTGGCTGTATTGTTGTTTGCTATGGCCCTGATGCGCTGGTCCTACCGAAAAGATAAATTAAAGCTCTAAAGGTGTAACCATTTGATTTTTTGATAGTAAAAGAGCATAACCAAAGACTCTATATTTACTACAAGCCAAAATGTATTAATGTGCCTCCACGGATTATTAGTGGAGGCCTTTTAATTGTCGATTGTCGGTTGTCGATTTACAGCACTCTGCCTGCCGTTAATCGTTAATCCGTTAATCGTTAATCAGTTAATCGTTATACAGTATCCAGTATCCAGTACACCTACGCTAAAGCTACGGTGCACGAAGCATCCTATATTTCCTTCCCACACACCTTACAGTAAGACGCATCCTTGTCATGATCGTTGCATCCGCATTCATTGCAGATTTTCCGGTCACGCTCATCTTTATCTTTCTTCCTTGTCAGCTCCGCTGTGATGATCCCTGTGGGTACAGCGATGATGGAATAACCAAGTATCATGACGACGGAAGCAAGTGCTTTCCCAAGGGGTGTTACAGGGGTGATATCTCCATAGCCAACAGTGGTCAGGGTGATGATCGCCCAGTAAATGCTTTCCGGAATGCTCTTAAACCCGCTTTCCTGTCCCTCAATCAGGTACATGGCAGCTCCCATGATCACCACGATGGCCATTACTGCCGACAGGAACACAGCAATTTTATGTCTGCTGGCCTTAAGGGATTCCATAAGATAACTGGAAGCACCGATAAAACGGTATAGCTTCAGTATCCGGAATATTCTTAAAAGACGAAGTATTCTGATGACGAGAAGATAGTGGTAACCTGCAAAGAATAGACTGATATAGGTTGGCAATATTGCAAGAAGGTCAATAATCCCGTAGAAACTAAGAACATAATTGAACTTCTTTTTTGATATGTAAATTCTGAATAAATATTCAATGGTGAACAAAATCGTAAAAAACCATTCAGCGGTCAACAGTATCTTCCCATGCTCTTGATGAATTGTTGCTATACTATCAAGCATTACAACGATGATGCTCAAAATGATGGAGATCACAAGGACAACATCGAACAGCTTTCCAGCCCGGGTATCCGTTTTGAAAACAATGTCGTAGAGACGTTTCTTCCAGTTCATTTCTTCTGTTTAATACGCAAAAGTAAGGAATTGCCGGATAAGCAATATTCGCAGTTTATATTTTAATGTACATACTTTGCTTCTGTTCAGGTTTCTGGTTTCTCATTCCTCATTCCTCATTCCTTGTTCCTTGTTCCTTGTTCCTTGTTCCTTGTTCCTTATGCCTTATCTCACAACAAACCTCCTGCTAACACTCAAATTCATTCCAGTCACTTTTAAAATATATAGGCCTGCTTCAAGCATGGATATATCAAGTCCTTCTTCTTCAAAGTCATCAGACTTCAACACCATCTTACCTTCGGAGTTAATAATTTCGATAAACTCATATTTTAATTTACTTCTCATGAAAAGCCGTTCTCCCGCTGGAACCGGGTAGATAAATATGTCCTCATTCATTGCAGACTCATTGATGCCCTGATAAACACTCAGGTCGATCAGCGACAGGTAATCCGGTCCCGGGATGGGTACTCCAAGCATGGCTGCAGAAGTGGTATAAGATAATGGAGCAGCATTTCCCGGAAGCACAAACTCATGTTCTCCGTATAGCACCTTGTGATCTACATTATCAGAACCCTGGATCTGGATGATGGCTATACCCTGAGGATCAAAAGAAGTGTGAAAGGGAACGCCGCTATAATAGATCACCTCGACAAGGTCTCCTGTGATAGGATCTACTTTATTGATATTCTTACCTCCTGAAGTACATATCCAGAACAAGCTGTCTTCCGCATTATATGATACATCAACCGGATATTGACCATTGATGGAATTCTGATATAGGACTGAAGAAGATGCACCGTCGATGGAAAGTATATTGAATGTATTGTCAAAGACGTTGATTACGCATGCCAGGTTACCATCTTCATTAAATGCGATGTCGAGTGGAAAATCACCCGTGCTGAGACTTGCAACGATCTGGTTTGTCTGTGTGTCAAAGACCTTGACTTTATCGTCGAAACTGGCAGCTACCAAAACACTGTTTCCGTCGGGGTTTGCTATTACAGCACTTCTTAATCCGTAAAAAGGCATATATACGCCGATTACTCCGCAGGGAACTGAAGTGACCAGGCTCGAATTTGCCCCGTCAAGTTCAACCTTGGAAAGCGTATTTTGCTTGATATTCCCAACATAGGCATATTGCCCGTCAGGTGATAGTTCAATAACCATGGGGCGTTGACCTGTATAGACAGTTGTCGCCAGAGAGTTATCCGAAAGGTCAAGGATCTTGATCGTATTCAGGTTGTATCCTCCGCAAACAGCCCATTGGCCGTCAGGGGTGATCTTAACATGATAGCAGGCTTCCTCCAGGTCGATAACAGCTTCTGTTTCCATTGTTTCCAGGTTTATTACAGAGCAGTTATAGGATAGATTGTTTATGCTTACAGCTTTGGTGCCGTCGGGCGAGATGGCCACACTTCCCGGTGTGTCGCCTTCCGGATCCAGGCCACTTAAACGATATCCCCTGTATTCAATGTCTGAGGGATCAGTAAAATCGAAAAAATATGCTCCTTCAAAACGCAGTGGGTCATACCCGAATACATGATTCGAGACCGGTGAAACAGCTCCAAAAGATTGATTCAGTCCCAGGTGTTGGTCTACTATTGTCTCTGAGTCAAAATCAATAATGGAGAAACGGTTTTGCCCGCTGACAGCATACTGATGGTCATGGGAAATACCTAACCAGAAAGCAGTGTAAGTATTCGTAAAAGAGATAAAGTCTTCTGTTTCAAATCTGATCAGTGTACTGGTATTATTGCCTGTTCCAATATAGGCTTTACTGCCATCCTGGTTTCCTACAATTGCATTTGTGGCGAGGTAGTTGCCGCTGACTTCAACCGTATGTTTGATGCTGAGATCACTCAGGTCTATCTGGTGGACAGTGCACGTATTGTTTGGATTAGATGCACATAAAAGGTAATTCCCATCTCCCGAAAGAGAAACTGCTCTCGGGCTTTCAATGCTTACCCGGTCAGTTTCAAGATAAGTCTGGGTGGAAAAAAACACCACATCCCCATCAGGATCAGATATGGCGATGCTGTTCCCGTCTGGCAGAACAACAAATCCATTATATTTCACCCAGTTTCTGCCGACCTGTGCGGCCCATGAAAATGTTTGTAGATATATGGGGAAATCATTAATTTGTCCGCTTACATTAAGTGTGGGAAGGTCGATGACCATGCAAACATCGTCAATGTCACAGGCAACATAGGCGGTATTTCCATCCGGACTGAGTTGTATTCTGGAGGGCTGCTCATCTGTTGGAAGAATTGCTGCAATGCTGTAATCACTGAGGTCGATGATGTAAACACTGTCGGCAAACTGGCAGCCAATCACTGCAAATTCATTGTTTGCCGCAACACAGGAGGGATATTCACCTACAAATGTATTAGATAGCACATCCATATTGTTCCAATCCCAGATCGTGACCACATTGGTGATCCTGTTTGTTAAAATTATTCTTTGTCCATCTGGAGTAAATGTGCAATTACCCATATAATCCCCTTCCGGCAATACTCCAGGGTCAAGATTAAACTGATCCCTGTATAGTTGTATGTCGTCTTTATTAAGAGTTTCATCTCCTAAGTAAGATTCAGTTCTGATTAAAAAATCCCCCTCAGGGTCGTGCAACTTATGATGGGCGCTTTGTCCGTACGAGAGAGAGATTCCCGCCAGGGTAATGAAAGTAAGGATTAGCAGCTTTTTCATTTTGTCAGTTGTTTAAATTTGAAAATATGAATCTCATCCCAGCAGGAAGACGATCATGATCAGGGCCATCGATAAAAAGATCAATCCAATGAGGATGGCAACAGCCTGAATCACACTCTGGTCATAAGTTAATCCCATAATGCTTATCGTGTTTTGTTTTGCAATTTAAGAAAATTTCAGAGGTGTCTGATGCTTCTATATAGAAATTGAGTAGTTTTGGGATGAACATTAAATCCTAAATTATAATTATTCTTTGTTTTTATGTGGCCGCTTAAAAGCCTTTCATTAAAGATAACTTTCAGTATCCTTTTTGCCGTATTATTGATTTTTACTGCGATTCTGCTTTATAATTACCATATTTCCCGCGATCTTCTGTTAAAAAATGTGGAAAGCAATGTGAAGAATCTTGCCTATGGAAAAGCGCTCAGAATTGAAAAATTGCTTGAGGCTTCTGCAAAGATCCCGGAAAATATGTCATTCATTCTTGAGTCATCGGATTATTCCAAAGAAGAACTTCAGGAGCTACTTGAGTTGATCGTTGCGAATAATGAGGAGATATTCGGCAGTTGTATTGCGTATGAACCATTTGCTTTCGATCCGGACTCCATGTTTTTTGCACCCTATGTGTTCAGATCAGCTGAAGGTGTGAGTTTTAAATATCTTAATGCAGAAAGCCTGAATTATTTTGAGTGGGATTGGTACCGCCTCCCACGTGAATCAAAACAAGCCTGCTGGACAGAACCCTATTTTGATGAAGGGGGAGGGGATGTGCTGATGTGCACCTATTCCGTTCCTTTCTTTGCCAATAAGCAGGATAAAGAAATCAAGGGGGTGGTAACCATAGATATTTCACTTGAGTGGCTGAAGGATTATGTTGAATCGATCAAAGTATATGAGAAAGGTTATGCTTTTCTGATCTCAGGACAGGGATCAGTCATCACACATCCTGTTGAGGATCTCAGCACAAATCAAAATATCTTTCAAGTGGCTGAAGAAAGAGGCTATGATGTTCTGGCCAGGGCGGCTGAGGATATGGTCAGGGGTGGAAGTGATTTTATTCCCTATGATTCTCCCCTTGTATCAGGCAAAACCTGGTTATATTACACACCTTTAAAGGCTACAGGCTGGTCGCTGGCCATTATACTGCCTGAAAAAGAATTTACTGCCGACCTTTATAAACTGAACCGTGACCTGTTTCTTATCGGTATCGCCGGATTCATTATATTATTCTTGATCGTTATAATCATTTCAAGAAAGATTACAAAACCCCTTACGGTTCTTGCTGTTGCCGCCCGTGAAATAGGTGGTGGTAATTTTGAAGCTATGCTGCCGGAAAGTAAATCGAAAGATGAAATTGGAGCCTTGAATGCTTCTATCCGCAGTATGCAGAGAGAGCTGAAAACTTACATTCGGAATTTAAGGGAAACCACTGCTGCCAAAGAAAAGATTGAAAGTGAGTTGCAGATCGCACGGGATATCCAACAAAGCATTATTCCCCATATATTTCCTCCATTCCCGGAGAATGACAGCGTGGAACTGTTTGCAACATTGAACCCGGCGCGGGACGTTGGGGGAGATCTTTATGATTTTTTCTTTGTGGATGAAAAACACATGTGTTTCACGGTGGGTGATGTTTCAGGAAAAGGTGTGCCTGCCTCACTTTTTATGGCAATTACCAGGACACTGCTCCGTGCCCGGCTTTCGGTTAACATGAAAGCCAGTGAGATCATGACCGCCATGAACAACGAACTGTGTCTGGAAAATGAAAACGCCATGTTCGTGACGCTCTTCCTCGGGATATTGAATGTTGAAACAGGACACATCTCCTACTGTAATGCAGGCCACAACTATCCCTTCATCATAAAAGATAATGGCAATGTAGTGGAACTAAAGGGCACGCATGGTACACCACTGGGAGCAATGCCGGATATTGACTATGGTATTTCAGAGGTCTTTTTGGATCACCGTGATAGCATAATGATTTTTACCGATGGGATTTCAGAAGCAATAGATGTTAATGAAAATCAGTATACGGAAAAGCGTATCATAGATCAGCTCAGCAAAATGCAGGACAGTAACCCGGAAGCCATCACCAAAGGAATTTTAACAGACCTCGATGGATTTGTAGGTGAAGCTGATCAATTCGATGATATAACCATGCTTGTTATTAAATGGCTTGATACAGCTAAAGGATGAATAAAGTTGTGATTAACATAAGGAATGACGTTTCAGAACTGCATGAAATTAGCGCAGCTCTTGAAGATGTTTCTGGAAAATGGGATCTCTCAGCGAAATCTGCAATGCATATCAACCTGGCACTGGAAGAGGTCATTACCAACATCATCTTTTACGGCTTCAACGACAAAGAGGAACACAGGATCAGCATAGAATTTATTAAAGAGAAGGATGGGGTGAAGATCATCATTACGGATGATGGAAATCCTTTCGACCTCCCGGCCGCAGAAGATTTTATGGATAAAGAGAAAACATCTGAAAGCAGGGAGATAGGCGGCCTGGGTATTCATTTTGTAAAAACACTCATGGACCGTATGAGTTATAAGAGAAAAGATGAGAAAAACATTCTGACATTATATAAAGAAACAGTATAATTATTATAAAAACTAATTACAGATTCATATGAATATTACAAAAGAAAAAAAGGATGACATTAATGTGCTGAAGATCGAAGGCCGCCTGGATACAACAAATTATAGCGATCTGGAAGATCTGCTTGTCAGACTGACTGAGAACAATGAAATAAATATCTTACTTGACCTGTCAGCCCTAGAATACATAAGCAGTTCGGGCCTCAGGATATTGCTGAAGTATCTTAAAGTTATCAAGGCTGCCGAGGGCAGGTTTATGCTTTGTGCTATGACAACAGATATCCGGGAAATATTTGAGATATCAGGGTTTGTAAATATTTTTGAGATATTCGAAGACCAGGCAACGGCTCTCAAATCATAATCGTTCTAATATGTTCGGATGATCAGCTAAACTGATCTCTGATCACTTATCATATCTTAAAATGGCTCATTATATACACTTTCGGGATCCTAACTCCAAAGAGATTGAGGAAAAACTGGCCGGCATCCCCAAATGCCCGGGAACCTGTTTTTTTATTGATGTAATCAATTCAACGGATATTAAGTACAAAACCGACTTTAGCGATTGGGGTAAACAGCTGAACAATACTTTCAACTTTATTTCCTTCCTGAATGATTTCCCGGATAACGTGGTAAAAGGTATTGGTGATGAATTGATGTTATATATTCCGGATGAAGACCTGTTCTCCAAGACTGCCTACAATAACTATTTTGCTCTCCTTGAGGAGATCTATGCCACTATCGATAACCTGGTAAACTACCCTGTACCTAATACATTTCTGAATTGCAAGGTTTCAATCCATTATTGTACAGAGGTTTATAATATAAGCTACTTTGAACATGCAAATGATTATTATGGAATAGATATCGATCTTACAGCCCGCTTGATGAGCAAGGCAAAGGCAAACAGGATCGTCATGAGTGAAAAGTTCTTCACCAAAGTAAAAAATGATTTGGTCGACAAAAACCTCAGAATAGAGAACACTTCACTGGCAAATATTTCCCCGGTATATATGGAGGATTTTAAAGGAGTTCCTTATCCTACAGAGTACAGGTTTCTGGATATTGGGTAGAAAGGGAGGAATTCACATCCAGGGAAAGCTTTGAGGCCCCTTTTTTGAACAATTCCAGTTTGATTCTGTTAGTAATAAGTCATAATATTGACAATTCAATGAAGAAAAATAAGCAAGCACTTGTTTCAGTATACAGGAAATCCCATTTTAATGCAGCCCACCGGCTGCATAATCCATCATGGGATGATCAGAAAAACAAAGATATTTTCGGTATCTGCAATAATCCGAATTATCACGGACATAATTATGATCTTGTTGTAAAACTTACCGGTGAAACAGATCCTGATACCGGCTATGTTATGGACATGAAAATATTGCAGGGCCTGATCGATGAGCACATTACTTCACGCTTTGATCATAAAAATCTATCGCTGGATGTAGAGGATTTCAGGGAACTCAACCCGACAGCAGAAAACATTGCTGTTGTGATATGGAATATCCTCAGGCAGCATATCGCTCCGGATAAAGAATTGACTGTTATATTATACGAAACCGAAAGAAATTTCGTGGAGTATTCCGGCCCTGAAAGCAATCAATAAAACTCCATGCTTTCTGCACACTTCTTCTATCTTCTATCTCCTTCCAAAATCTCCTTCAAAAATCAAGCTTTTGTTCCATTACACTTCTTTTTTTGAATGGCATATCAATATATTTTTGAATACCATCCTAAGTTAAGAACTGTAAACCATGTACCCGGTTCGGTGTAAACCATGTGTCCGGTTCATACACGAACAAGGAGGGGGCACGAAGTTTGAGGTATTATCTGTAATTTATTCCATTTTCTTATTCTTATTCCTTGTTCGTGATTCTCTATTCAAACACCACACCAATCTGACTCCTGACTTCTGGATTCTAGATTCTCTCCGTCTTTCCTGAATTTTTAAATTTGATCTTCTTGACAATGATCCGGGGTACCGGATCTATGCCGCCGGAGCCCCAGGGGTGGCAACTCGATATGCGCTTGACAGCCATCCAGCTGCCGCGGAGGGGCCCATGCATTTTCAAAGCCTGTAAAGCATATTCAGAACAACTTGGGATGTGCCGGCATGAAGACGGGGTGAGAGGTGAGATGACAAACTTATAAATATATATGAGCAGGATAAGGGGTAAAGCAAGGATTTTTTTTAGCAATGCCATTAGCGTAAATACTTGTCGATCGTCATTAACACTTCTTTCTTTTTGAAAGGTTTGCTTATCACACCGTTAAATTTATGCTGAAGCGCTATTTTGTGTTTCTCTGAAATATTTTCATCCAACAGGGCAATGAATGCCTGTGAAGGATTTCCCTTACGAAGATCATTGATAAGCCCCGGGTCATCGCCTTCTATCCATTTATACAAGCAGATATCTATGTTTTTATTGTTCCTGCAAAACTCCACTGCTAACTCACCATCATTCAGATAATGGATTTTGACTTTATTCTTTAAAATTTCCTCCAATGCAATATAATATTTAATCTCATCTTCAATGATCAATACCTGTTTATCTTTCCAGTTATGCTTGTCTTCAACAGATCTTTCAGCTTTCTTTATCATAATATCAGGTAACTCAAAGTAGAAGCTTGACCCTTTGCCCAGCTCTGACTCAACCCATACATCGCCACCTAAAATTTGGATCAGGCTTTGGGTGATAGCCAATCCCAATCCGGCTCCTTCCTTTTTGATGTTCAAAGGATTGGATTCCTGAGAAAACCTCTCAAAGACCTTTTTCTGAAACTTTTTTGAAATGCCCAGGCCGGTATCCTTTACAAAACACCGCACTTTTGATTCTTTCGTGATGGTATAACCGTATTCCACAATGCCTTTGCGGGTAAATTTAAATGCGTTGGAGATCAAATTTGAGAAAACTTGTTTTAACCTCGAGGGATCGGAATGGATCATCAGGGAATCAAATTGATCAGATAATGTTAGTTTCAGTTCGATATCCTTTTGTAATTGTTTGCTTTTCAAAGATTCAAAAACAGGAAAAAGTTCTTTCAGGAAAAGATTCAGTTCAAAGCTTATATTATATAATTTGACTGTTTTGGATTGCAGTCGCGTAAAATCAAGGATGTCATTGGTCAGGTTTAGCAGTGCATCACTGTTGCTGTCAATAATACTCATCAGTTCATTCCGCCGGCTCTCAGTTAGTTTAGAGGATTTTAGCAGGTTCGAGAAACTGATAATGGCCTTAATGGGTGTTTGTATTTCATGGGAAACATTCGCAAGAAAAATACCCTTCAGTTGATCTGATTCTTCTGCTTTTTCCTTGGCTTTGATCAATGCCATTTCTGCTTTTTCCTTTTCCTTGATCTCGTTTGACAAGCGTAGTGTTCTTTCCTCTACTTTTTTTTCAAGTTCCTGATTGAGTAACTTAAGTTCTTCCATCATCCTTTTCCTGGAAGTAATATCTACCATAACTCCCCTTATACCTGTCAACTGTCCGTCTTCAAGAATGCCACTCGTATATATCAGTGCTGGAAATGTGTCTCCTTTCCTGGTTCTACATTCAACTTCCTCTTCCTGGAAAATTTTGCCAGTACTTATAAATTCTTTAATATCCTCCAGATTCTTATCCTGCACCTCACTTATAACATCTTTAATGAATAATCCTTTTTCAATGACAGCATTTGAATAATCGAATTTTTTAAGACCCAGTTTATTTACAAATGTCAGTTTGCCGTTAAGATCTGCTTCAAATACGATCTGGGGAAGCAATGCGGCAAAATCCTGAAACTTTTTTTCTGTATAGGCAACTTTTTTACCAAGAAGAATATTCTTTCCAAGTTCAATAATTTTATTTTCAAGCTTACTGTTATCAACAGGTTTTAATAAATACCCATCCACTCCCAGATCAATTGATCGTATAAAGTAATCAGTTTCTGAATGACCGGAAATCATGATCACCTTTACCTGGGAATCGGACTTTTTTATTTCCCGGATCATTTCCAGGCCATCTAATTCAGGCATCATAATGTCTGTGATGATAATGTCCGGCTTGTTCTTTTTAAACACTTCAATTCCTTCACGTCCATCATTCGCAGTATACACGTCCGTTACCAACTTCCGAATGAATTCGGAATAAACGAACAACGACAGTGTATCATCCTCAACAAGCAATACAGACAACTTTAACTTCTCCATTATCAGAACTATTTATTTACTCTATTGCAAAAACAAAAATAAGAATAACTATTCATTAAAACTTACATATAAACGCTTAGATCAGATTTCGTTAATTAAGATAGCGGTTTTTATCTGGAAATGATGTAACTTTACGTTTTGAATCAGTGAGACTATGATTTTGAATTCTCAGACGCATTTAATTCATTAAGACTCCTGATGGGGTGGTTAAATAAGATTATTTATAAGGCATTAAAACGAATCTGGAATGAAGAAGATCAGAATATTAATAGTTGAAGATCACGAAGTTGTTATAAAAGGCATCATAACTCTTCTGGAACCCTATAAAGAATTGGAAATAGTGGGTTATGCTCTTGATAGTGAGGAAGCAATGCTTAAGGTTGAAGATCTTCGCCCGGACATTATTATCATGGACATTAACCTGCCTGAAGTATCAGGAATAGAACTTACCGAAAAAATAAGCGAACGCTTCCCCCTCAGTAAAGTAATCTATTATACTTCTCATGTTGATGAAAAATTAATCACCGAGGGATTTGAAGCAGGAGCTTTTGGTTATGTTCCTAAGAATTTCAAACCCCAGGAGCTTATCGATGCAATTCACATGGTGAATGATGGGCAAAAATTTATGAAGGGCATTGTTAGTGAAAAATTTATTTCCAGCTACCTGAGATCTGAAAAAGAAAAGAAACAGAAACAGGATATTCCCCTTTCTGAAAGGGAAATGGAGGTGTTAAAACATATGAGTAATGGGATGAGTAACAAGCAAATTGCTGATACACTATTTATAAGCATTCGAACAGTTGAGACTCATAAGCATAACCTGATGAAGAAATTGAACATTTTTTCTACCGCCGAATTGGTCATCTATGCCATTCAGAATAATATTATAACGATTTGATTCGATTATACCGCTACGTGTAAATACGTAGGTAACTAAGTAGGTGCCACTATTGTTTTTCAGAAATATCCCTGGTGTTCTCGCATTCTATTAAGCTATACATTTGTTCCGTAATCGTATCGTAATTTATTAGATTTGGGTTTTATTCCGGGGTCTGCCAAGGCTCCGGAATTCTTTTTTACGTGCCTGGTGCAATTAACCACCCACGGCCAATTCAGTCTTTTATCAAGCTTTCTCTTAGCAAATCCAAATTGAATACCAGTGAATCAATGTTCTCTGACTGGTAATACTTTCCAAAAAGTTCATCGACGTAGGGAGGGGTAGTATCAGAAAACATGGCTCGGGCGATCAGTTCACTCAGTTTTTTGCGGGGATGCTGCGAATCCCAGTAATAATTCTTATCAGAAGTGATTTTATTGATCCCGCCAAAATACCATATTCCGCCATTGTTCGCTATAAATTTTAGAAATTCAATATAGATGGGGTAAGCTGGTGATTTCAGTAAAAGAATGAACTGCTCCTTGTACAAGGGGTTAATAAACGCGGCGTACTCTATTCCATGGTCCCGGCACTGATCCAGTATGGAGAGGTATGCGTCTTTCTTGTACTCAGGAATATTAATTTTTGGATTATTATAAATAGGCTCGTAAGTATTCAGGACTTTCTTGATTTCACTGTCAATCCAGTTATCTCCAAGTTGTTTATAGTGGATCTCCCGCCATTTATTGGTTCTGGAACCATATTTATTATAATGAAATCTAACATACAGGCCTTCCGGATCATTAATATTAGACTTTACACAATTATAGGATTCTGTTATTGCCTGTGTGCTGGCATGGAGTTTAAACAGCTCAATAAACATGGATTTGTCTCCTTTCACCAGTGAAGTGTCGAATGTACTGGCATATTGTGTTGACCAGTTGATCATTGTGATGAAGTCTATGCCATAGCAGGCATATTCAATGTCGTATTTTCTAATGGAGTACGCAAGCAAATCGTTCATTTCATCAGGGGTTCCGCTGCTTAAGGAGAAGTTATAAAAATTGTATGGCCTATATAGCCCGAAAGCTTCTTCCGGAACCAGGTAAAGAATCCTTGAATTGCCAAGGAAAATGGCTTCAGGTTCAATTTCGTCTGCATTGTACAGTTTGCTGATCCGGGCAAAATGTAAAAATGTTGGCTTATGGGTATTAAATCCCCTGTACCTGAAATGAAAATGCAGGCCATAAGGGTCGATGATATAATTTGCAATCATAATAAAAATCATCACTGCAGAAAATGCGATCAAAAACCTTCTTATGAATTTGCGTCCATTCATATTAAAATCCAAAATATATAAATTCACTAATCCTATGCATATTCAATATGGCATAAACTGATATCGCCAACAGTAATAATAATCTGCCCCATGTAGGCTTGAAGTTCTCTTTTACATAATTTGTATTCCTGATCAGGAAGATGATAAGGAAGCCAGCCCCTATCCATATAAAAGTTTCAAATCCGCCCTGGATTGCAGGCATTTCAATGATCTTACCTGTTCCTGACAGTCCGAACATTCCTTTTAACACCTTTAAGGCATCTGCCCAACTAAGTGCCCGAAAGAATATCCAGGCAATGTTTACAAAATTAAAGGTGATGAACCATGCAATAACAGGATTCATACGGATCTTTGTAAATCCCCACAGCCGGTGGATTACTGCTGCTGATCCATGCAGAAAACCCCAGAAAACAAAGGTCCAGCCTGCACCATGCCAGAGACCGCCGATCAGGAATGTCAGCATAAGGTTTCTCATGAGCATGACCTCGCCTCCTCTATTCCCACCTAAAGGAATATAAACATAATCCCGTAAAAATCGGCTAAGTGTCATGTGCCATCTTCGCCAGAAATCCTGAATATCCAGTGCGAGATATGGAGAATTAAAGTTAAATGGCAGATGTATGTTGAATAAGAGGGCCAGCCCGATAGCCATATCAGTATATCCGCTAAAATCAAAGTATAATTGAAAAGTGTAGGACAGGGAAGTGGCCCAGGCCTCCGCCATATTCAAGGATTCTGCAAGATCGAAGCCGGTGCTGGCCCAAGTGGCAAAAGTATCGGCGAGGATCACTTTCTTAAATAATCCGATGAAGAATATATAGAGCCCCTTTGAAATATTTTCAGATTTAAGGATCCGGTTGGCCCTATTGGCAAACTGAGGCATCATTTCACTGTGATGTACTATTGGACCGGCAATAAGTTGTGGGAAAAAGGTCACAAACATGGCATAATTCAGAAAGTTCCGCTCCTTTACCTTTCCTTTGTAAGTATCGACAAGGAAAGCAATTTGCTGGAATGTATAAAAGCTTATGCCTATTGGTAATGCCAGGTTCTGGTATTGAAATGATGTATCAAAAACTTCGTTCAGGTTCCACAATATAAAATTGTAATATTTGAAGTAAGAGAGCAGGAGCACGTTTACTGCAATTCCTGTAATCAACCAGAGCAGGCGCTTTCCCCTGGAAGAAATATGATCCTTTCCAAGGATTATGAAACTGAAGGAATAATTAAAAAAGAGTGAAAAAATAATAACAGGCAGGTATGCCGGATTCCACCATGCATAGAAAAACAGCGAAGCCAGAATAAGCCAGCTCTTTGAGAATATATTCCTGGGTATCAGGCTAAGCAGGAAGTATCCTGCGAAAGCAGCCGGAAGAAATAAAAAAATAAATTCGTATGAATTGAAGAGCACCTGTCTCTCTTTTAATGATTTTTTTTAGGCTGCAAATATATATACCTTTTACGAATCTTGCATGAGAGGTTTAAGATATTGCCCGGTATAGGATCCTTTATCATGAATGATCTGATCCGGCTTTCCTTCAAAAACTACATAACCGCCTTCATTTCCACCCTCCGGACCGAGGTCAATAATCCAGTCTGCCACTTTGATGATTTCCTGGTTATGTTCCACAACAATCAGGGAATGGCCCTTTTCCATCAGTGCATTAAAAGCGTTGAGCAGATTATGGATATCATGAAAATGTAATCCTGTGGTCGGTTCATCAAAAATAAATAGGGTAGGGGAGTCATTGCTTCCCCTTCCCAGGAAATATGCCAGTTTGATCCGCTGTGCCTCGCCACCACTTAGAGTGCTGGAAGATTGTCCCATCCTCAGATATCCCAGGCCAACATCCTGTAAAGGTTTCAACTTCGTGATAATCCGTTTTACAGATGCATTTTGCTTTGAGGATCTCTCGAAAAATGCCACAGCTCCGTCAATGGTGAGCGCAAGTATATCGCTGATATTCTTTCCCTCGTAAAGGATCTCAAGGACTTCTTCTTTATAACGTTTTCCTCCACAATGGTCACAACTCAGGTAAATATCGGCCATAAACTGCATTTCGATCTTCACAACACCCTCCCCTTCGCACTCTTCACATCTTCCACCAGCTACGTTAAAAGAGAAAAAACCAGGTTTGTAATTTCTTACTCTGGCAAGCTGCTGGTCGGCGAATAGTGAACGGATATCATCAAAAGCTTTGATGTATGTTGCAGGATTTGAGCGTGATGAGCGGCCAATGGGATTCTGGTCCACAAATTCAAGCAGCTTGATACTTTCAATATCTCCTGACAGATGTAAATATTTTCCGGTTTTGCCTGCAAATCCGCCGTAAAGCTTTTTCAGTGCCGGATAAAAAATGTTGCTCACCAGGGAGGATTTACCTGATCCGCTCACACCTGTTACAACTGTCATAACATTTAAAGGAAAAGAAACATCCAGGTTTTTCAGATTATTTTCCATTGCACCATGAACGCGGATAAATTCTTTCCATCGCCTTCGCCTGGCGGGAATAGGAATGCTAAGTTGGCCGCTCATGTATTTTGCGGTCAGGCTGTTTTTATCTTGAATAAGTTTCTTGTAGGGACCGCTAAACATAAGTTCTCCACCTTCACTGCCTGCCAATGGCCCGATGTCAATGATATGGTCTGCTGCCTGGATGATGTCACGGTCATGTTCCACAATAATGACCGTATTTCCCAGGTCACGCAATTGTTTCAATACATGAATCAGGCGATGTGTGTCCCGGGGGTGAAGGCCAATGCTGGGTTCATCAAGGATATACATGGATCCTACCAGACTACTTCCCAGTGATGTTGCCAGATTTATCCTTTGTGATTCACCTCCTGATAAAGATGATGACAATCGGTTCAGATTAAGATACCCCAGTCCAACGTCAATAAGGTATTGTAACCTGTTGGTGATTTCCGTAATCAGACGTTTACTTACCTTTTCATCGTGTTCGCTGAGTTTGATACTTTTAAGCTTTTCCAGGAGCCTGTCAATAGGGGAGGAGACCATTGAGTTGATTGTCATCTCGTCTACCTGTACATAATTTGCGTTTTTCCTGAGTCTTGTGCCTCCGCATTCAGGGCAAATTGTTTTTCCACGGTAACGTGACAGCATTACCCTGTACTGGATCTTATAGGTTTGTTCTTCGACTTCCCTGAAAAATTCATCCAAACCTGCAAAATGCTCATTTCCGGTCCAGAGAAGATTGTATTTCTTTTCACTGAGTTTAAAAATGGGCTTATGAACAGGAAAATCAAATTTATAAGCATTGGCGATAAGGGCATTCTTCCACTCACCCATCTTTTCACCTTTCCAACAGGCAATGGCTTCCTCGTACACAGAAAGGCCTTTATTAGGGATTACAAGATCCGGGTCAATCCCAATAATGCTTCCAAAGCCTTCACAGCTTTTACAAGCACCATAAGGATTGTTGAAGGTGAAAAGGTTTACAGATGGCTCTTCAAAGCTAATACCGTCAAGTTCAAAACGGTTGGAAAAATGATAATTTTCATTCTCTTCTCCGGGTAATCCGATAATGCACTTCCCATTCCCTTCGTAAAAAGCCGTTTGAACCGAGTCAGCCACTCTTGACCGGAGGTCTGAATCATCAGGCTTGTTTATGATCCGGTCAAGCAGGATCAGGATGTCATCAGCATTCTCCGAAAAATTGTTTTCATCGAAAGCTTCCGTAATTTTTAGCATTCGGCCACAACATACAATTCTGCTGAATCCCTGCTGGTGCAATATGTTCAGTTGATCAGCGACACTTCTGTCCGGCTTCATCATAAGTGGAGCCATGATCCTGACCTCTGCATTTTCATCCCTTGATAATATAAAAGAAGTCACATCTTCAACCCTGTGTCTCCTTACCTCTTTCCCCGAAATCGGAGAAAAGGTCTTTCCGATTCTGGCGAAAAGCAACTTCAGGTACTCATATATCTCTGTTGAAGTTCCCACAGTAGAGCGTGGGTTCCTCCTATTGATTCTTTGCTCTATGGCAATGGCAGGGGATACGCCTGTGATCATATCTACTTCAGGTTTGCTCATCCTGCCCAGGAATTGCCGTGCATAGGAGCTCAGGCTTTCAACATATCTCCTCTGCCCGTCAGCATAAAGTGTATCAAATG
>JAIOSQ010000195.1 GCA_021107535.1 Bacteroidales bacterium | reverse complement strand
GGTTCGACAAATCACTGGTAGGAGTTAACTGGCTTCCCAACTTCCATGACATGGGACTGATCGGGTGTTTAATTCAACCCGCCTATCTCGCAGCAACAAATGTTATCATTCCACCATTAAAATTTCTCCAGAACCCTCTCAACTGGTTTAAAAATATGACAAAATACAGGGCAACTAATGCCGGAGGACCTAATTTTGCTTATGAGTATTGTGCCAACAAAATTGATAGTTCCGAAATCAAAAATATTGACCTGAGTTCTGTTTCTACCATGTTTTGCGGTTCTGAACCTATAAGGAAAGAAACGCTCGATACTTTTTCAGATAAATTCAAATCAGCATCATTTAAAGAAAAACAATTTTACCCCTGTTACGGACTTGCTGAATCGGTTCTTATCGTTACGGGGGGAGATAATAAAGAAGCACCGAATTATCTGAGTGTTGACTCAAAGTCCTTGGAAGAAAACAAGGTTATATTGTCGACAAACAAAGATGAAAGTCGCATAATTACAGCCTGTGGTTATCCCTGGTTGGGCATGTGTGTACTTATCGTCAACCCGGAAACCTCCACCCCTTCCCCGGTAGGAGAGATTGGAGAAATATGGGTGAAAGGTCCTTCGGTGGCCAAAGGATACTGGAACGATAAGCAGAATACGGAAAAAACTTTTAATGCTTTTATTTCCGGAACGGAAGACGGGCCATACCTGCGTACCGGAGACTTCGGATTTATCTATGAAGGCCAGCTTTATGTCAGCGGCAGAATGAAGGACCTCATCATTATCCGGGGATCAAACTTTTATCCCAATGATATTGAACACAGTGCAGAAAATAGTAATCCTGCACTGCGCCAAAATGCCTGTGCTGCATTCTCCACAGATATTGACGGAGAAGAAAAACTCCTTATTGTTATGGAAGTAGAACGCACGCATATGTGTGAGATGAATGAGGAGCAGGTCTTTGAAGATATTCGTGAAGCAGTCTTTGCCGGTCATGGTATTCAACCCCATGCCATTACGCTTATCAGAACCGGCAGCATACTGAAAACCTCGAGCGGAAAAATCCAGCGTTTTGCTTTAAGAAAAGCCTGGCTCAGGCAAGAGCTGAATGAGGTGGCCTCATGGGTGATGAAACCTGAGAAAGAAAAAGCAGATTCACTCATTGGTTATCGCCCTGAGTTCCTGCGCGAATGGATGATCAACTGGATGGCCCATAAGCTGGAAATAGATCCTGGCAGTATTGATCCGGATAAGCCCGTTTCCTCTTACGGACTGGATTCTATCACAGCGGTCAGCCTGGAAAGGGATGTAAATGCACAATTCGGCGTGGAGTGGCCCCTCGAGTCATTCCTTAAAGAAAACTCTATAAACCAGCTGGTAAGAGAAGGAATAGATATACTAAGACGAAGAGAAAAATAAATTATATTTCTTTACATATATACTCCAGGGAACCAAATTATACAAGCCGGCTCTCCTTTATGAACATCCTCATTATAAGTTTTTTACAATATTTTTTTTGAATTATTCACTGGGTTTCAAAAAAAATCCTATATTTACAATCTACTAAATCATTTTTGTCTTTAGTATATATACGATATAATTACAAATTTATAAGAAAAATTACGATTATTGATTAATTATTAGTGAGTTAGAAAGTCGAGAGCCATGGGATAAATATTAGTATTGCAAACTCTACCCAAATCCTAACCTATGAAACGACTGATATCGATTACGGCATCTATTCTATTGTTCGTTTTTTGCTTAAGCGGACAGGTATCCATAAATACCAACGGCAATCCTCCTGAACAATGTGCAATGCTGGATATTTCATCATCCAATACAGGTATTCTGATACCCCGGGTAGCATTAAGCAGTCGTACTGATATTTTAACAATTCCCTCAGCAGTTGAATCATTATTGGTTTATAATACAACAGCCAACGCAGACTTAAGGCCGGGGTTCTATTTTTGGAGTGGCAGCATCTGGAGTGAAATAATCACCAGTGAAAACCAGGGGGCCTTCTATCTGCAATTCGGAGGAAATGTTGATGTTGGTAAGTTTGCACAATACAACGGAACCGTTAACAGTTCGGCGGTCTCAAGTAATATCTCTACAAGGGGCGTATTTGCAAGAGGAGGATATATTACCACGATCTCATTTTATGCAGAGAATGATGATCCGTCTATCGACCTGGTTATTACTTCCGGAGGAGGGCTTATTATCACCACAACTACCATTGATCTCTCAGGATCAGGCGCCTATGGAAGTGTTGATCTGCCAACACCAATATTTGTTGTGCAGGGCGATTATATGGAAATTACCAGCCCCAGCTCAGGAATTACACCGGGTAAAGCGGTATTTGGAATCTTTATTAACTAAAACCCCATATTCAGGGACTATTTTAAAACTTTAATACACAAGCCGCCCAGGAGAAGCCGACACCAAAACCTCCAAGGATCAAGGTGTCACCCCGTTTAACCCGGCCATCTGCTATGGCATGATACAGGGCTATGGGAATCGTTGATGCTACCGTATTGCCACAATCTTCAAGATGTATCAGGCTTTTTTCTTTCGGGATCTTCATCTTCCTGAAAATGCTTTCAAGGATGATCCGGTTGGCCTGGTGAAACACATACATATCCACCTCGTCTTCTGACATTCCTGCTTTATTCAGTAATTGCTTTATCATTACAGGTACCTTTTCCACTGAAAATGTGAAGACCGCCCAGCCATTCATATAAAAATTCCTGTCATTGCGGATATTTCCCGCTTCATCACGATAATCTTCAGCTTCGAACTTGTTTAATGGATATCGCGCGCCACCGTATTTGATGATGATATTATCAAAGCCTTTCCCATCGGTACCGAAAACAAAGTCTCCGATTTCCGATCCTGGCATATTTTCATTATTTGAGACCAGTGTTGCGGCAGCTCCATCGCCAAAGATGGCGCGATTGCTTTTGTCTTCAGGATGTATAAGTTCAGAGATGTTCACTGAAGTAAGCAAAAGAACATTTTTTGCCCCGCCGGTGGCGATCAGGCCATGGGCCACACTCAATCCATATATAAATCCGGTACAACCCTGATTGATATCCAATGATCCGGCATGTTCGGGTATGTCAAGGCGATCCTGCAATAAACAGGCTGTTGAGGGTGTAATGTAATCCGAACCCTGGGCACAGAAGATCACATGATCTATTTCAGCAGAGCTGATATTGTGCTCCTCAAAAAGCTTTAAGGCCGCTTTATATGCGAGGTCGGCAGCGGTTTCCTCTTCAGCAGCTATATACCTTCTCTTCACCCCGGTCAGCCTGGTCAGGTCATCAATCTTCAGGTCGGGAAATGCACGCGCGAGGTCCTCATTGCTAAGAACCTTTTCCGGTAAATGGTAGCTGATGGCTTTTATATAACTTTTCATTATTGTCGTGGCT
>JAIOSQ010000109.1 GCA_021107535.1 Bacteroidales bacterium | reverse complement strand
TGACCCTCACCAGCCCTAACTGCCCGGTTGCAGAAAGCCTGCCACTGGAGGTTAAACATAAAGTTGAAGAAGTTGAGGATGTTACCTATGCCGACATCGACCTTACCTTCGAGCCCCCCTGGACGGAGGATATGCTTACGGATGAAGCGAAACTTGAAATGGGACTTCTTTGAGGTGTTGAGTTTTGGGTGTTGGGTGTTGGGTTGGACCAGCAACCAGTATCCAGTATCCAGTATCCAGTATCCAGTATCCAGCATCCAGCATCCAGCATCCAGTAACCAGTATCCAGTATCAATTTTCATACTACCTTTGCAAACAATATCAAGATGGCGAAAACATGAGTGCCCCGGCAAAAAAACTTCTGGAAACAATCAACGATCCTTCCGATCTGAAGAAGCTGAAGGAAAGTCAGCTTTCGGAATTATGCCGGGAGATCAGGGAGTTTATCCTGGACGAGACTTCACACAATCCCGGGCATCTCGGGGCCAGTCTGGGTACTGTGGAACTTTCCGTAGCCATTCATTATGTATTCAACACACCTTATGATAAAGTCATCTGGGATGTAGGCCACCAGGCTTACACCCATAAGATCCTGACAGGCCGCCGCGACAGCTTTCACACGAATCGGATGAAAGGTGGCATCAGTGGATTCCCCAGGATGGAGGAAAGCGAATATGATGCATTCGGTACGGGACATTCATCCACATCCATTTCAGCTGCCTTTGGGATGGCGACAGCCTCAGCCCTGACAGAAGACAATGGCAGGCTGCATATTGCCGTGATCGGTGATGGTGCCATGACCGGTGGTATGGCCATGGAGGCCATGAACAATGCAGGGGTGTCCAATGCCAATCTCCTGGTGATCCTCAATGATAACGGAATTGCCATCGACAAGAATGTCGGGGCCATCAAAGAATCATTGGCAGTGATGATCTCTTCCAAGACGTATAATAAGATCAAGGACAAGATCTGGTTACTGCTGGGTGGTGGAACACAATACGGAAAGAATACCCGTGCTATAGTTAAGCAGATTGGGAATGCTGTCAAGTCAACGATCTTAAAAAGGAGCAACCTGTTTGAATCCATGAATTTTCGTTATTTCGGCCCGATCGACGGTAACGATGTTGTGCACCTTTCGAAAATTCTCCGGGATTTGCAAAGAATACAAGGCCCTAAACTCTTGCATATTATAACCATGAAAGGAAAAGGCTTTGAAGAAGCAGAAAAACATCAAACTACTTTTCATTCTCCAGGAACCTTCGACAGAAAAACCGGCAAGCTTACCAATAATGAAGGCCAGGAAAAGCAAGCTCCAAAATACCAGACAGTATTTGGTAAAACCATCATTGAGCTGGCAGAACAAAATGATAAGATCGTGGGGATAACCCCGGCCATGCCAACCGGCTGCTCACTGAACCTCATGATGGAAGTCATGCCTGAAAGGGTTTTCGACGTTGGTATTGCCGAACAGCATGCCGTTACTTTCGCAGCAGGGCTTGCTGCCCAGGGAATGATCCCTTTCTGCAATATCTATTCCACCTTTGCACAAAGAGCTTATGACCAGATCATTCATGATGTGGCAATACAAAAACTAGCTGTTGTACTGTGTCTCGACAGGAGTGGCCTTGTAGGAGAAGACGGAGCGACACATCACGGCACTTTCGACCTTGCTTTTCTGCGGGCCATTCCCAATCTGACTATCGCATCACCTATGAATGAAGAAGAACTCAGGAATATGATGTTCACTGCACAGACAACGGGAAAAGGGCCATTTGCCATTCGCTATCCAAAAGGACGCGGTGTGATGCCCAATTGGAAAACACCAATGCAGGAGATGAAAGTCGGAAAAGGAAGAAAACTTCGGGAAGGCAAAGATATCGCCATTATCACTATAGGCCATGTTGGTAATTATGCAACGCAGGCTGTGGTGGACCTGGAAGCGGAAAATATCAAAGCAGCCCATTACGACATCCGTTTTCTCAAACCCATTGATGAGGAATTGCTGCATGAGGTTTTCAAATCTTACGATCATATCATCAGTGTGGAAGACGGAACGATACTGGGAGGCCTTGGCAGCGCCCTGCTAGAGTTCCAATCAGAGTACGGCTACAAAAAAACCATCCACAGGCTCGGAGTCCCCGATCGCTTCATCAGTCATGCCAAACAAGGAGAACTTCATCATGAGTGCGGGTTTGATACGGAAGGGATCGTACTGGCATCCAGAGAAATATTGAATCACTAAAGCATGCCATTCAAACGCACATATATTTTTCTTCTGGTATTGTTGTTCCTTGTGTTTGCTATGCCGCTATCGGGACAGGAAAAGCCATTTATCGGAAAACAGGATATCCGGGCAGAATTACCCTTTATCATTGTTCAAGATATCCCTTTTACGATAAATATCGAGCTCACAAACCCGGACCTGGCTGAAGAACTTGAAAACAAAATACTGAGTATAAAAGTATGTGGAGAATCAAAAGGAATTCAGATCCATAAAGGCAAGGGTTCATTTATTTATTCACTTGAGGAGCGAAAGGCCGTTAGCATTGTTGCCGATGATTACATTTACACAAAAGAGGTCACTCCTATTCCTCTATGGATGTCGATCCTGCCACCGCTGATCGCGATACTTTTTGCACTGCTTTTCAGGGAAGTCTATTCTGCTCTTTTTGCCGGCTTGCTGGTAGGCACAACCATCATTCATTTCTATGCAGGAAGCAATCTGTTTGCAGCCATCTTCCAGGGCGTCTTTACCATTGCCGATACATATTTACTTGAAGCCATGTTTAACCGGGGGCACCTGTCTATCATCATATTTTCCATGCTCATCGGGGCCATGGTGAACCTGATTACGAGGAACGGAGGCATGAAAGGTGTCGTGAACATTTTATCCAGATATGCGACCACTGCCCGATCAGGGCAGTTCATCACATGGCTGATGGGCATGATCATCTTTTTTGATGATTATGCAAACACCCTGGTGGTAGGAAACACTATGAGGCCTGTAACAGACAGGCTGAAGATATCCCGGGAGAAACTCGCCTACCTGGTCGACTCCACCGCAGCCCCTATCGCATCCATCGCTTTCGTCACCACCTGGATAGGTGCTGAACTGAGTTACATCCAGGATGGAATCAACGTGATCGGCCTCAATGAGAATGCTTATATGATATTCTTCAATTCTCTTGCCTATTCCTTCTACCCCATTTTCACCCTTGTCTTTATCTTAATTATTATATACCGTGGTGTAGATTTTGGCCCCATGCTAAAAGCAGAAAGAAAGGCCAGAAAGGAAGAATCAGTGATAGCTGGTAAGATAAATTCTTTATCCAGTGAGTTGAATAAACTGGAGATTGATGAAAACATTAAAGCAAGATGGTTTAATGCGGTGATCCCGGTGCTGGTGATTATTTTCGGAACAATAGCAGGCTTGATATACACGGGATGGGACCCCACAATATGGTCGGATGAACAGCTTGCATTCGGCCGAAAGATCTCAGCAACTATTGGCAATGCTGATTCATATAAAGCTTTGTTATGGTCATCTCTTGCCAGTGTATTGATGGCCCTTCTGCTTACGGTCAGTCAGCGGATCCTCAGTCTACGGCAAAGCATCGACAGCCTGATCAATGGTTTCAAGACCATGCTCACCGCTGTACTGATCCTCATCCTGGCATGGTCAGTGGCACTGGTAACCGAACACATGCATACTGCAAGTTTCATCTCCTCCAGCATGCTGGAAATGTCACTTTCTCCCTATCTTGTACCTGCCATTACTTTTATCCTGGCAGCCTTGGTGTCATTTTCCACCGGTTCATCCTGGGGAACCATGGCCATACTGTACCCATTAATGCTGCCTGCCACCTGGCTGATCACCGAGGATTACGGAATGGATTACAATACATCCATGCTCATTTTTTATAATGTGGTTTCCTGTGTGCTGGCTGG
>JAIOSQ010000035.1 GCA_021107535.1 Bacteroidales bacterium | reverse complement strand
TTATTCCGGCCGATGCCAGTGCTGTTCTCTTGATAAATTTACGTCTGTCCATATCTATTTTATTGATGTTGATTTTGCGTTTGAAAAATCAGGCTTGCCATTTTCCATTGCCCATAATATTCCACCCCGCAGATGCTTTAAGAATAATGGGTCGGAATAATCTTCAATGCTGTGGCCCAAAGCCGTAAACCATTGCCTGCCACCATCAAATTCATGATACCAGGCCAGCGGAAAAGTGCTGCCGAATGTGTTTCCCGGATATTCCCCTTTTCCATTGTCCTCGACAGTGGTGAGGTCGGCAGCCAGTAAAACATGGATGTCCGGGTTTATCTCGTTCACGTAATAACATTCATCCTCCCTGGTCCAGTCGGTTTCAAAAAATGAAGTTGATCGGTGTGTCGGATCAATGATTTTAATGGTAAACTCCTGGAAAGGTGCATGGCGGATAAACTTACCACCTACCACCTTCCAGAACCATGGCCAGTCCCTTTCGGTAGCACAGGCTGAATGTATGCCAACAAAACCTCCTCCTGCTTCAATATAGCGGACAAATGCTAATTTTTGTTCGTCCTTATCAAAAACCTTATTGTTGGTATTTGAAAAAACCAGCACATCGTATTGCTTTAAGTTGTCTTCAGTAAAAACGGCCGGGTCATCCGAAACCTCAACCTTAAAATTGTTTTGTTTACCCAGTTGTTGAATTCCTACTATGCTTGCCGCGATGTTATCGTGTACATAACCTTCACCGTTTTTTGTAAAGACCAAAACTTTTTTTTCGTTCTGAGCAAAACAAAAAACAGAACTGAAAAAAATCATTGCCGATAATAAATAAACTCTCATTTCCATTTCTTTACTTTTCTTTTTGTATGAATATTTTGGGTGGATTCGCATAATCCAGCCATAATTGCTCTGCTTGTTCAGGAGGCATCTTACCATCATAAACTACCATCCTGTATTGTTGAAAATATTTCTTTTCTGTTTCCAGGTGCCAGTCTTTGTGCCTGATGGGGCAGAATTGAAAATACATGTCGCCATTATCATCATTTGCATTTATGGGCCATATCCTCATGGCTTGGGGAAATTCAAAATTATCAGGATTACACAAGAACAGGACTCCTGATGTGGAAGTGTCGATTCTTCCAAAAACATTGCACCATTTTGCATGTGTTGCATCACCATCCAGCCTTGTCTTTCCTTCTGATGTTAATACATCGCAGTTTTCTTTGCTCCACAATTCAGTTGCGCGGAAACCAATTCCACCACCATAGCGGTATTGATTTAAGGTTATTGAACTATCGGTAGCACATTCCAGGACAGATGTAAAATCGACAATATAGTATGGATTATCTCCGGCTTGGTATAATTTAACTTCCCATTTTTCATCCATTGCTACCGTTTCACCTCCCGGTGCAGTCAGGTCGATATGTTCCTGTCTGACACTAAATCCGCCAAAGACATTGCCACTTTGAGTAGATTCGATGCTCTTAAAGCGGACTGTCCCCTGTTTTTTTGCCAGGTTCCAAAAATCGATTTCCCTGCCCTGGAAAGTAGTTTTCGTCCAGGGGTTCCATATCCCCACATGATGATAATGATCCTCAGGGTGAATACGGGTGAGTGTTCTTCCCAAAAGGGTATTAAGTGGATGAATAAATGCACCTCTTGTATAAGCTGAATCTACCCCCTGAGGTAATTCAACAGCTACTGAATGGTATTTAAGAAGCTGCTTATTCTTCCACTTCAATGTGATGCCTTCTCCATCGCTGACAGCTACCACATCATTTGATTCTCCGACAGCTGTTGACCACAGCTCAAAAGTCCGGCTGGCTTCTTTTTCTGTCCTTCCGGACAAGATCCAATATAATCTGTTCTCTGATTTGTTGATTTGTGCAGGGATCTGCTCTTTGGCATCACCTTTAATTTCTATTAATTTAATATTTTCTTTTATTTCCAAATCATCCAATGAAATAAAAACCGGAGTATCATACCTTTGGTAGTCACCACTCTCAACAGTTACACTGGCAATGATCTTTTCCTGTGCAAAGACAGAAGTACTAACGAAGAAACATATAAAGAATATGGTTAACCTTATTCCTTTTTTTTTCATATTTACCTTTTCACCCTTCCTGATTTGTCTCCCGACATTAATGTTTCAACTTCTTCAAGCGTAGCCAGGTTAAAGTCTCCGTGTATTGTATGTTTCAAACAGGAAGCAGCTGTTGCAAAATCCAGGACTTTTTGGTCATCCAACCCTGTTATCATACCATAAATAAGGCCGGCCATAAATGCATCACCACCACCAATACGGTCGACAATGTGCGTGATATTGAATTCAGGGGCTTTAAACAAAGTTTTACCATCGTACAGCACTCCTGACCAGGTATTATGGCTTGCACTGACAGAGCCCCGGAGAGTAGTGATCACTTTTTTTGCTTTAGGGAAGCGTTTCATTATTTGCGCTGAAACTGAACGATATGCTTCTGCTTTAACATCCCCGGCCATTACATCTGTATCTTCTGCTTTTATACCAAGGGATTTTTCTGCATCTTCTTCATTTCCCATTATGATATCGCATCCTGCTACCAGGTCCGGCATGATTTCTTTAGCTGTTTTACCGTAATTCCAGAGCTTATTTCTGTAGTTCAGGTCACAGGAAACAGTAATTCCCTTTTCACTGGCTTTTTTAACAGCTTCCCGGCAAATCTCCGCAGCACTTTGCGAGAGGGCAGGAGTGATGCCGGTCCAGTGAAACCATGTTGCATCCTCAAAAACCTTATCCCAGTCAATCATACCCTTTTTTAGCTCTGAGAATGCGGAGCCTGAACGATCGTATATTACTTTTCCGGCGCGATTGACAGCTCCGGTTTCAAGAAAATAAATGCCCAGGCGTTCACCTCCCCTGAGAACATGATGAGTTCCAACTCCATGTTTTTGTAATTCCTTCATGCATGTGTCTCCGATATCATTGTTCGGGATACGGGAAACAAATTCTGTCGGGATCCCGAAATTTGAGAGCGATACTGCAACATTGGCCTCACCACCTCCAAAAGAAGCCCTGAAGTTGCTTGCCTGGCTGAACCTTTGATATTCAGGAGTTGCCAGGCGTAGCATTATTTCTCCGAAAGTGATGATCTTGTCCATACGCTAAAAATTAAAATATCTTTTTGCATTATAATAACAAATGTCCTGCACCATTTTGCCGACCATCTCCAAATCATTTGGGATCAGCCCTTTTTCCATATCATGTCCCAGCATGTTACATAATATTCTTCTGAAATATTCATGTCTGGAAAAAGAGAGGAAGCTTCTGGAATCGGTTAGCATTCCAACAAAATGGCTCAACAGTCCATGATTTGATAGCGTGTTAAGCTGATCTTCGATACCCTGCTTTTGATCTAAAAACCACCAGCCCGAACCAAACTGTATTTTCCCCGGGATGGTCCCATCCTGAAAGTTGCCTGTCATTGTGGCAATCATGTCATTGTCTTTTGGGTTGATGTTGTATATGATGGTTTTTGTAAGTTGGTTTGTTTTCTCAAG
>JAIOSQ010000037.1 GCA_021107535.1 Bacteroidales bacterium | reverse complement strand
CTGGATACTAGATACTAGATGCTGGATACTGGTTGCTGGATACTGGTTGCTAAAAAATTTCTATGATGATGGATTCAAAAAGCCCTGTACTCGTTAGCGGAGGAAGCGGATATCTTGCTTCACATATTATCAAACAATTGCTGGATAATGGATATACGGTCCATACTACCGTCAGGGATAAAAGAAAAACAGATAAATACGATCACCTGCTCAGACTTGCGGAAAAATCTTCCGGAGAACGTAAGGTGTTTGAAGCTGATCTTTTGAAAAGAGAATCATTTGGCGAGGCCATGAAAACTTGTTCTCATGTTTTTCATACGGCATCTCCATTCATAATCGAAAAAATTCGTAATCCCAAAGAAGTTCTTGTAGAACCGGCCCTGGAAGGAACAAGAAATATCCTGGAAACAGTAAATAAGACAAAAACAGTGGAAAGGGTCGTCCTGACATCCAGCATAGCAGCAATAATGGGCGATGCCATTGATGCAAAAAACATTCCGGGTGGTATTTTTACGGAAGAGGTTTGGAATACTACAAGCAATCTGGATCATCAACCATATCCCTACTCAAAAACGCTGGCAGAAAAGGAAGCCTGGCAAATAGTAAGTGAGCAATCGCGCTGGACACTGGTGGTCATGAACCCTGGATTTATTCTCGGTCCCTCCCTCACGAAAAGAGCTGATTCCGCAAGTATTAACTTCATGATCTCCATGGGTAATGGAACATACAAAACAGGATTACCTGAGGGATATCTTGCCATCGTCGATGTACGGGATGTTGCCAGGGCACATATTCTTGGGGCCTTCAATGAAAAGTCTTCAGGAAGGCACATCCTCACAAATGAATGCCTTACTTTTGGGGATGCTGCCGGAATACTGAAAAAGGAATTCCCTGTTTATCCTTTGCCCGTCAGAAAAGTCCCAAAATGGTTTTTCATTATTATGGGGCCCATGTTTGGCTTGACCAGGCAATATATTCGCAAAAACATAGGCTATCCACTGAATTTCGATAACACTTACAGCATTCGTGACCTGGGAATAGACTACCGCCCGGTTGAACAAACACTCACAGATCATTTTCAGCAATTGCTGGATGACGGACTGCTTGCTGCGAAATAAATTCAACCAGCTTAACCAATTCAACTGGTTCAACCAATTATGTCTTATCTTTGGATCAAAAGAAATTTACAGTATCGTCATGAAAAAATACATCTTATTGTTTGCCCTGTTTTTAATATCCGTTTCGGTTTCCGGCCAGGTGAAGATCGGGTATGCCAATCTTGAATTTATTTTAAAAAGTTTGCCTGAAGCTAAGCAAATGAATAAGGAAATCGAAGCTTATCAGAAGGTCCTTGAGGAACAGATCATTGCCAAACAGGAATATTATCAGTCTTTGCTCGACGACTACTACCAAAAGCAACAGAAAGGCTTTGCAGAGTCTTTACTCAACAGTATGCGGCAGCAGATTGTCTCCCTGGAGCAAGAAATTCAGGTTGATGCTACCAATGCGGATGCAAAAATGGCAGCCTTGTCTGCTCAGAAGTTGGAACCCATCACCCAAAAGATCATTGAAGCCATTAACCTTGTTTACGAGGAAGAAGGATACACATATATCTTCAACAGTGCTGATGGTACCGGAAATTCCATTGTCCTCAAAGGCCCCGAAGGGGATAATATTACATATAAGATACTTGAAAAGCTCGGGGTAGAAACAGAAAACTGATCAAAGCATGAAAAGGTTCATTCTAATAATTTTCTTTGTAAGTCTGTTTTATCAAAATTTTCTTTTTGCACAGGAGCAGGAGACTCCTGATCAGAAAGCCCAAAGAATGGAGTGGTTCTCCAATGCCCGGTTGGGAATTTTTATCCACTGGGGAATTTATGCGGTAAATGGCATCGATGAATCCTGGTCATTCTTTAACGGCTATATCTCCCATGAGGATTATATGAAGCAACTCAAGGGCTTCACAGCCAAAAAGTATGATGCTGCATCATGGGCGGAACTGATCAAAGAAAGCGGTGCGAAGTATGCTGTTCTCACTTCGAAACACCACGATGGCGTGGCACTATGGCCCACAAAATGCAATGACCTCCACCTGAAAAAAGATTATATCAAGCCATTTATGAAAGCAGTCCGGAATGAAGGGCTCAAAACAGGCCTCTACTTCTCACTGCTGGATTGGTCACATCCTGATTATCCGAATTTCACCAGGAAAGAAAAACGCTACGAGGATGACAGCCTGCGCTGGAATAATTTTGTAGAATTCAACTTTTGCCAGCTGGAAGAGATCATCACAAAATATAATCCCGACCTGTATTGGTTCGATGGCGATTGGGAACAAAGCGCGGAAAAATGGCAGGCTCCGCTGATCCGCGAAACAATTCTTTCCCATAACCCAAATGCCATTATTAATTCCCGCCTGCAGGGATATGGTGATTATGCAACACCCGAGCAAGGCTTGCCTATAACCCGGCCAAAAGATGAATACTGGGAATTATGCATGACCATGAACGATTCATGGGGATTTCAACACAATGACCTCAACTATAAAACACCGAACCAGATCATTCGCATTTTCGTGGACTG
>JAIOSQ010000091.1 GCA_021107535.1 Bacteroidales bacterium | reverse complement strand
GATGCAAATAAGCCAGGTGGCGGCAATTGGGCTGTATTTTCGGATGTACGTTCTAAAGAAAACATTAAAGATTACAATAAAGGTTTAGCAGAACTATTGCAATTACGCCCGGTTAGTTTTAAATATAAAAAAGAATTTAATTGGGGAGAAAAAACCTATGTTGGGTTGATAGCTCAGGAAGTGGAAAAAGTAGTCCCTACTATGATCACTGAAAAGGAAGTACAAAACATAAATGATTTTAAAGAAATAGATCCCAATGAATTAACATATATGTTGATCAATGCAGTGAAAGAGCTAAAGGCTGAAAATGACATATTAAAAGTTCGTATTGCAGCACTTGAAGCAGAAAAATAAGCACAGAATATAAGATAGCATCTTTGGTAAAAGACCAGAGCGAATGGAGGAGGGGAAGAGGGGAAGAGGGGAAGAGGGGTTGGATTATGGATTATGAATTTGGGATTATGGATGAATCTCCCTCCAGAGGCGGGCAGGCTGATTTCTGATTTCAATCATACCTCCTCATTAGCATTCTACACTTGGCATTAGGCACCAGCAGCCAGCAAACACTTTGTTCATCGAAGCCTTGGCGAAGATGAAGCAACCAGTACGCCTATGCTAAAGCTTCGGCGAACAAAGCAATCAGCAACCAGCATCACTCTGACTACTAACTTTTTCTTCCTACCTTGTAACATCTTAAAAAAAAATCAGTCATTAATTAAAACACACCAATTGAACCAGCGAAGCATACATATCCATGATGACCTCGTAGAAGGTTGCAGGAAAAACAACAGGAAAGCCCAGCTACAATTGTATAATTTGTATTATAAAGCCATGTATAACTCAGCATTCAGGATAGTGAATAATACGGCCGAAGCAGAGGATGTTATGCAAGAAGCTTTTCTTACTGGATTTCAGAAAATTGATGATTTTAAGGGAGATTCTACCATCGGGGCATGGTTAAAGAAAATTGTCGTTAACCGTGCCTTAGACCAAATCAGGAAAAAGAAGGAGATGGTTTCTTTACAGGAAACAGATCTTCAGATACCTGTGGACGACTCAACGGAGAATTTCCTGGAGATATTATCATATAAAATTGAGAAAATAAGGAAAGGCATCGAAAGCCTGGCTGATGATGACAGGATCATTCTCAGTTTATTCCTGCTTGAGGGATATGACCATGAAGAGATATCACAGGTCCTTTCAATTAGCAATAATGCAAGCCGGACAAGATACTCGAGAGCGAGACAACGCCTCAGGGATTTGTTAAAGAAAAATGAAATTGATCAACTTGTAAACTAAGTGCCATGACAACACTGGAAGATAAAATAAAAAAGAATCGTGAGCACTATGATGTTCATGAACCTGATGACGGACACTCCGATCGTTTTGCTGCAAAGCTGGATGAACAATTCCATCAGGAAAAGAAGATTAAACCTTTCTCATTCACTCGTATTGCAGCCGCAATAATAATAGTAGCAGGGATCGCAGGAATTATGTTCTTGCAGTTTCAAGGTGACACTGCTTCCGGATCTGCAGATCCCGTGAATGATGAGCTTGTTTTGGTGGCTGATCATTACGACAAGCTGGCAGATCAAAGGCTTCAGGAAATTTCAAGTTGCGCTGCGTCTGATGAAGAAGCTGCAAAAATTAACGAAATGGCCAGAATACAACTGGACGAACTTGATAAAGATGCAAGCATACTGAAGGAAGAACTGGCCAAAAATACTTCAAATGAAAGGGTCTTTGGTGCATTGGTTACGAATTACAGAACCAGAATAAAAATTCTCGACAACATAATTTATCAAATATGTCAATTATAAACACAAAAACCGGAAAAATGAAAAATTACAAGAAGCAAACAATGCTTGTGCTGCTGATGCTGATATTTTCAGCTTACATTGCTGCAGGACAGGATTTAAAGAAAAGCTACAGTGAGACTTTTGATGTAAAAGCAGATGCAGAAGTGGTCATTTCCAATAAATATGGAAAGGTGCACATTGATACCTGGGACAAAAACCAGGTCGTGATTGATGTGATTATCAGCGTGGATGCCAAATCTGAAAAGGAATCTCAACGTATACTTGATAAGATTAATATTGAAATATCAGGTAGCAGTACGCAGGTTAAGGCCAAAACACAAATATCGGGTAACTTAAATTGCAAGAATTGCGACATCAATATTGATTATGAGGTAAAAATGCCTGAGAGCAATATGCTTTACATGGAAAACCAGTTTGGTAGTACAGTTGTGGGCGATCTGAGTGGCAAAGCCAGGATTCAGGTCAGTTATGGAAACCTCACATTGGGTGAGCTGAATGACAAGGAAAATATAATCAATGTTAAGTTCGGCGATGCTGAGATCGATTTTCTGAAAGCAGCTGATCTGCATATTGAGTATGGCAGCTTAGAACTTGGCAAATCAGGATACCTGGACCTTTATAGCAGGTTTAGCAGTACTGAAATTGGAGAAGTTTCTGAGCTTATACTGGATTCTGAATATGATGGGTTTGAAATTGGCAGTGTGGATGTTATGCGCGCAAAAGTAAGCTTTACAGATATTGAGATTGGCGAACTCTTTGATAAACTAGACTTGGTTTCCAGCTATGGTGGTACTGAGATCGACCGGGTTTCAGGGGGCTTTTCCTCAATAGATATACGCACAGAATTTGGTGGTGTTGAGCTGAGTATCAGCAGCTCGGCCAGCTATAAATTTCGTGCCCAGGCCAGTTTCGGGGATATTGATTTCCCGGAGAGCGGAGCAGAAATTACAAAGCAAATTGAAAAATCATTTAGTAAAGAAGTAGAAGCTTTTATCGGTGATGATAAATCATCATCCTCAACTGTTGTGATCAGTGCTAAAAACTGTGATATTGAGATTAATTAAAAAAATGCTCGCTGAATGATGAAATCCAAACTCCAAAATCAAAATTTCAAATCCAAAATAATTTAAAACTCAAAACTCAAAACTCAAAACTCAAAACATTTATATTATGAAAACAAAGAGAACAATGACAGTTTTTATTGCTTTCCTTCTTATGGGCAGTACAGGCATGATGGGAAGTTGCATCCTGATTGGAGGAGAAAAAGGAGACGGTAATGTTGTAAAAGAAGAAAGAACGGTTTCAGGCTTTACTTCCCTGGAGGTGAGTGGTGCCTTTAACGTTTTTCTGTATCAGGGTAAATCTGAATCGCTTACGGTTGAAGCCGATCAGAACCTGATGGAATTTATCATCACAGAAGTGAAAGGTGACAAGCTTGAGATCTATACAAAAGGGACGATCAGAAAGGCAACGAAGCTGAATATTTATCTCACCTTTGAAGAGTTGGAAATGATTGATATCAGCGGTGCCGTTAGTCTTGTCGGTGAAGATAAAATGATATTTCATGAATTGAATTTAGATGGGAGCGGGGCCACAGAAATTGATCTGATCATGGATGTTGAACTGCTTGAGGCTGATCTTAGCGGTGCCAGCGAGATCAATTTATCAGGAGAAGCCAAATTCGTGAGCCTTGAACTTTCAGGTGCAAGTGAGATCAGTGCATTCGACTTTAAAGTGGTTCATTTTGAACTGGATGTCAGTGGAGCAGCCGATGCAAATATTTATGTAACGGAAAATCTTGATGTGGAAATCTCCGGAGCAGCTTCCGTAAGATATAAAGGATCACCACATGTGAATAGTGAAATTTCCGGAGCAGGGAGTATTAAGCGTGACTGAGGGACTGTAAGATTGTGAGACTGTGAGACTGTGGGGCTGTGTGATTTTGTGACTCAAGGAATTAGAGGGTCAGAGGGTCAGAGAGTCAGTGACTTTGAGACTTTAAGATTGTGGGACTATGAGACTGTGATACTGTGGGGGGTTGAGACTGAGAGAGTATGAAAAATGCCCCCTCCTTCGCCAGAAGGCTTTGGAGGGCAAAGAAATGCCAAATGGGTAATATTGAATGCATCTGCATTAAAGCACCCAATTTAAAACTCAAAACTTAAAACTCAAAACTTAAAACCAACTCAACCCCCAACACCAATATCCAGTATCCAGCATCCAGCATCCAGTATCCAGCATCCAGCATCCAGCATCCAGCATCCAGTATCCAGTATCCAGTATCCAGTATCCGCTACCTGCTTTAAGTTTTTCCCTCAGCAGGCCATAATTCCAAGGATTTAATTGAATTTTTTTTCCTTTTTCTTGCTATATTAAAAAAAAGTCGTATATTTATTCCGAAATTAGCAAACCACCTTTCTTTATCTCAGGCATTTTATTGGATGGATTAACTGAGCTTGATGGCTAAAAATAAGCCATTTTGCAGGTAACTTGTACGTTTAGATTACGTAGAATTACTGATGAATAGGAAAATAATTATATTAAATTTACAAAGTAAATAATTAGAAGGAATAATTTAAACAAAACAATTGTTCATTTGTCAGGCAGAAGAAGAGCAAACAGATTTGTTCCACTGCACATTGAGTTGTTGCAGTAAATTGTTGATAATTAATGTGTTTCGCTTGTTTTTAATGAAACGGCAAGTGTTTAAATTTTGAAGATCAAAAGGGGAACTTGTTTTATGCTTTGCTTTAAATTTGTATGAGTAAAACCTTAATATTTGTTATATATATCAGTAGTTTCATAATAAATATTTAAGTTGTACCTTTGCATAGAATTAATATAAATTACGTTAGCGATTACAATAAGAACTAAACAATGCACGATATGAAAAAGCAAAAACGCTTATTTGGAGGTGGGATGGTCCTTATCCTGCTTCTGATATTTAATGCCAGCTCGGCTTTTGCTGATATTGTCATAAAGAACGGCTCCACCATGACGGTGACATCCGGAACAGAGATAGTTATCAGTGCAAATCTTGATATTGAATCCGGCGCTACACTGGCCAACAATGGAACCTTTACCATAAACGGAGATTTTAATAATGATGGTGCTGCAGCTCTTGGCAGTGGCGAGTTCATTTTTAGCGGAAGCGCTACCCAGGATATTGGAGGAACAGTTAGCAGTGAGTTCGAAGATCTGGAAATTGATAATTCCAGCGGTATTACTTTAAGTCACGATGTTTTGCTTGACGGAACCCTGACACTCACAGATGGCCTGCTCACCATTGGTACCAATAACTTTACTTTGGGCACAGCAGCTCTGGCTGTTGCAGGAACCCCATCGGCAAGCAGCATGATCGTGGCCGATAACACCGGTGAAGTCAGAAAAGCATATTCGGATGGTACTTATGATCCCGCCGCCTTCCTGTTCCCGGTCGGGGACAATACAGGCACTGCGGAATATTCGCCTGTCTCCATCGATTTTAATAACAGTACATTTGCTTCTGCATATTTTGGAGTGAATGTTACCAATGCCAAAGAACCGAATAATTCAAGTTCAACACACTATTTAAACAGGTACTGGACCTTCACCCAAAGTGGCATTTCAGGCTACACTTATGATCTGACTGCGACTTATGCTGATGGCGATATTACAGGGATAGAAGCAGATATGAGCGGAGCACTTTATAATGGTGTGGACTGGCTTATCGTTGATGCGATGAATGGCGGGGCAAATACCTTCTCCGGATCCGCCCTTAACGCCATGGGAAATGCCACCGGTGTTGAGTTTAGATTGCTCCTGGTATGTACAGTGAATTGTGAGGGAGCTTATCAGCCTGCAAGTGATGAAATGACCACGGTTTTAAACCCCAACATTCCCCTCACGGCAGCAGCAGCATATGCACACATTGGATATACAGGAACGGAATCGGTAGCTGCGATCCCCTCAGAAGATATTGTGGACTGGGTACTGGTTGAAGTACGTGATGCTACGACCCCCGCCGGTGCAAGTACTCCGGGGGATACCGTTGCAGGCTTTTTGATGAATACTGGGTTGATTGTCGGAATAAGTGGTAGCGGCAAGCTGCCATTTCCAACCCTGATCACCAACGATGCGTATTTTGTGATCATACACAGAAACCACCTGCCGGTGATGACCGCAACAACCCCCTCTGAATATTTCAAGAATTACACTTATGTTTTTAGTGATGCAAATACGAAAGCCTACGGTACAGATGCCATGGTTCAGGTGGATAGCAGTCCGGTATCATTTGCAATTTATGCCGGAGAAACGAATTTGTCAGGTATCATTACGAATGCTGATAAACAGACAATAGATGATAATATGAATGCAACCGGCTACCAGCTTGCCGATACAAACTTTTCCGGAATTGTGTCAAATGCAGATAAGCAATTTATTGATGATAATATGAACGAAGCTGATCAAATTCCAAATTAGCTGATCAATAATATTTCATGAACGATTTAAATACATCGCAATGAAAAAAATAATTACTATAATACTTATAAGCTGTTTGTACCTGACAAGCTATAGTCAGCCACCGACTGGTTCAGTCACAGTTGAAAATCCCCGGATCAGTGGTTCAAACTTTTTGTTCGACGTCTACTTCATGAGGACGAATAGTGTTCCGTCATGGAATATGTTTGGGATTAATGCATTGGGAAATAGTTCCTGGTTTTTTAATTGGAATACTACAGTGCTGAATACACCAACCCTTACTTATGTTAACGCTTTTCTCCTTCCTGGAGGAGGTGTATATACAAATGTTGTTGGGAATGTTGGCGGGCAATTGGCTATTACAACAACCTATCTTGCCGGATTCCCGAATGATATTCCCCAGGACGTATGGTATCATGCCTTTACGGTCCAGTGTAATATTGCCGGGGCAGGGCAGTCTCTTATTAGTTGGGATGCATTAAATACCGGGATTACCACAATTAATGCCAGTACCAGTGTTACTGAAACTTATTTTGATTCAGGAAATGATATCGTTACAAACTACAAATGCTGGACCGGCGGTGTTGCTCCTTCTCCTGCTGCCTGGGATCAGGCAACCAACTGGAGCCCAAATGGTATACCAACAACTACGGATGACATCATTTATCCGAACAATCCTACATTGGGAATGGGTGGATTTAACTCAGGTCCAAGTACTTATGGAAGTGTTCAGAATCTAAGGGTCAACCATCATGCACAACTTACTGTTCCACAGAATCATGGACTGGATGTGAGTGGCATGACCACACTCATGGGTGGTATGAATATCGTTGTTGCTACCGGAGCCGGAAACGGTACGCTCTCATCTTCATTTATGCCGCATGGAGGAATAACATATAATGGTTTTGTTGTAGAAAACGGCCATATTGAGGTGCAACGGAACCTTTATTTCATTGATACGCAATTACCATTAATTTATTATTTTCACCTGGTTGCTGCTCCCGTGGGTGGGGTACTTCTTGGTGAGTGGGATATGGTACAGCTACAATCATATGCATTCGAGTATGATGTTTCTACACAGGATTGGGTGAATATTTATAATCCCAGCCGCTCAACCCCTTCAGCTTATGGATTTATTCTGAGTGTTTATGATGTATCAGGAGCTCATACAGAATATCTGTCTTTTTATGATAACCTGCTTTTAGGCCCTGTGAGTCCTGCAGTTCATGCGGTCGCTAATGAGCAAACGCTGATCGGTAATCCATATACTGCTCCTATTGATTGGGATGTTATGATCCTTTTACAGACAGGGATAAATGATCTCGTACGAATATGGGATCCGGCCGCATTAAATTATAAAACTCATATCAGGACATCTCCCGGATCAGTTAGTGCCCGATATATTCAACCCGGGCAAGGTTTCTTTGTAGAAGCTGCAGGTGCAACAGGAACCCAGTTTGATATTACAATTGCTGCAAGGACCCACACCATACATCCTTATCTTAAAGACGAATATCCTAATCGCCTGCGCTTATATACTGTGGGTGGTAATAGTTCTTCGGATGAAACCTATATCCAATTTAAGGATGGAGAAGTGACGGGAGGATATGATATTGATCATGATGCAAAAGAATGGGCAAGTTCTTATCCCGAATACGCTACTGAAATATATACAGTTGGAACTGATAGTATAGATCTTTGCATCGATGCAAGGCCTCTGATCGGTGATGCCCAGGTTGATATTCCGCTGCATTTTAAAGCAGGAGTAGAAGCCGAATATACCCTCGGGGCCGAGTTTCTTGACACATTTGAGCCTGGCATCAGTATTTTACTTGAGGATAAAAGCTTTCCGGGGGCAGATTGGTTTGATATGTGCTCAGGGGCCGGATATGAATTTTCAGCCACGCCTGAAGATGATTATGATCGCTTTGTCTTGCATTTCTATGATAAAGCTTTTGGTATAGAAGAAAATGGCTACGAAGCAATTACAATATATAGTAACAGGACAAATGCATACATTCTTAATAAAAGCGAGCAACGTATCAGGGAAATCCTGGTCTATGATATAATGGGTAATCTTCTTCTTGATAAAGTAGAAGTCAACAATGATGTTACACAGGTATATGTTAGTGATAAAACAGGCTATTATGTTGTAAAGGTGATTACGGATAAGGCGGTGTATACTGAAAAAGTGTTCATTTCCAAATAGTGAAGTTGATTTCTTAAGTAATTTATAAGGTAAAATTGATTAGGTTTGCGGTCATGAAAAAAGCAGTTGGGATTATATTAATAATCTTCTTAATAACGGTGGCACCTGCCCTAACGGTGTTCGCTGCACCACCACCACCTCCTCCTTCTCCGGGTACAGGAGATGTTCCTATCGGAGGCCTGCCGATTGGCGGTGGACTGATCATCCTGGTAGTACTCGCAGTGGGATATGGTGTTCAGAAACTTTATAACGCAAGGAAAAGAAAGATTAACGAGTAGATTTATCACATAAAATATTTGCACGACCGGCAGCCGATTATACATTGACTGCTGGTTTTTTTATGCAAAAATTTAAATTGTACAATTAGGTACGGGGTACGGGGGACGGGAATTATTAGTTCCAAACTTCAAATACCAGAATAATTTAAAACTCAAAATTTAAAATTTAACATTTTCATAAACCCCTCAAGCTCAAGAATGTTAATCCCAAGCGCATCCGCCTTGTCCAGCTTCGACGGCCCGGCATTCGCCCCTGCAATAAGGTAATCAGTTTTGGAAGATAAGGAAGAAGTATTCTTCCCGCCATGCTGTTCGATGAGTTGCTTGATTTCGTCCCTTGAAAATTCACTGAATGTCCCACTGATCACAAAAGTTTTTCCTTCCAGAAGTTGGGAGTGTTCAGGTGTTTCCTCAGAAAGCACCATATGAACACCGGCAATTTTTAAGCGCTCTACAAGATGCAGTTTTGCAGGATCGTGGAAATAGCTGTAAACAGATTCTGCAATGCGTCCACCGATTTCATGTATGGCTGCGAGGGATTCCGTATCTGCCTCAGCAAGTGCTTCCATAGACCTGAAGTGCTTTGCCAGGATCTTTGCAACGGTTTCACCAACATATCTTATACCTAATGCAAACAATACGCGCTCAAAGGGAACGACAAGTGAAGCACTGATCCCTTTAATAATATTCTCACATGTTTTTTCTTGGAAGCTGACTTTTCTCTGCTTTTTGCCATCCACTGCGGGAAACATCTTTTCAAGTCCCAGAAGGTCTTCGTAGCTGAGATCATACAGGTCTGCCGCATCTTTGACCCGGCCATTATCAAACAGTATTTCTATTTTTCCTTCACCCAGGCTGTCGATATCCATGGCACGACGGCTGATGAAGTGCTCAAGCTTTCCTTTGATTTGTGGCGGGCATGAATTTTCATTGGGACAATAGTGGTTGGCTTCACCCTCTTTTCTGATCAGCAGGGTGTTGCATTCAGGACAGTGGGTGATATATTGTACCGGCCTGCTGTGATCGGAACGCTGCTCTTTTTTTATCCCGCTGATTTTAGGAATAATATCTCCCCCCTTTTCCACGATCACCCTATCTCCCTCATGCAGATCCAGCTGTTCAATGATGTCGGCATTATGCAATGAAGCCCGTTTAACCATGGTCCCTGCCAGCAATACCGCTTTCAGGTTAGCTACAGGGGTGATGGCTCCGGTACGCCCAACCTGGTAGCTAACTGACTGCAATTGTGTGATGGCTTTTTCTGCTTTAAATTTATATGCAATGGCCCAGCGCGGACTTTTTGCTGTGTTGCCAAGAAGATCTTGCTGCTTAAAATCATTGACCTTGATGACCACTCCGTCGATATCAAATGGCAGTTGGTCCCTGCCTTCCGCCATATCATTTATGAACTCAAAAATATCGTCAAGTTTATGGGTCTTGATAATGTAAGCGGAAGTTTTGAATCCCCATTTATTTGTTTCCAGCAGGAAATCATAATGATTGTCGTACAATAATTGCTCACTATTTATGCTATAAAAGTTGCAATCCAGCGGGCGCCTGGATACTTCTGCAGAATCCTGCATTTTCAGGCTGCCGGAGGCGGCATTTCGCGGATTTGCAAACAGCGCTTCTCCCGATTCTTCCCTTTCCAGGTTAATTTTTCTGAAGCCTTCATGAGGAAGATAAATTTCTCCACGAATTTCAAATTCTTCAGGGAAATTGCCGTGCAAATGAAGGGGAACAGTCCTGATGGTCTTTACATTCTCACTTACATCATCACCCTGTGTACCATCCCCGCGGGTAACTGCCTGCTGGAATGTTCCGTTTTTATAGGATATTGAGATAGCGACACCATCGTATTTTAGTTCACAGACATATTCAACATCCGAACCGATAAGCTTCTTCATCCGTTGGTCAAATTCTCTGATCTCTTCTTCGGAATAGGTATTCGAAAGGGAAAGCATAGGAGATTTGTGCCGTACACTAAGGAAATCTTTGGTGATCTCTCCGCCAACACGCCTGGAAGGAGAATTCGGATCTGAATACTGTGGGAACGCTGCTTCCAGCCTGATCAACTCTTCGAGGAGCATATCGAAATCATAGTCGCTGATAATTGGAGCGGAAAGGACATAATAATTATGATTGTGCTGACGGAGTTGTTCTGTAAGTTCCTGTATCCTGATCTTTGCGTTTTCTTCTTTCATCCGGTTTATTCTATTTTGCTGGGATGCAGATGTGTATTCCTGTAAATATAAACATTTTGATTCTCATTTACAGGGTTTAACCAGAATAAAATGCGGTCAATCATTCCGGGCCTTATGGTTGTTTCGTATTCCATGTCAGGGAAGATCTCATTTATTTCTGCTATCCTGACATCAAGATTCACGGCTCCTTCGAAGATATAAAAATCGGGGTTCTGATCCTTATGAATGATAAACCAATCTGAGATCTTGCTTGCCGGTGAATGATTGGATACTTCAATGTAATCTGCCCATTGGCCAAGATAAAACATGGGAAGCAGATTGATACCCGACCGGTTTGTGTTTTCAACAAGTATAAGCTTGATTCCCGGATATTTGGACAGATAAGTCATGCTTTCCACCCTCGCCCTTTTACTGTAGGTTGTGGTGATCAGTAAAAGCATAATAATATTTACAATCCAGAAAAGTACCCAGGATGAACGATATAAAGACATTCTTCTCTTCCAAAACCCTGACTTACTCATAAAGGCATACCAGCCGGCAGTACCAAGTATTATAATAAAAGGAAGAATAGGCAGGATAAATCTTTCCTGTTTGTTGGGATAATAGGAATGAAATATCAGGAATATTATGGATGGCAGGAAAATCAATAAATGCTTTTTCCAGTTTTTAAAGAAAGCATAGAAAAATCCGAAGAACAGGTACAGGCTGACAGGGGGTATGAATACAAGAAGTATCACTAGGAGATATTGATACCAGGGGCCAATTATGTATTCATCATAATTATACATATTGTAGCGGATATACTCAGCCAACTCTGCGAAGGGATACCCCCAAATATAGATATCAATTAGAGCCAGTAAAATAAAGGACGAGAGTAGCAGTCCCACGCCAAGGGACAGGGTTTCTTTCCATCTGCCCAGTATAAGCAGTCCCAATCCAATACCACCAATATATACCAATGACTGAAAGCGCATGGCGAAGGCGAGCCCGAGGATCAATCCCGCCAGGACCCCCCTGATAAATAGTCTTTTGTGTTTTTCCTCATTCATCAATATCCATGTTCCCCAGAGAAGAAATGGTACACAGGTGAATTCAACCAGGTTCCTTACGCTGATAAATGGGAACAACCAGAGAACAGCCAATAACAGAGCCGATATTTTTGCTGCTTTCCTGCCTCCGGCTTTCCCGGTGATCTTGTAGCCAAAATAAATAAGCAGTAAAGACAAAGCTGCATGCAAAAGCCTGACAATGTACATCTTGCCCTGTGGATCTGTAAAACCTGCACAGGAGAAGAATTTGAAAAGGGCGTAATGAATTCCTGTATAAAACAGATTATGCCCGCTGGGGCCGGTATTGCCATCGCTGGCAGGCAGCCAGTTGTTATAATCAAAACCATCTACCCATGATTGCGATGCTTCAATGATAAGAAAGTGATCATCAAACCATCCAAAACCTTTTGAAAAGATCACAGCGATCAACCTCAGGATAATGGCAAGCACAATAATGATCCGGAAGGGGTGCTCATCCCACATCTTTGAAATAATACTTCCCATATGCTTAAATGAGGACATAAGGATGAACCTGATATGTAAAAACTACTGAATTACAGTGTACCTGGTATGCCGGGCTATATCAAGGTAATGTATTCGTAATAAACTTTTCCTGTCATCACCGGGTTGATACACATCACAGGAATATGTGCCTGGTTGAACATCATCTGTTCGCCCCATGCCCCGGCAGGAAAGTCAGGTGAAAAGATGTCGGCATCGGTCATGATCATGATCAGGTCGGCACGTTCAGCAGCTGCATAGTTGATCATTTGATCGCGAAAGTTTTTCGTCTTTTCAGCGTCTTTTATGATGTATTCAATATCGTTTTCCTTAAAGGCTTCTTCGATCTGGGCAGTCACCAGATTGATCTTGCCGGAAATGTCAGGATCTGTGTGTGGTTGCCTGAAAATATGGATCAGAGATCCGAATTTCTTTGCCATATGCATGGCCCATTGTACCTGCTGCCTGGCTTCGGTAAAGCCATTTATCGGGAAAACAATTTTTTTATACCCTTTACCAAAAGATCTTTTTTGAACTACAATAGTTGGAACAGGAGATTTTGTAACAACTTTTAAAGCATAGCTTCCAACGAGGTATTGCATGCCCTTTTTACCATGTGTTCCCAATACCATGACCTGGGCACCAATATCCGTGGCCGTTTGGTGAATTTCCGTAAAAATGCTTCCTTCGCGGGTGAGCGTTTCCACGGTGATGCGTGAATTTTCACGAATATCGTTGGCGATATCGTTCAGCTTATCTGTGATGGCTGATACATCTAACTTATCTTTCTTGAGTTCTGATTTGGTTTCGCGGTTGATTACATGGAGGATCACAAGTTTATAGTCCAGGTACTCAGCAAGTTCAACGCTATGGTCGATTGCATTTTGACAGGTTTCGGAAAAATCAGTTGGTACGAGAACGATATCATTTAATTTCTGTTCCATAAAAAATCTTTTGAGTGGTTATTAGGAAAACAAAAATAGGGAAAAATGTTAAATGTTAAATGTTAAATTTTAAATTATTTCATCAATTCAAATCTCAGAACTCATAAAACCAATCTTCATTAGGCATTGTGCTTTGGGTATTGGGCATTAGACATTAGGCTTTGGGCACCAGGCACTCCTGAGCCAGTATCCAGTATCCAGTATCCAGTATCCAGTATCCAGTATCCAGTATCCAGTATCCAGTATCCAGTATCCAGTATCCAGTATCCATATTAGCTTCCGCCTGAAATCTTATATAATCAAATTAGCCTTTTTTCCTTAATTTAGCTTTATGATAAAAAGAAGAGGTCTGGCATTTAAACTGAGCTTTTATATTCTCACAGCAGTGCTTGTTGTTCTATTTGCACTGCTTTATTACAACTACATCATAACACGAAATCTTGCATTGGATGATGCAAAAAAAGATGCTCAAACGCTGACAGAACTGACTATTGCCAGAATTGAGAATATTTTAATACCTGTTCAGAATATTCCTGAAAATATTGTTTCTATTGTGGAAAGCAAGGATACAATTGAACGTTTGGGGCTTCGATCTGTCCTGGAGAAGATCATTTTGAAGGATGAGTTGATTTATGGTGCAGCAGTTGCGATGGCACCAATAATACTTGATGGCGATACGTTTTACAATGCACCCTACTTATATGCAGTAAATGATTCGCTTATTTTGAAAAACCTTGCCGGAGAGGACTATAACTATACTGAACAAGCCTGGTATCGCTTACCGAAAGAGCTGGGCAGGGCGGTATGGTCAGAACCATACTTTGATAAGGGTGGGGGAGACATTATGATGGCGACCTATGCTGTACCTATATATTTAAATAAGGATGGCAATAAGCATTTCGCTGGTGTGGTTACTACTGACATCTCATTGCACAGTCTTCAGCAGATCATTCATTCAATTCAGATTTTTAAATCCGGATTTGCTTTCCTGATATCATCAAGCGGGAATATTGTTACTCATCCAAAGATGAAATGGAATGATAGCCTGGAGGTTCATAATATATTTGAAAAGGATCATTCTGCTGAAATGCAAAGTGTTATCAGGAAGATGCTGGGTGGGGAGGAAGGGATTATGTCATTGAGGGGGATTGGTGCTGAACAGCGTCAGAATGATTGGATATCGTATGGGAGCCTCAGTCCTTCAGGATGGTCATTGGCGGTGATCTTCCATGAAGATGAACTGTATCGCAGTATTCACAATCTTTATCTGAAACTGATCGGAATAGGTATCATTGGTTTCCTAATTATTGCGCTGCTCATATTTGTAATTTCCAAACGATTTGTAAAACCCATTGAGAAGCTGGCTTTTGCGACCAGGAAAATTGGTGCGGGCGAATTTGATTTTCAGATTCCCTCCTTTGGTTCAAGTGATGAGATCTCCCAGCTTGGGGATTCTTTCAGGATTATGCAGCAAGAGCTTCAAGAATATATTATTCATCTGAAGGAAACCACAGCTCAGAAAGAAAAGATGGAGAGTGAACTTCAGATCGCCAGCAGCATACAGCAACAAATGCTACCTGCAAAACGGACGATCCCCGGAGGTGAAAATCTGGATTATTTTGGGATTTTGCGGCCGGCCAGATCTGTTGGAGGTGATTTGTACGACTTTGTTCCTGTAGATGAATACTTGTATATTGCAATAGGGGATGTATCGGGGAAAGGAATACCGGCAGCATTGTTTATGGCGAAAACACTTACCTTGTTCAGAGCAAAGCTTAGTGGCGGAAAAAACCCCGGTCTCATCGCTGCCGAGATTAACCGTGATCTTGAGCAATACAATGAGCAGTCGATGTTTGTTACCTTCTTTATCGGAAAACTGCACATGAAAACCGGCGAGTTGCAGTACACAAATGCCGGACATAATCTTCCCTGTATTTTGAGGTCCGGCGGAGATTTTATGATGCTTAAAGGAACCCACGGCCTCCCACTCGGCAGTTTTGCTGAGCAGGACTACGGCACAGATACTGTTCTCTTATCTCAGAAGGATAAACTTGTTATGTTTACGGATGGCATTCCGGAGGCGGTGAATATGAAGAATGAGGCATTCGGCGAAGATCGCTTAAAGGATGTTTTGCTAAAGTATTCCGGCCGGAAGCCTGATGAGCTTGCCAGTCTGTTACTTGCAGAAGTTGATGCTTTTGCTTCAGGTACCGATCAGTTTGATGATATTACTTTGTTTATTATTGAGTTCAATCAGTGAGAGCATTCTGAACTTTTGCTGGAAGATGATGCTGGTTGCTGGTTGCTGGATACTGGATACTGGATACTGGATACTGGATACTGGATACTGGATACTGGATACTGGATGCTGGATACTGGATACTGGATACTGGATACTCAGTCCCACAGTCACAAAGTCCCAAAGTCCCAAAGTCTCCAATCCTAGTACGGTACGATCTTTTTCCAGTTATAGTCTCTCGGGTTTACACACATCACAGGAATTTGGGAAGTGTTAAAGATCATTTCTTCATCATAGCTTCCAAGAATGAATGATGTTAATCCTTTTTCCGGGTTTGTCATGATAAGGATCATATCAGCATTGCTTGAAGTTGCGAAGTCAATTACCTGGTTTGAGAAACCGGAAGATTTCCGCGCTACATTTATAGTATACTTAACATCATTTTTATGAAAATGATTTGTTATACCTACAACAGCTTTATCAATGATTTCACCTGATTGCTGAAAGATCTTGATGGTTGCTTTAAACTGTTTTGCGATATGGACGGCCCATTCGGTTTTCTCCCATATCCCTGCATCGCTGGTGATAGGGAATACAATTTCACGATATGGCCCGTCAAATTGCCTTTTCTGAATCACGATAACAGGTACCGGAGAGTTCGTAACCACTTTAAGGGCATAACTGCCGGTTAGCTTTTGCATTCCGACTTTGCCATGAGTTCCCATATACATCAGGCTGGCATCAACATCGGTTGCTACTTCGCTGATGGTAGTAAAAATGTCACCTTCTTTGGATACGGTATCCACCTGAATGCCAAATTCGGCCACAAGATTGGCAGCTATGGTTTCAAGTTGCTTCTCGACATAATCAAAACCTTCTCCTTCATTCTTAAGGAAAGATTTGGTGTTTTTGTCGATAACATGTAGCAGAACCATTTTGTACTGAAGGTGTTTTGCTGCAGCAGCTGCCTGATTGATAGCATTTCCACATACTTCTGAAAAATCAGTAGGCACCAGGATGATTTTTTTTAACATGCTTTCCATGTGTCGCGTATTTAATGTTTTCAGCTTAAAATTAGTTCAGACAAATATAGATAATATTTTGCTTAGACAGGGTTTGTTACATGTTTATTTTATCTCTGGTACCGGGTACCGGGTTCAAGGTGCCGGGTTCCGGGTAATCACAGGTATTCCAGACTCTTAACTTTAGCTCACTTTAGTCACTCTAGTTCACTTTAGTTCACTCCGGATTCATAAAACAAACCAACTCTTTGATCTGTTTGAGGTTGTCAGCTTTTTTTTCATCCCTGAGCTGGCGGGCGGATTTGGTGAAAAAACGATGGTTTTCGAGAAATATGATTTGTATCTCATACCATTCCCTGAGTGTTGTTCTTCTGATATTCAAGATATTCCATTCATACCGCAAGCGGTGAGCAATCATAAAAAAATCCTCTCTGCCAAGGTAATCCAGATCGGCATCACACAGGATCCTTTCAAGATATGAGCTGGCACTTTGAGGCAGTTTTGTGGTGATGATCATATCGGATATCTGCTTAATATCTTTTTCGGTGTAGCCGAAACCGGGTAAATATTCATGTGCGATCTCCACACCGGCGTCTTCATGCCCCAGGTATGTTTTCAACATCCCGCTATCATGAAAAAGAGCGGCAGTTTCAAGGAGGATGCGGTCGTGTTCCTCAATATTTTCAAGTTCAGCAAGTTGCATTGCTGAATTAAGGACGTCAAGAGTGTGATCGATACTATGATAGCATAAATCAGGTTCAAGTTCATCGACCAGCTTTCTGACAATAAAATCTCTGGCATCAGGATAATTCATAAATAGTATTTTGCTGCTTTATTATAAAACGTTTCTTTTATTTTTTTGTTTTCCTCTCCTCTTCTCCTCTTCTCCTCTTCTCCTCTTCTCCTCTTCCCCTCTTCTCCTCTTCTCCTCTTCCCCTCTTCCCCTCTTCTCCTCTTCCCCTCTTCCCCTCTTCTCCTCTTCTCCTCTTCCCCTCTTCCCCTCTTCTCCTCTTCTCCTCTTCCCCTCTTCCCCTCCTTATCGAGATTAACTAAATCTTTCAATTCCGTCCCAGTCATCAGGAATTCCTATATCAATGAATTTCTGACAGCGCCCGATATATAACAATGCTGCCTGATCCATAGGATTGATCTTTGCCACCTGCTTGAATTGTTTGAGAGCTGTTTGAAATTCCTTATTCCTGTAATTCTGTATTGCTTGGATAAACAGGTCTTTTGATTTGATCTTCAATTCTTTGATGTCTTCAGGGTCGCCATCGATTATCTCAAAGATGTAAACAGCTTCCATCTTGCCTTTCACTTTAATAACATCCAGAAATCGATAATTATAATGTGTCGGGTCACTGAGTTTAACCAGTGTTTCCTCAGTAATGATAATAGATGATCCATAGATCTTACTCAGACCCTCCAGTCTGGATGCAAGATTCACAGCATCGGAGATCACGGTGCCTTCCATACGGCCTTCACCGCCAACAATGCCAAGCATAAGCGAACCGGTGTGGATCCCGATTCCGCTGCCGATGGGAGCCTGTCCGAATTGACTGATAATATGATTGAATTCAATCAGTTTAATCCTCATCTCAATGGCTGCATTAATGGCATCTTCAGTATTTTCAGGAAACAGTGCCATGATAGAATCTCCCATAAATTTATCAACAAAACCATTGTTGTTGCTTATAACAGGCTCCATATAACCCAGGTAATTATTAAGGAAATTGAAATTCTCTTTGGGAGTCATCTGTTCTGAGATGCTTGTGAAATCACGGATGTCAGTGAAAAGTACTGCCATTTCTTTCTGAATCTGGTCACCCAGCTGAATATCTGCAATACTGTCTTTTCCCAGGTATTCAAGAAATTGTTTGGGAACGAAGCGTGCATTGGCCTTATTGATCCTGGAAATATTTTCGATGTAGTCTTTCAACTGCTCGCTCATTACATTGTAACCTTCGGTTAGTTCTCCAATTTCATCATTGGTTCTGACAAGGCTATAGGATTCCATTTCGCCCCGGCCGGTGCGTTGCATATTGATCAGCAATTCCTTGACGGGATATACAATATCCTTGGTTGTCCATCTGATAAAGAGCAGGATATAAAAAAATGATATCATTATTCCGCTGAATGTACCGATAAGCATGAAATAGCTATCAAGGAAGTTTATATATATCACTCCATCCCCCTGATCCAAAGATGCATCCATGAAATAACTCTCATACTTGCCGATAAGAATTTTATTTTGTTCAGGGGTCAGGGGGCCTTCAATAATATCTGAAATATTTGAAATGCTGATCAGCATATAAAATAGTACGATCAAAAGGGGCAGGAAGGTTGTCATCGCACTCGAGATCCATAACCTGTTCCTGATCCTGCCAACTTTCATATTAAATATTCTTTTACGTAATTCTTTGGCAGTGAAAAAGAATTCAATGTAGCGGATGTGTACCCTGTGCTTATGCCAGAAGTAAACCAGGAATAAGGTAAGTATTGATGAAATAACCATTATGAAAAAAAACTGCCGGTAAAACCTGAGCGTAATTTCATTAAAATCGGGATGAAAGAGCAGGATGAACAGCATGTAAGCCATAGTAATCCCGTAAGTTATAAACAGAATTCCGGCATTGATCATTGGCGTTTTCAGAATAAACTTTTTGCAGAACCTGAATAAACGTTCTTTGATCTTCTTGCCCTTTCGTTTTCGTCTCAGAAAAATCTTAAACGGTAGATTAAAGGCAAAGCCAAGAAAAAAACTGATGATCAGCAGGCGTATCCACAAGTTGGCAACCTTGCTGAAATGTTTGGTAATGCTATCATCCTTGTTTAGCGCAATAATATTCTTTTCATCGGCAGGGTCGCGCACAGTGCCTCCTTCTGTGGCTGTTGAATCACTTCCTATGGATAAAAGAGCAGGTTCAGTCTGGCTTGTTATTTCTTCTGTTTCAGAAAGGCTATTCGAATGAAAAGTGGAAATGGTGTCCTGTAAATTTGTGCTACTATCAGGCTCATTAAAGGAGTAATCACCGGTGCGGAGTTTTTGAAGATCCGGGAGGTGTTTGATCAGCAATATCCCGGTAACAGGGGATACCAAAAACAAAAAAAGCATGGTGGAGATCGCATAAATGCGAAACCCGTATAATGCCGGAACTGATCTGTATTTTTTCTTTGCCATTATTTAAAGCTTGCATGCTGGCCTTAATTAGGCACTAGTCACTAGCTACTAGGAACTAGGAACTTCTAACTCCCCTTTACGGGGTAAATGATCTCAATGCCACGCATGATGGCCTTTTCATTGTCGGGGATCATGTGATGGTAGCGTTGAGGCAGGGATTTTTTTAATCCTTTGATCACGTTGTCCAGTTCCACCACAGGGTTTACTTTAAGATATCCGCCAAGAACGATCATATTAAAGATCTTGGCCAGTCCCATTTTACCTGCTTCATCAGCAGCATCGACCCTGAAGATACGAATATCTTTTCTTTCGGGATGATGGCTGATCCCATTTCCGTCATAGATCAGGAGGCCACCCGGTTTTACCGCCTTTTCAAATTTATCCAATGATTGCTGGTTCAGGATGATGGCGGTATCATATTCAGTAAGGATAGGGGAACTGATCCGTTCATCACTGAGAATTACGGTAACATTGGCAGTTCCTCCTCTCATTTCCGGGCCATACGAAGGCATCCAGCTAACTTCCTGCTCCTGCATTATCCCTGAGTAGGCAAGGATTTTGCCCATAGATAAAACTCCTTGTCCGCCAAAACCGGCTATAATGATTTCTTCAGTCATTGTTGTGTTTTTTACTTATTTACTAATTCACCATCCACCTTGATGTCGCCCAAAGGATAAAAAGGAAACATGTTCTCAACCATCCACTCGTTGGAGTGAACAGGTGTCATTTTCCAACCCGAATTACAGTTAGATACTATCTCAACAAAGTTGACACCTTCCTTAAAATTTATTTGATTTTCAAAAGCTTTCTTTATTGCTCTTTTGGCTTTTCTGACGTTTCCGGGTGTGTGGACAGCCTGCCGTGTAACAAAACGGGTACCTGGTAACTCTGCGACCAGTTCAGTCATCTTAAGTGGATTTCCCATGATATGAACATCCCTTCCATAGGGAGAAGTCGATGACTTCATTCCCGGCAGGGTAGTGGGGGCCATTTGACCGCCGGTCATGCCATAAATCCCATTATTTACGAAAATGATCACGATATTTTCGCCGCGGTTACAGGCATGAATAGTTTCTGCTGTACCAATGGCTGCAAGGTCACCATCGCCCTGATAAGTAAATACAATTTTATGGGGCCAGGTTCTTTTGATCCCGGTGGCCACAGCCGGTGCGCGGCCATGTGCAGCCTGCTGCATATCTATATTCATGAACTCATAGGCCAGTACTGAACATCCAACCGGTGCGATGCCAATAGTATTTTCACCAATTCCCAGTTCCTCAAGTACTTCCATCGTGATGCGGTGGGCAGTTCCATGCCCACATCCCGGACAATAGCTAAGGATATTGTCAGTCATCAGAGGGGTTTTCTTATAAACCAGGTTCTCTACATTGACAATTTCTGATATTTCGTCTTTCATTGTTTAGCCTCCTATAATTTTTTCTTCAAGTGCCTGCAGCGCCTCTGCCGGTGAATGGATAACCCCGCCCATGCGGCCGAAATGTTCCACTTTCATCTGGCAATCAACTGACAGGCGGATGTCTTCTATCATTTGTCCTGCACTCAGTTCGAGTGACAGTATTCCTTTTACCTGCTGTGAAAGTCTTCTGATTGCTTCGGAAGGGAAAGGGTATAAGGTGATCGGCCTGAGGAGGCCTGCCTTGATCCCTTTATCACGTCCGAGCTGTATGGCTTTCTGGGCAATTCGTGCGCTGGATCCGTAAGCTACATATAGATATTCGGCATCTTCGCACATATATTCTTCATATTCTACCTCATTTTCCCGTATCTCTTTGTATTTCTTCTGTAGATGAATATTGTGCTGTTCCTGCCTGTATGAATCCAGGTCAAGAGAGGTGATGATATTTCTTTCACGGGTAGCTGGTTTTCCGGTTGTGGCCCAGGGGGATATTTTTATGATCTCCTCATCGGTCCAGCGAGGGGTATGCTCCGACAGGATAACCTTTTCCATCATCTGGCCTATCAGTCCGTCGCTGAGGATCATCACCGGTGCCCTGTATTTAAATGCGAGATCAAAGCCTTTTGAAACGAAGTCGGCCATTTCTTGCACTGAAGCCGGTGCAAGTACGATCAAATGATAATCACCGTGGCCGCCACCTTTGGTAGCCTGAAAATAATCTGCCTGAGAAGGTTGGATGGTGCCGAGGCCGGGGCCGCCTCTGACAACATTGGCGATAAGACAAGGAAGTTCAGCACCTGCCATATATGAAATGCCTTCCTGTTTCAGGCTGATGCCCGGACTGGAGGAGGAAGTCATTACCTTTTTTCCGGATGCCGCAGCGCCATAAACCATATTGATGGCAGCGATTTCGCTTTCTGCCTGCAGTACAACCATCCCGGTTGTTTCGTAAGGTTTTTCCGCCATCAGGTATTCGATCACCTCCGATTGTGGTGTGATGGGATACCCGAAGTAAGCATCCACTCCGGCACGGATAGCAGCTTCAGCTATCGCTTCATTGCCTTTCATTAGCTTCAATTCGCCCATTATATAATTGTTTTGACTGAATTAGTTTTCAATTTTTTTCCTGTATACCGTGATGACACCATCAGGGCAAACAACGGCACAATTGGCACAGCCAACACATGATTCCGGATGAGCCATAAAAGCGTACTTATAGCCCTTGATGTTTACCTCTGTTGCCATACCGATCACATCATGCGGACAGGCACCCACACATAATTCGCAGCCCTTACATCGATCAATGTCGACAATAATTGCTCCTTTGAATTTTGCCATAATTATCGGATTATTACGTTAGATAAATAAGCAGTTTTTTATAGAGCTACGAATGTACAATAATTCGGGAAATCTTCCCGATCGCCTGTATGCAATTTGAGGCGAAGGGAGGTAATTTAGAATGATTATGGATTGCGCTTTTAGTTCCAGACTCCTATATATGATGCCAGATGACGGGAAGAGGGGAAGACGGGAAGAGGGGAAGTTTGGAAGACGGGAAGAGGGGATGACGGGAAGACTGGAGGAGGGTGTTGGATCCTTCGACAGGCTCAGGACAGGTTGTTGAATTATGAATTATGGATTTTGGATGCAATTATGAATTTTGATGTTTAAATTTTAAATTAATTCATAACTCAGAACTCATAGTTAAGATTTCTGTATCTTTACAAGAGTAAGAAGCAAGACCGGCGGCAGAGCTCATGCTGGCTGATCGTTGTATTTAATTTTATCTAAAAAAATGAAAAATCTTACTATAACACAAATTGCTAAACCAAATTATTCACTCACGAGCATCATCGTTTTACTTTTAATCGCGATGGCAGGTTTGGTGGCTCACAGCCAAGCTACTGACAGTTCCAAGGTTTGGTATACTCCTAACATAGCCAGCGTGGATATGTTAGACCTGTTTAACCAACCGGAACAATGGGACTCCGCCAGATCGAAGGTAGATGTGTTCAAGTTCTATCTGGTACAGGTAGGTACCGGAGGCTG
>JAIOSQ010000258.1 GCA_021107535.1 Bacteroidales bacterium | reverse complement strand
TTGATATTACCTGTGGTAAATAGCTTCCCTTCCTCGGCCTCTCTAATTCCTTTAGTTCCATTTTTATCCCCAACATCTTCAGATAAAACAACTTGATCGCATTGATCATCTGATTCTGATAGCTTGCAGAAAAGCCTTTCTGAATGATAAAGTAATAATTGAAATCTTCAATATCTTTCAAGCTGATTTTATCGATTGTCTTCTCAGGGTAATGTGAGAAGAAAACTATTAACATCGAAACATATGTCTTGATGGTTTGATCGGCATACCGACGCTGTCGCATCCAGCGGGAATACTCGTTAATGGCTTGTTTCTTTTCTAAAGGGAGTTCATTTCTGTTCATCTCTGTTTGTTTTAAACCCAATACGCTTTCCTGGCTCTGATTATTGCCTGATCAATTGTTTTAGTGCCTCAAATACAATGGAGAAATTCTTATCGTATTTATTTTCCAGTTCATTTATTTTCTTCTCAAGGTCTTTGTAAGATGTGATCAATCTGCGCATTTGAATGAAAGCCCGCATGATTGCTACATTTACCTTAATAGCCCTGTCACTATTAAGTATTCCCGATAGCATAACTACACCTTGCTCTGTGAATGCAAAAGGTGGATATTTTGAGTGCTGTCCTCTCTTTAAGGTCACAATTTGTGTCCTTAAAGATTGATATTCTTTGTTGTCCAACTCAAACATAAAATCAGGCGGGAACCTCTTAATGTTTCTTCTTACAGCTTGCTTTAAAGCCTTGGTCTGAACCCCGTATAAGGATGCAAGGTCAAAGTCGAGCATTGCTTTTTCTCTACGGATGAAATATATATGCTCGACAATATTATCCTCTTTAAATTCAACTAAGTTTGACATGCTTAGTAATTATTGATTATTCATAAATTGGTATCACAATTTGTGATACCATATCCCCTACCTATTAATACCAGAAAATGAAAATTGTCACAGTGTGGAGAGAAAATACCGAATGCCGGATAGGATCAAAATACGACGTAGCAGTTGAGGCAAAGCGAAATCCCGCAGGGAGAAAATCCCCAAGTATCAGTTTTGCACTCATTACCAAAATATTCGTTGTCATTACCAAAGGTACGACACAAAGCGAAACCCCAAAACTTAAAACCAAATCCATAATTCATAATTCATAATTCATAATCCAGCATCCAGTCCATCAAAACCCACTATCTTTACACATTCATCGATAGTTTAAAGAATGACAACAGAAGAAATCAGGGAGAGACTGGCAGATAAAGTGGTTGGAATCGCCGGCTGTGGCGGATTGGGCTCTAATTGTGCCGTAGCACTGGCCAGGACAGGCATTGGAAAACTCATACTGGTGGATGATGACAAGCTTGAAGCTACTAACCTGAACCGGCAATACTTTTTTGCAGACCAGATTGGGGAATACAAGTCGCTGGCTTTACGGGATAACATCCACAGGATAGACGATACGATCCTGGTGGAAACGCATGTCATCAGGCTCGATCCCGGCCTGGTTACTAAACTCTTTGCTGATTGCGATGTTATTATAGAGGCCTTTGACCAGGATAATGAAAAGCAAATGATCATTGAGACTGTTCTGGGAGACATGCCGGATAAAAGCATTATTTCAGGGCAGGGCCTGGCAGGATACGGAAAAAACGACATGATCGGGACCATGCATTCCGGCAGGCTTTATATTGTGGGGGATCATCAGTCTGAAGTATCGCCCACCCACCCGCCATTGGCTCCGAGGGTCGGCATTGTTGCCAATATGCAGGCCAACCTGGTACTGGAGATATTATTAATAACAGATTAGAATGGAGATCCTTCTGAACAACAGAAAAGAAAGCATTGATAAGGACGAGATCACTCTGGCTGAGTTGATTGAATACAAGAAATTTACATTCAAACTACTGGTCACGAAAGTTAACGGCCAGCTCATTAAGAAAGATATCCGCTCAAAAAGTATCATCCGGGATGGAGATGAGGTGCTGGTTTTGCATATGATATCGGGGGGGTAAGTTCCTGGTTTCTGGTTCCTGGTGGCTAGTGCCTAGTGCCTATTTGGAGTGTAAAATTGTTAAACTGTTAAATTGTTAAACTGTTAACTTGTTATGAATTTAGTTTATGAATTAATTTAAAACTCAAAATTTAACATTTAAAACTTAACCTAACACCTAACAACTTGTCCTGAGCTTGTCGAAGGGCTCAACACCCAACACTTTTTTCAAAGGATTTCTGCCACCACAAACGTGCTCCCACCAACGAAAACCAGGTCATCATCATCAGCATCATCCATTGCTGCCTTTAAAGCTGCTTTTACGCTGTCATACTTTTCTCCGTTCAGATCTTTATTCGAAGCCTTTATTTGAAGTTCAGCAGCATCCATTCCCCTGGGGATATCTGCTTTACAAAAATAGTAAGTTGCCGAAGCGGGCAAAAGATCCATGACAGGATCTGCATTTTTATCGGCTACCAGCCCAAGCACGAAATGCAGCTTGTTATGGGGTGTTTTGCCGATCATTTTCACTATCTCCCTGATCCCATCACGATTATGTGCAATATCGCAAATGCATAGCGGGCGATCGTTGAGCACCTGCCAGCGGCCTGCTAATCCGGTGTTTTTGATAACATTTTCAATCCCATTCCGAATATCTTCCTCACTGATTTTAAAACCTGAAGAAATAAGCGATTGAATTGCCTGATAGGCAGTATTGAGGTTTCTCTCCTGCCATTCGCCCTCCAATCCGGGTTTAATCCCGGAAACACTTTCCTGATCAGCAAACTTTAACGAACTGCCTACTTCCTTTGCGCGATTTATAAATACATGTTCGACCTTCTCCTGTGTTTCCCCAATAATGGCAGGAATGCCGGCCTTGATAATTGCTGCTTTTTCTACGGCAATCTCTTTCAGGCTTTCCCCCAGGAATTGGGTGTGGTCATATCCAATGTTGGTAATCACTGATAAGAGAGGGGTAATTACATTGCTTGAATCAAGCCTTCCACCCATTCCTGTTTCAATGATAGCGATATCCACCTTTTCATGCCGGAAGTAGTCAAATGCCATCCCCACGGTCATTTCAAAGAATGATAAGCCTATATCAGAGAAGCCTTCCTTGTATTTTGCTATGAAATCTACCACAGTCTTTTTCGGGATAATTTCCCCGTTTATTTTTATCCGTTCCCTGAAATCTTTCAGGTGGGGAGAAGTATACAGTCCTGTTTTATAACCTGCCTCCTGTAACACCGATGCCAGCATATGCGATACTGATCCTTTGCCGTTTGTACCTGCAATATGAATGGAACGGAAACTATTTTCCGGATTTCCCAATATCTTACATAAGCTAAGAGTATTTGAAAGATCTGCCTTGTAGGCAGCCGGCCCTATGCGTTGAAACATAGGTAACTGGCTATACATGAACTCGAGGGTTTGGCGATAATCCATATGGCAAAGATAGTAATTGGTAATAAGGGATTATGAATGTTGGATTATGAATTATGGATTATGGATGATGGATGATGGGTGATGGGTGAATTAGTTCAGGCGAATAAAATTATAGGTGATCGTTCCCCTTTGACGGTCAGGGGCATTGGGGTCGGGGCTGAAGATAGAACGAAGTGCTGCTTCTTCTGCCAGCCTGCGCAGGCTGAGGTCTGAAATGGTGGTTCCTTTGGCTCCTGCTATGGCTGA
>JAIOSQ010000158.1 GCA_021107535.1 Bacteroidales bacterium | reverse complement strand
ATAGAACCTATATCAACCTCTTATTACGAAAAGCCATACCTGAACCGGATTTTAAGTAACGCTCAAAATTATAAGCTTGATATTTATCCATGAATACAATATAAGTTAGTAATTTAACAGGAAGCTTGTCTTTCGTGTAGTGGATCTGACCTTTATTATGTCTGATAATCCGATCAAATAAATTATTCGTACAGCCAGTATAATGGCTATTATCAGAACATTTTAATATATAAACATACCACATAATAATATTTGCTTATATCTATTAATACCTAAAAAATAAAATTGTCGCAGTTTAATAGAAATAATTGTGGTGGACTGCGTCCGCCGAAGCCCTGAGAAGATTTGTAGAATAAATAAAAAAAGCCCTTCTACGCTAAAGCTTCGAAGGGCGAAGGTGGGCTGCGTCCGCCGAAGCTCGAAGGAGCTTTGGCGGTAGGGAGCGAAGCTCTCCTACGCCAAGGCTTCGGAGAGCGAAGGTGGAGCCGGAGGGATTCGAACCCTCGTCCAAACAAGGAACAGATAGGCTTTCTACATGCTTATCCTGTTATTGATTGTCGGGATTGGCACGGGAAGAGGCACCCAAGACCAAACCGTATTCCCTTTATCTCATCCGGAAGCAGGGACTTCCTCCGGACCAGCCTGATCTTTGCTTGCGTCCCGTGATCAGACCGGAATCAGGCAGATCCATCTGCGGAACGTCTCGTCCCGCCACCCGGGCGGGATTAAGCCAATCTACTAAACTTCGATTAGGCTGCGAGTGCGAATTTGTTATCGCCAATTGTAGTGTTGCGAAAAGTTTTTACGGGACTGTTCACATTGCCCGGCATGCTTACGTACCCACTCATCTTGCTGTCAAAACCAAAGCGACCCCGAGTGGATAATGCAAAGATACAAAAAAGTTTTGAGTTTTGGGTGTTGAGTGTTGGATTTCGTTGATAGTTTTGAGTTTTAAATTTTAAATTTTAACTTAATTGCCAATTTTTAACAGCCCACAGCCCACAGCCCACAGCCTACTGCCTACTGTCCGAGCGGCTGTGCATACTTTCTCACATCATCACCGGTGATCTCCTGCTCACAAAGGATGATCAGGCGCTCAACCACATTACGAAGCTCCCTTACATTTCCGGTCCATGGCATATTCTTTAACTCTTTAAAGGCATCTTCTGTGAAATAACTCTCGGGCTTGCCCTGGCCTTCACAGATATCTTTTACAAAATGTTCAGCCAGCAAAGGAATGTCTTCCTGACGCTCCCTGAGTGGAGGTACATGGATCAGGATCACACTGATACGGTGGTAGAGGTCCTCCCGGAAATTTCCTTTTTCAATCTCTTCCCGCAGGTTTTTGTTGGTGGCGACAATGATCCTTGCATCTACAATAATGTCCTTCTCCCCTCCTACCCGCATGATCTTATTCTCCTGTAAAGCCCGCAGCACCTTGGCCTGTGCAGATAAGCTCATGTCACCGATCTCATCCAGGAACAAAGTCCCTCCATGAGCAAGCTCAAAATCTCCCTTTCGCTGCTTGATGGCAGAGGTAAAAGAACCTTTCTCATGTCCAAATAATTTGCTTTCGATCAACTCAGATGGAATAGCCGCACAATTTACTTCCACAAATGGCGATTTTGCACGATCACTCTTTTCATGAAGCCACCTGGCAACAAGCTCTTTCCCGGTGCCATTCTCACCCGTGATCAATACCCTGGCTCCGGAAGGTGCCACCCGCCCGATCATCTCCCTGATATCAGCCATGGCTTTTGAATCTCCTACCATATCATAGGTTTTGCTGACTTTCCGCTTCAGCGTACGGGTTTCCGTGATCAGACTGGACTTATCCATGGCATTGCGGATGGTGATCAGCAGGCGGTTCAGGTCAAGGGGTTTGGCAATATAATCGAAAGCCCCTTTTTTAATGGCTTCAACAGCTGTATCAATATTCCCGTGTCCGGAAATCATGATGACAGGCGTATCTGTTTTCGACAAAAGATTGTCCAGGACTTCCATACCATCCATTCCGGGCATCTTGATATCACACAGGATCACATCATAGGTGTCTTTGTCTGTCAGCGCAACGGCCGCAGGCCCGTCAGCAGCATCCTCAACCTTGAACTTTTCGTACTCCAGGATCTCACGCAAGGTATTGCGGATACTCTTTTCATCATCAATTACCAGGATCTTTGCCATATTGGTCTTCATTAATTGCTTGTCAAAGATAGGAATCTTTCCAGAGAAAATCCCCAAGTATCAGTTTTGCATAAGCATAATAAGAATAAGATATATTATCGACCGTTTATTTATGAAGAATACAAAACTCTATAAGGTAAATATCATTAAATTTGCAGTCTAACTTCAAATGCAAATGAAAGTTTATATATCACTCTCAATCATGCTCCTTATGAGCATTTTTCTTTCCCCTGGCGCTATCGCCCAAAAAACCGCACAAGAGATAGGCGTTAAAGGGATCAATGCCGAGAACTACACCTATCCTTTTGCAGGAGGGATGAACGCCTGCCAGTTCGGAGAGATCGACATAAACATGGACGGGATCAAAGATCTTATTGCCTTCGACAGGCAGGGAAACCGCCTGATGCCATTTATCAATCACGGAACCCCAAATATCGTTGATTATACCTGGGAACCGCAATATATTGAAGAATTTCCGGACATCTGTCACTGGGTGATCCTCATCGACTACAATATGGATGGCAAAGCAGATCTATTCACGTACAATCCGGTGAGTCCGGGGATGATCGTGTATAAAAACATCTCCACGGATGAGCTTCGTTTCGAACTTGTTGTCTTTCCATATCTCACCTCGTGGTATGGGAGCGGTTATGTCAATATACTGGTAACCTACGCAGATTATCCCGGCATCAGCGACCTCGACGGCGATGGCGACCTCGACATACTGACCTTCTGGGCCCTGGGCTCGTTTGTAGAAATGCATAAAAACCTTTCGGTTGAAACTTATGGACATGCAGATTCCCTCATCTTTGAGCGTACGACCTGGTGTTGGGGATTTTTCGCAGAAAGTGAAGAATCAAACGATCTTTTTCTCGACACCTGTTTCGGGAGCAGTGATCATGGCTTAGAAAGCGTTCCTGTTCGCGACCGGCATACGGGATCTACTTTTCTCCTCATCGATCTGGATAATGATCAGGATAAAGACCTTCTCCTCGGGGATGTGGATTATCCCACCCTGATATATATGTTGAATGGCGGGGATCAGCAAGAAGCAGTCATCACCTATTATAACCAGGCTTTCCCGCATGAAAATGACCAGGTAAGGGTATTCTCAATGCCTGTTGCAGCACTGATCGATGTAAACAACGATGGCGTTCGCGACCTGCTCGTTTCCCCTTTCGACCCCAGCCCTTTTGTATCCATGAACCTCAGCAGTGTCTGGTACTACAGTAACGATGGCAGTAATGAATACCCGGACTTCAACCTCCGAAACAAACGATTCCTTCAGGAAAATATGATTGATGGAGGCTCGGGCGCCTACCCGGCATTTGCAGATATCAACCTCGACGGACTGTACGATCTTATTATCGGAAACTATGGTTATTACAAATCTTCCTGGTATGATGATTATATGGTGCTGCACTCTGAATATGCCAGCCAGATCAGCCTTTTCATGAACTCCGGAGAACCTGACAAGCCTCAGTTTGAATATGAAACCGCAGACTTCGGATTTATCGGGGAAATGAACCTCAGGGGTGCATACCCTGCCTTTGGTGATATTGATACGGATGATGATGCCGACATGATCGTGGGCCGTGATGACGGAACACTGATGTTTTACCGTAACTGCTCATGCCTGGGTAACCCGGAGGATTTTGAACTGGAGGAAGTGAATTACCAGGGGATTGATGTAGGTGATTACAGCACACCATTTTTATTTGATATCGATGAAGACGGCCTGATAGATCTTATCATAGGCGAAAGGGGCGGTAACCTTAATTATTACAAAAACACAGGCGACCTCTACAATCCGGCATTTACATTGGTGACCGACAGCCTGGGAAAGGTGATGGTAACAGATTTCAACCTCTCCTGGGATGGCTACAGCACCCCTTATGTCTTCAGGGCCAATGACGGGAAAATGCGGCTTATTTCCGGATCCGAACAGGGGATCATTTATTATTTTACCGATATTGAAGGTAACCTTGAAGAAAGCTTCACCCCTGCAGATGATCTCTGGAAACTGATTGACACCCTTGAATTCACCATCCTGCCGGGCTACCGCACTTCAGCAGCAATAGCTGATATTGACATGGACGGCTACCTGGACCTTGCCGTCGGGAATTTCTCAGGCGGATTGAATTTTTACAGCACTGAGACTGAGCCTCCGGTGACCATGGACATCCCACAAAATACCAATGAGGAGGCCAGACTGCAAATTTTTCCAAATCCGGCAAATGACTACATTACTATTAAAGCAGACTTAGCAACTCCTTCAGGAGTATTCATCATACAATTGTACAACATGAATGGAGTTAAGGTCTTTGAGGATGCTTATCAGGAAAATGTTAATTCCACTATTAAAATTGGAAATCTTGCCAATGGTGTTTATCTCTGTGTAATAAGGTCGGATGCAGATTACAAGCCTATCGCTTCCGGCAAATTCATTGTTGAACGCTGATAGCTATTAGGAGCTGCCTTCTTCATGAATGTGATTCCCGGGATTGGCTTTATCCTTAGGTACGCTCCTTAGCTGCACCCTTCGTTTATTTATCCGTATCACCATCTTTCCATAATTGATCACCGCGCCATATTTCATAAGAATATCGCTGCCAATAACGCCGTCAATAGGAGGCAGGTCCAGCTCGCTGTATGAAAGATTTACGTGGCTCATATCCAGGACAACAGCCGGGTATTTCCGTATACGCAGCTCTCCGATCTTTAATTCCTTCAGATATAAAGCCTGACTTTGCATATCCCTCGTTCCAAGCCCGGTGGAAAGTTTTTCATTTGCTTCAAAATCCGGCCTGCTGCTTGTAAAAAATCGGCTGATCCTTTCCAGATCGAAAACCGAGCGTGAAGCTCCGGTATCAAGCAGCATGCGGGCAGGCAAGCCATTGACCTCCACGGCTATCATCAGATGAAAGCCATCATCTTCGATAACTGTTACTTCTATTGGGATATAGGAAGGCATAAGTGTAATGTAAGGAGATTAAAAATTCGGTTTCAATAAATACTTATCGTAGAATTCTTCAATAATGTCTACTGCCTCCTCCGGAGTATCTACAAGACGAATAATATTCAGGTCTTCTGGACTGATGTTCTCTTCCTCAATTAATTTGGATTTGACCCAGTCGATCAGGCCTTTCCAGTACTTTTTATCAACCATCACGATCGGGAAATGGACCAGTTTGGCTGTCTGTATTAGGGTCACGGCTTCGAACAATTCATCCAGGGTCCCGAATCCACCGGGAAGAGCAACATAGCCCTGGGCATATTTCATGAACATCACCTTTCTTACAAAAAAGAAATCGAATTCGATCAGGTTCTCCGGGTCGATAAATGCATTGGCCTGTTGTTCGAAAGGAAGCGTAATATTTAAGCCTACCGATTTACCTCCGGCAAAGTGCGCCCCCTTATTCGCAGCTTCCATGATACCAGGCCCTCCCCCGGTGATGATGCCATATCCTTTCTTGGTAAGAAGATAAGCTACCTCCTCTGCATATTTATAGTGAATATCTGAAGGTTTGGTGCGGGCAGAGCCGAATACGGAAACACAGGGGCCAATTTTCGCCAGCCGCTCAAAGCCCTGCACAAATTCAGACATGATCTTAAATATCTGCCATGAATCATAGGTTTTGATCTCATTCCAGTTTTTGCTCTTGATTGCTTTTCTGATCTTTTCTTCTTCTGATTTTTTCATGATATAAATATTTGACCCCTTTGGGGTCTTTATTAAATTTCAATTTCATGTCACCCCCGGGTTAAAACCCGGGGCTAGTAAACTGTGCCCCCTCCAAGGTCCTCCTTTTAATTGCATATTGCAGCAGTAAAATCGAACAACGACAATCAACAATCAACCCAAAACCCAAAACTCAAAACTCAAAACCTAACCCAACACCCACTGCGTCCGCCGAAGCTTTAGCGTAGGTGGAACACCCAAAACTCAAAACTACTTTTTAAGCGCCTTCTTCAAATATTCTGCAGTATAGCTCTTTTCATCACGAATAATCTCCTCAGGGCTTCCTGCGCAAATGATCTCTCCTCCCCGATCCCCTCCTTCCGGTCCCAGATCAATAATGTGATCAGCAAATTTAATCACATCCATATTATGTTCGATGATCAGGATGGTATTTCCTTTATCAACAAGTTTATTCAAAACATCAAGTAAGACTTTCACGTCCTCGAAGTGAAGGCCTGTGGTAGGTTCATCAAGGATGTAAAGGGTTTTTCCGGTATCTCTCTTGGAAAGTTCAGCAGCAAGTTTCACCCGCTGGGCTTCTCCTCCGGAAAGCGTGGTAGACTGCTGGCCAAGCGTAATATAGCCCAGGCCCACCTCTTTCAGTGTTTTTATCTTCTGAAGGATGGATGGGATATTATCAAAGAAATCCACTGCCTGGTTGATGGTCATGTTCAAAACATCATTGATGGACTTTCCCTTATACCGGATCTCGAGTGTTTCACGATTATACCTTTTTCCGTTGCATGCTTCGCATTGCACATAAACATCCGGAAGGAAATTCATTTCAATAAGCTTAAGCCCGGCACCTTTACAGGTTTCACAGCGTCCTCCTTTCACATTGAAAGAAAAACGTCCCGGCTTATAACCACGGATCTTTGATTCAGGCAACTGAACAAACAATTTTCTGATCTCATCAAATGCTTTGGTATAAGTTACAGGATTCGACCTGGGAGTCCTGCCAATAGGCGACTGATCGATCTCTATGACCTTGTCGATATGTTCCAGGCCTTCAATATCCCTGTATGGCAATGGTTTCTTGTCGGAGCGATAAAGGCGGTTGCTCAAAATGGGATATAAAGTTTCATTGATGAGGGATGACTTTCCACTTCCTGAAACGCCGGTAATACAGACCAGTGTACCTAATGGCACATTCAGGTCGACATTTTTCAGGTTATTTCCTTTTGCACCCTTGAGAAGGATCCTTGCGCCATTTCCCTTCCTTCTTGCTGCCGGGACAGGAATTTCCTTTTCCCCGGAAAGATACTTAGAGGTAATGGTATTGCATTTTTTCATATCCTGTGGGGAACCCTGGCCTACGATCTTGCCTCCATGAAGCCCGGCACCGGGACCAATGTCTACTACCTCATCAGCAGCGAGGATCATTTCCTTATCATGCTCAACAACGATCACCGAATTTCCCAAATCACGCAGATCCTTCAAGGCATTAATCAGCCGTAGATTATCGCGATGATGCAGGCCAATGCTTGGTTCATCAAGAATATACAATACATCCACCAGCCTGGAGCCAATCTGTGTGGCAAGCCTGATCCGTTGTGATTCACCCCCCGACAGGCTGCGTGCAGGCCGATTCAGTGACAGATAATCCAGGCCTACTTCCAGGAGAAAGCCGGTCCGCGTTTTAATTTCCCTGACAATTTCCCTGGCAATGATCTTTCTTTTTTCATCCAGCAGATCTTCAATTTGATCCATCCAATCATTGAACCTGATCAGATCCATGCGTGCCAGTTCAGAAATATTTTTCTCTCCGATCCTGAAGTGAAGGGATTCCTTCTTCAGCCTGTCACCATTACATTCCGGACAGGGAATACGGTTCATGAAACTTCCCGCCCATTTCTGGATACTTCGTGAATTGGAATCCGAAAACTGGTTGGTGATAAAGTTAATGATCCCTTCAAAATTCAGGCTATAGGAAGAAGTTACTCCTGCAAATTCCTTTTTAATGATAAATGTCTCGTTCGAGCCGTACAGGATCGTGCTTATTGCTTCCTCCGGAATATCCCTTATCGGTGTGTTGAGGTCAAATCCGAATTTCTGTCCTATCAATTCCACCTGGTTGAATATCCAGTTTGGCCGGTACTCCCCAATGGGTGCAATACCGCCCTTTTTTATACTTTTAGAGCTATCGGGAATGATCTTCTTCAGGTTTACCTCAGTGATATTCCCCAGGCCGCTGCATTTGAGACAGGCACCATAAGGCGAATTGAATGAAAAGGTATTGGGTTCAGGTTCGTCATAAGAGATCCCTGAAACAGGGCACATCAGCAACTTACTGTAATGATGAGGTTTGTTTTCTCCCTGCCTGATGACCATTATTGCACCTCTGCCGGATTTTATTGCAGTCTGAATGGCCCTGGCCATGCGCTGCATCGGTTTTCCCTCCGGCTTCACACTTAAGGTATCAACCAGAAGTTCAATATCATGGACTTTGAAACGGTCGAGTTGCATTCCGAATTCCAGATCCCTTATCTCTCCATCAACCCTTACTTTCAGGTATCCCTGCCGCCGCATCTGCTCGAAGTTTTCCCTGTAATGCCCTTTCCTTCCACGCACTACCGGGGCCAGGATCATGATGTCTTCATCCCTGTATTCCTTCACGAGAAGTGCAAGGATCTGTTCTTCAGTATACCTGACCATCTTCTCTCCCGT
>JAIOSQ010000139.1 GCA_021107535.1 Bacteroidales bacterium | reverse complement strand
ATTTATAAAGTGTCACCCACCTCGGCGGGTAGGTCATCACCGGTGCGTGATTCGATCCCGGCAAGTTTTTGTGCTGCAATTTCACCCAGTTCCGGCCCCCGGTAGTTTTCAATAATGCTTTTCAGGGTTTCCTTTGCCTGGAATTCATTCCCATCTGCGAGGTACACATCTGACAGAAGGAGAAAGCCTTTGGCAACCCAGTAATCGTGGGAGGCATAATGATCACCCAGTTCGAAGATACCGTTCTCAGCTTCGATATATTTGCCTGTGATAAAGTCGATATAGGCGATCATGAATTTTGATTCGGCACCCCATTCGTTCTTGCTAAGCTTTTCGGTGATGGCAAATTCCACCCTGGCATTTTCCAGGTTGTCCATAGCCATATACGATTTTGATATGATGTAATGGGCCTTGTGGATGCGGTGGTCGTCTACATTTTCGTTCGACAGCATCATCATGGAAGCGGTGATGGCGTCTGCCCACTTGCCCAGCTTATAGTTGCAATCGGTTCTGCCTTCCAGCGCTTCCATAGCATTATCTTTGTATTCGGCGAAATCCGAAAGCCGGGTATAATAATCAAGTGCTTTGTCCCAGGCTTCCATCTTCATGCTCAGGCGGGCGGCCTGTAAAAGGCTGTTCTCAGTAAATCCTGAGGTGGGCTGGGAAGCAACAAATGCAAAATCTGTAAGGGCTTCCTCAGTCATCCCGTTTTTAAGTTCGCATTCCGCCTTGTAATAACTGGCATTGACTGCGAAGATTCCGTAGGGAAACCTTTTAAGATAAGCCCCGAATGCCGGAATAGCTTCATCACAGTTATTTTCCATGTAGAGGTTTTCGGCAGTAATGTAAGTAATGGAGTCTTGCTCGGAAACGGTAACATCGGCAAATGAAAGATTCCCGGCATAGGAATAATATTCGTCAACCCTGTTCTGGTCGATATAGATATTCCTGATGCTGTTAAGGGCTTCTCTTGATTCCGGAGTACCCGGGTAATCCTTGACCACTTTCTCGAGCGTGGCAAGTGCCTTTTCGTTTTGGTTTTCGTTGTAATAGATCAATCCTGTTTTCAGGAGGGATTTGATGGCAAAGCGGCTGTTTGGGTGGTCTTTGATCAGCCTGTTAAACCAGCTGAGGGCATCAGTATTTTTATTCAGGAGCAAATAGGTGACAGCCAGCTCATATTTGGCATCATCGGCATAAGTCGATCTTCCCTGGCTGTTGATAAGTTCTTTTAATGTCCTGATCTTATCGTTGAAGAGGCCTGAAGCTCCCTGGGTAATAGCTTTCTGGTACAAGGCGTAGTCTGTTTTTCCGCTCCCTGTACGGATTGCATTATTATAATTCTGTATTGCTTTATTATAGTCCTTTCTGATAAAATAGCAGTCGCCGAGCCGCACAAGGGCATCTGTCACCAGGCGTGTGTCTTTTTCGCCTTTATAGTCGGCGAATTTTCTGAACCAGGTGATGGCATTGCCATAATCTTTTTTATTAAAGTAGACGTATCCGAGATTATAGTAGGCTGAACTGAAGACTTCCAGCTGACTGGCACCCGGGGTGTTCAAAAACTCTTTATAGTATTTGATGGCACCCCATGAATTATTCTGCCTGTAAAAAACTTCCCCGATCCATAGGTTGGCTTCTGCTGCGATGGCCTTATCGTAGTTTTCGACGGCCGCCTTTTTGAAAAGAGGGACGGCTTTTTCAAGCTCATTGGCATTAAAAAGTTCTATCCCCCTGTAAAAGCAGATTTTCTGATAGGCTTCTTTTAAAGCGGGGTTCTGTGATTTGATCTTTTCAAAGGATGTGAGGGCCTGTTTATAGTTCTTCGTGGAAAGATACAGGCTGGCAAGAAATGAATAGGCTTCATCCACCCTTGGTGATCCGGGATACCTTTCAATGTAATCTTCGAGCGCTGCAATGGCGGTATTATATGGATCGCTGGCCACTTCCATGCTCAGCTTGGCATAATTGAAAAGGGCATCTTCGCTGATATCACGGTCGAAGTCCATTTTGCATGCAGAAGAAAATGCATTGGAAGCGAACTTCTTCTGATCTGTTTGCAAATAGCAATACCCAAGGTGGTAGTAAGCATTCTGTGCAAGCTGATCATCTTCGCCCACGGCTTGCTGGAAGTTTTGTATGGCTGCCTTATAGTTTTCTTTCATGAAAAAGGTATACCCGATCTCATAAGCTTCTTCCCTGCTCATAGAACGGTGGGAAGATCGTTCATAAAATTCAAAATAGGGGAGGGCTTCATCATAATTACCGGATTGATAATATGCATCCCCGATCATCAGCGCAAGCCCGGGCTTATCCTTTCCTGAAGCCTCTTTATAAGCAGGAACGGCCAGTTCCATCATCTTTCCGTATTCCCCTTCACGATGGTAAATATGTGCCAGGTAGTTACGCACTGATTTCCTGAAACTGCGGTTATCTATTAGTTTTTCGAAATTTTCTTTTGCATCATCATCATCGCCTTCTTCAAAAGAGATCACTGCATAATAATATGTGGCATAGGGAGTGTATTTTGATTTGCTGCTGAGTACTTTTCTAAAAGATGTCCTGGCCCTGTCAGGCTTTTTGGTCTTATACTGGCTGTATCCTTTCTTGTAGTAATATTCTGTCCTCTCTTCCCGGTTAAGGTCTGGGACTTCAACCTCTGTAAAGGATTTAAGTGCTTGTGTATATTTTCCGTTGCTGAACTGATATTTGCCAAGCTGGAAATAAGCTCTTTTAACGAGCGTGTTCTCAGGATGTTCCCGGATGAAGTTAATCAGTTTATATTCACCATTTTCATGCTCGAGTTCCAAGGCACAGACTGCAGCATAATACGCAGCATTTACCGTCATAAGCCCGGGCAGTTCCTGGTTCTCATGAATTACTTTCTCAAATGCTTTGGCAGCGGCTCCGTACTGCTCCTGCCCGAAGAGCAGAATTCCGGTATTATATGTCGCTTCAGGATCCTGATAAGCGGCTGATTGTTGTGCTTGTATTTGTCCCATACTAAAAAGTACAGGCATGAGTATGAGCACGATGATGAAGTGTTTGTTCATAGCTCTGCAGAGTGAATGGTGAAGAACAAAAATATAAATTAGGGTACCGGTTTTTTCCAGCAGTTGGTTTTGTTATTAACAGAAAGGCTTTAACAACTAACGGCGATCTGGATTAGTTATTATGATGAAAGAAATGTAGCGTGGAATATAAAATTCTGTATTCTGTATTCTGTATGTACAATGTGATATTAAATATTGAAAATACAATTTCAAATACAGAATTGCACACACAGAATTGTAAATTAAAAAGGCTCCCCGGTATTTCAACCGAAGGAGCCGTATTCCGAAGGCAGTTCTATAAGCGGGATTCTGTGATCCGCCAAGGCGGACTTCTATCATTTATCTGCGACCCCGGTCACCCGGAGCCTGTAGCAACCTACCCATTCCGGTTCCCGTGGGATCAGGGCGGGCAGCCCTGTATGGCATGACAAGCATGCCAATCCGGAACTTATTTGGTCTTGCAGCCCATGAGGTTTACCCTCCCGGTATGTCACCATGCCGGGATGTGAGCTCTTACCTCACATTTTCACCCTTGCCTGCCGAAGTCTTGACGAAGGCAGGCCTCATCAATAATTAACTTCAACATAGGCGGTTATTTTCTGCGGCACTTGCTGTCCCCGCTAATAGCGGAGCCTTCCTGTTAGGAAGCATGGCGCCCTGTGCTGTCCCGACTTTCCTCCCCGATTACTCGGGGCGATAGAACGAACTGCCTTTTGGCTTTGCAAAGGTACGCAATGGGATGATAATTAGCAAATTGAAGTTGGATAAATTATAGAAACTGGTACGCGGGACGGGGTACGCGACAAACAAAATACACCCCGCCCCCCGTCCCCCGCCCCCCGCACCCCTTTTCCCTGTAATAATGGCAGTCGCTTATCATGCTGTTTCCTGAAAATATACTTCATCCTGTCCTTTTTTGACAGATTTCTGCTCCTTATCTGGAAGGCCTTCCAAATAGGGAGCTTTGGCATGCAACTTGATCGGGGCGTATGGAAATTGCAGATATGAAAGAAATTAAATCTCATTATGAGCTAACAGAACACATCAACGATCTGGATAAAGCTTATTTGCTGCTTTATAAGAAAGGGTTGGAACAGAGTGATTGTGCTTATGAAAATTTGTCATCTTCCCTGGAAGAGAATCCTGATGTTTCTGTGTTTATTGCCGATACCAATGTGGTGAGGGATATTCATGCCAATTATAATATTGCTTCAGTCCCGACGCTGGTCGTTTTCGAAAAAGGAGAATTTAAGAATGTCGTTAAAGGATGTCATCACCCCGGGTTTTTTAATTCAATTTTTGAAAATGCATTTGTAACAAGGTTTGCTGACCCTGACAAGCCGACGAAAAGGGTTACAGTATATTCCACTCCGGGCTGTAGCTGGTGTACTACCTTGAAAACCTATCTCAGGAAAAACGGGATTCAATTTAGCGATATTGATGTGTCCAGGGATACTGCCATGGCGGAGGAAATGATGAGGCGCAGTGGCCAGCAGGGCGTACCTCAGACTGATATTAACGGAGAGATCATCGTGGGATTTGATAAAGCCCGGATCAATAGGCTTCTGGATATTCGGTAGGCGGTAGGCGGTAGGCAGCAACCAGCAACCAGTAACAGTAAATACATTAGCACACAGTAAATGATCATTATAACAAGTATTTTAAAAATATAATCATGAAAGAATTACAACCACTGAACCAGAATGTTATCTTAGACATTTCTGATGATAAGAAAGAACAAATGACTGCATCCGGGATCATTATCCCTGATACGGCGAAGGAGAAGCCAATGTTTGCAAAGGTGATAGCGCTCAGCAATATAGAGAATTGTGAAGTTGCGATTGGTGATATTGTCTTTTACAAACAGTTTTCAGGAACCGAGATCGAGTTTGAGGGGAAAAAGTTACTGACGGTACCTTATGATGAATTGCTTGCGAAAGTTGTTGATACTGAAGAAATTTAATATGGGCCTCAATCCATATTAATTGTCGATTGTCGATAGGATGTTCGATTGTTGATATTGAAATATGTGATTTATATTCGTTTTTCGTTCATCGTT